>NZ_JBIVMI010000006.1:0-99139 GCF_044753005.1 Kitasatospora sp. NPDC088548
GTCGAGGGCGACGACGCGGGTCTCCCCCTCCCCGTAGACCTTGTTCAGACCGGTGGCGCGGGCGGCCGCCCGGCCGGTACGGACGGCGGTTGCGGGCATCGTCACGGGGGGACTCCTGGGGACGGGAACGGATGATCTTCTTCCGTTCAATCCTCCCAATCGGTTCGGGCGCGATGTGTCGGTCGCGGGGACGGTGACCCCCCGCCGTCCCGGCGGGTCGGCGGGGGTCCTTCTCATCCTCAGGTATGACATCCGCCCCTGAGAGGGGTCGCGGCGTCCGCCCCGGCCGCTACTCGACCGCGACGCCCCAGTGCACCGCCAGCCCGGCCAGGCCGCCGGTCACCGCGGTGCCGGACGGCGTGAACTGCCAGGACCCGCCGGTCCGCCGGAACGAGCCCAGCAGCATCGCGCTGTCCGGCATTCCGCCGGTGGCGGCCGTCCAGCTCTCCGGCCCGGCGGCGCCCGGCCCGTACGCCGCCGTCAGGGCGAGGCCGTGCACATAGCCGAGCGGCACCGCGGGCGGCTCCTCCTCCTCGGTGGAGGCGGCGAGCACCACCTCGTCCACCCCCGGCGCCAGCCGGCCCAGCTCCAGGGTGACGCGGGCGGCCCGGGCCGGCTCGCCGGGCACCGACCGGGTGGGGTGCAGCCGGACGGCACCGTCCGGATCCTGCGGGTTGTTGAAGAAGACGAAGTGCTCGTCGCTGACCACCCGTCCGGAGGTGCAGAGGAACGCCGAGACGTCCAGCTCCACCGCGTCCCCGCCGGCGGTGCGGCTGCGCCAGGTCAGCTCCACGCTGGTCCGGTGGTCCGCCGCCACGCCGTCGGCCGGCTCGGCGGGGGCCGCCGCCCCGGCCGCGGCCGGCCCGCCGCCGTTGGTGCGGTCCCCGCCCAGCCGGCCGCGCAGCCCCTGCTCGGCCAGCAGCTCGACCAGCTCCGGCCCGCTCACCAGCGTCAGCGGCTTGTTGCGGATGTAGTCGTACGAGCCCGGCCCGAATCCGGCCGTGGTCACCAGGATGCCCTTGATCGCACCGTGGTGGCGCACGGTGGAATCGAGGTCCCGGACGGCGGTGGGGGAGACCGTCGACCGGTAGCGCTTGGCCTGGATGACGATCCGTCCGCCGGTCACCGGGTCGAGGTCCTCGGCGACCACGTCCACCCCGGCGTCCCCGCTGCGGGCCGTGGTCATCACCCGGAAGCCGCGCAGCCGGAACAGTTCGGCGATCAGCTCCTCGAACTCGATCGGGTCCATCTCGAAGAGGTCCGGCTCGTCCTCGCCGCCCTGCCCGGCCAGACTGCCGCCGACCGTCTCCGGCAGGCGGTCCGGCCGCACCTCGTCCAGCCGCTCCGGGCGCGCCGACAGGGTGCCGCCGAGCCCCTGGAAGCACTCCACGGCCGCCACCCGGTCCAGCGCCAGCGCCGCGAACTCCGCCCGGGACACCGTCACCGTCGACAGGAACCGCTCCGCCTCCCGGCCGGTGGCCGGGTCGATGCCCCGGACGAAGCCGTTCAGCACCACCGAGTCCAGCAGCCCGTCCCGGTCCGCCCGGAACAGCTCCGCCACCACCCGCAGCGCGCTCTGTGCCAGCACCTCCCGGTACAGCGCCTTGCGCTCGGTGGCCGGCCGGGCCACCTCCGCCTCCCGGTCGTCCGTCTTGACGTAGCGCACCCGCGAACTCGCCGGGACGATGTCCGGGCCCGGCAGCTCCCAGTTCACCACCAGCTGGCGGGTCGACACCTCCCAGGCCGCCACGAGACGGTGCGGGAACCCCTCCGGCCAGGCCGCCGAGGCGTACAGCCCGGCGGTGAAGTACTCCTGCACGGCCTCCGCCTCGCCGGAGCGCAGCCGCCGCAGCAGCTCCTCCGTCCGGGCGGCGCGGTCCTCGTCCTGCCGGCGGTGCTGGGCGACCCAGTCCAGGTACTGCTGGTGGTAGTCGGCCAGCCTCCGCTGCCGGTCCGCCTCGGCCGCCTGCGCCGCGTACCAGTCCTGCTCGAACCGGGCCCGGGCCTGCGCCACGTACTGCTCGTACTGCCGCCAGACCCCGGGGTTGCGGGCCTGGACCTGGTCCGGCGGCGGCACCTGGTAGTGCGCCTGGTCCGGCATCGGCACCGGCTCGCCGAGCCGGCCCGGCTCGAACGGCGGCTGCGCCTGCGGCGCCAGCAGCGCCTGCGGGCTGAACGCGGGCTGCCGCAGACCGGCGGGCAGCAGCCCGCGCAACTCCTCGACCCGGGCGTCCAGTTCGGCCGTCCGCCGGGCCACCTCCGCCTCCCGCGTCTGCTGGTACGCCCGCAGCGCCTCACGCTCGCCCCGGGTCGCCGCCCGCTGGGCCTCGCGCGACTCGCGCTCGCGCCGCCGCTGCTCGGCCGTCTGGGCGCGCCACTGGGCCTCCTCCCGGCGCTGCTGCTGCCGCTGCGCCTCCGCCCAGACCGCCAGCACCCCGTTGTTCCGCCGCCCCGCCACCGTCCACCCCTTCGTTCCGCACCCGGCCCCGGCGCGCCGCCTCCCGGCCGCGCCACCACCGCGCCCGCCACAATAGAACGTGGACGGGCGAACCGCCCAAGCGCCCACGGCCTGCGGCGGCCTCCGCGGGCGGGGGCGCCGTCACCGACCTCCGTGGTCAGTGCACCTACCGCCCCGCGGACGGTACTTCCGCGTACCAGCGCCAGTCGGTGCGACGCGGGCGCCCGGGCGTCCCGGCCCGGCCGGTGGCCCAGAGCAGCGTCTGCCAGGGGTCGGCGCCCTGGCCGAGGGGGACGTCCGGGAAGAGCCGGGCCAGGGTGCGCCGGCAGGGGCCGGCCGGGGGCTGCCAGGGCAGACCGAGGCCCTGGGTGACGTCGTGCACGTGGACCAGCGTCTCCACCAGGCTCATCGCCGTGAACCCGGCCGGGTCCGAGACGCCCCACGGGTGGTACGCGCGGGTCCCGGGCGCGGCGGTGCGGGCCATCGCGACCATCAGCGCACCGCTCGCCTCCAGCACCTGGAGCAGTCCGGCCGGGCCCGCGTCGCGCTCGGCGTGGACGAAGCCGTTCGGCGCGCCGGGGGCGTGGCGCACCGTCAGGAACGGCACGTAGCGGTCGAGCGGCGGGGCCCCCGGCCCGAGCTGGGCCGCGTAGGAGAGCAGATCGTCGGCCAGGTGCTCGACGGTGGCCCAGCAGTCCCACGCCAGCGCTCCGGCGGGCCGGGACCAGTCGGCGTCCTCGGGAGCGCCGCGCAGCGCGGCCGTGGCGAGGCGCAGGGTGAGCGCCAGGTCGTCGGCGGTGACGGGCCCGGGGGCCTCCGGGGCGGTTTCTTCGATCATGGCGGGACGGTACCAACGGCCGGCCGGGCCGCCGAGCGGATTTCCGGGGTGCGTGAACGGCCTGCTCACCGGCCCCGACGGCGGGGCGTCGCCCCGGTGGCGCCCGCTGTCCCGACGGCCGCCCGGCGGGACTGTCCGGGGCAGCGGGTAACCTCGCTGTTTCGTACGGGAGGACGAGCGTGAACCCACAGCAGCGGCCGGAGCGGCCCACCGGCTGGATCTCCACCGGCCTGCACTGGAAGGACGGCCGGCCGGTGCTCAGCGCCGTCAACGGCGGCCGGGTGCACGAACGCGCCGCCGCGCCCGGCACCGAGGTCGGCTGGCTGCTCACCGGGCCGCGCCGCTGCACCGGCGCGTGGATCGCCGGCATGCCCGAGCGCACCCCCTGCCCCCACCGGGCCACCATCGACCCGGACGGCGGCGCCGTCCAGTGCGCCGCCTGCCAGAGCGTCGACCGCGGCCTCGCCCTCGCCCGGGACCAGATCCTCGACGACGGCCGCACCTACCTGCTCTACCTCGCCTGGTTCGGCGACGGCCTGCTGAAGGTCGGTCTCACGGCCGAGCAGCGCGGCACCAGCCGGCTGCTCGAACAGGGCGCCCTGGCCTACATCTTCGCCGCCCGGGGCGGCCTGCCCGCCGTCCGGCGTGCCGAACTGACCGTGGCCGCCGCGGGCCTGGCCCGGGAGCGCTTCACCAGCCGGGTCAAGCTCGACCACTGGTGGCGGCACGGCGACGCGGACGGGCGCCGGGCGATCCTGGCCGACGCCCGGGGCCAGGCCCACCGGCTGCTCCACGGCCACGCGGTGGAGCTCCTGCCCGCCCGCCCGGTCACCGACCACATCGACCTGTTCGGCCTGGCCGAAGGCGCCCCCGCCGCCTACCGGCAGGTCACCGGGCTCGCCTCCGGCGCCGTCGTCGCGGGCACGCTGCGGCCGCCCATCGGCCGTCACCTCTTCCTCGACCCGCCGGAGGCCCAGGAGATCCAGGGGACCCAGGGGCGCCCGGAGACCCCGGGGGGAGCGGTGGACGCCGCCGACAGTACGCCGTTGCTGCTGGACACCCGGCTGCTCACCGGGTGGACCCTCACCCCGGTGACCGGGCGCCGGCCCGAGGGCCTGGCCCTGCGTACCCGGGTGCGGCCGAGGGAGGAGGACGCCCAGGAGGCGCTCTTCTGACCCGCCCCGGCCCCCGCGCGGAGAGCCCCCACGCCGAGGGCGAGGGCCCCGCTCAGAGCAGCTTGCTGCGTACCCCGCCCGGGCCGGACCGCGCCCGGCGGGAAAGCGGCGGCCGCGAGGGCCGGACATCCGGCCGGGCGGGCTCGGCGCTCTCCGGGGGGCACACCGCGCGGGTGGCGACCGAGGCCCGCGCGGCGGCGAGCGCCAGCCGCGCCAGCAGCCGGTCCTCGCCGACCCCCGCCGCCCGCTTCGCCTCCTGGCAGCGCGAGCACCAGAGCGGGGACGCGGGCCCGTCCGGATACGTCATGCTCTCGGGCGGCAGGTAATGGCCGCCGCACTCGACGCACTCGAAGACCAGCCTCATCCGACGATCACCGTTCCGGATCCGTGGCACCGGCCGCACGGCGACCAGAAGGTGTGGATCTCCGGCACCATGTTCCTCTCCTCGTCCAGCCCGACCGTGGCCTCGGTCTTCTCGGTCCCTCCGGACCCGCCACACCCGGAACAGGACTGAACCTCGGGCATATGCAACCCTCCGTAGCGCGGGAACCACCGTAGCGCGAATTCCGGGTGTGCAGCACCGGCGCTGACGAAGCACCACTCCTGCGGGGCGCGTGCGACCGTCCGGCGTGCGCCCCCATATCTACTGCGCACTCCGTGCACGTCCCGCGCGCGCCCCGGTGCCCCGCGCGCCTCAGCGGGTCGGGACGCCGTCGGCCACCGTCCGGAAGCCGCAGTTGCCGCTGGTGGAGTCCGGGGTGTTGCCGGTCCGCGCGGCCACCCGGTAGCGGTTGCAGTACGAGTCGTGGCACAGGTAGGAGCCGCCGCGCAGCACCCGCCGCCCCCGCCCGTCCCGGTCCTCCCGCGGTCCGCGCGGGTCGTACCGGGGCGAACGGGTGTACCAGTCGGGGTCGAAGCGGTCGGCGCACCACTCCCAGACGTTCCCGGCCACGTCGTACAGACCGAAGTCGTTGGGCGGGTAGTCGCCCACCGGCGAGGTGGCGTACCAGCCGTCCTCGCCGCTGGGGAGATCCGGGAACCGGCCCTGCCAGATCCGGCAGCGGTGCGCGCCGTCCGGGCGCAGTTCGTCGCCCCACGGGTAGCGCAGCCCGGGGTGCGGGCCGCGGGCGGCGTACTCCCACTCGGCCTCGGTGGGCAGCCGGCGCCCGGCCCAGCGGCAGTACGCCAGCGCGTCGTGGTGGCTGATGTGCACCACCGGGTGGTCGGCCAGGTCGGCGGTGTCGCTGAGCGGGCCGTACGGGTGCCGCCAGTCGGCGCCGCGCACCTCGGTCCACCAGGGCGCGGCGGGGGAGCGGCCGAGGACGTCGGCCGGTTCGGCGACGACGAACAGGTGGAAGACGGCCGAGGAGCCGGCCCGTTCGGCGTCGGTGCGGTGGCCGGTGGCCTCGGCGAAGGCGGCGAACATCGCCGTGGTGACGGGCGTCGCGTCGATCGCGAACGGCGGCAGCTCCACGGTGTGCACCGGCGTCTCGCCGTCCGCCGGGTAGCCCTCGCCGAACGCGTCGCCCATCGCGAAGGCGCCGCCGGGCAGTTCGATCTGCCGGTGCCCGGGCCGCAGTGCGGCGGGTGACGGCGGGGGCTCCGGCGGCCGGACGGGGCCGGCCGGCCGGTCCGGCAGACAGCACGCCTTCCTCGGCGGGGGTTGACTCATGGCCTCAAGCTATAGCATTTTTCACCTAGGTGACTATTCATCTAGGTGGGCGGAGCCGTCCGTCCGCCGGACGACGGAAGAGAGCGACCCGCCCGTGAAGTTCGACCATGTCCTGCTGGGCCTGCTGGCCCTCCATCCGCGCAGCGGCTGGGACCTGCGCCACTGGCTGGCGAGCGAGGGCCGCTTCGTCCGCTCCAACGTCCACCAGAGCCAGATCTACCGGCTGCTCAACCGGATGAACGAGAAGGGCTGGGTCGAGTTCGAGGTCGACCCGCGCGACGGCCGCCCGGACGCCAAGGTCTACCGCCTCACCGAGGCCGGCCGGGCCGAGCTGCTGGCCGAGGCCCGCTCGCCCTACCGGCCGACCAGCCGGTTCCAGGACCCGGACTTCATGACCCGGTTCTTCTTCGCCGGGATGCTCGCCCCCGACGTCCTGCCCGGCCTGATCGACACCGAACTCGCCTACCGCCGCCACCAGGTCGCCACCTCGCGCGGCCGCGACCGCGGCATCGCCTTCCCCGAGGGCACCCCGGAGGCCGACGCCTACCGGATCCGCCTGATCCGCGAGCTCTCCCACCAGTACGGCACCTCCGCCGTCGACGCCTGGATCGACTGGCTGGAGCGCACCCGAAGGCTGCTCCAGGACGCCCAGAACGCCCAGGGCGCCGCCGGCACCCCGCTGAACCCCGTCCGCACGTCCGCGGCCCCGCCGCCCACCGAAGGAGACGACACCCGGTGAAAGCCGTCATGGTCATGTTCGACAGCCTCAACCGGCGGTTCCTGCCGCCCTACGGCTGCGACTGGACCCTCGCCCCGAACTTCAGCCGGCTCGCCGAGCGCGCCGCCACCTTCGACAACTGCTACGGCGGCAGCATGCCCTGCATGCCCGCCCGCCGCGAGATGCACACCGGGCGCTACAACTTCCTGCACCGCTCCTGGGGCCCGCTGGAGCCCTTCGACGACTCCGTCCCCGACCTGCTCGGCCGCTCCGGCGTCTACACCCACCTGGTCACCGACCACCAGCACTACTGGGAGGACGGCGGCGCCACCTACCACAACCGCTACGACAGCTACGAGTTCTTCCGCGGCCAGGAGGGCGACAAGTGGAAGGGCCACGTCGCCGACCCGGACATCCCCGAGACGCTGTCCTGGCGCGACGGCCCGATGTGGCGCCAGGACTGGGTCAACCGCCAGTACCTGGCCGACCTCGCCGACCACCCCCAGACCCGCACCTTCGACGCCGGGCTGGAGTTCATCGCCACCAACCGCGACGCCGACCGCTGGTTCCTGCAGATCGAGTGCTTCGACCCGCACGAGCCGTTCTACTCCTACGAGCAGCACAAGAAGCACTACCCGCACGACTGGGACGGCCCGCACTTCGACTGGCCGGACTACAAGCGCGTCACCGAGACCCCCGAGGCGGTCGAGCACGCCCGCAACGAGTACGCCGCGCTGCTCACCATGTGCGACGACTCCCTCGGCCGGGTCCTCGACGCCTTCGACGAGCACGGTCTCTGGGACGACACCCTGCTGATCGTCTGCACCGACCACGGGCTGCTGCTCGGCGAGCGCGGCTGGTGGGGCAAGAACATCCAGCCCTGGTACGACGAGAACATCCACACCCCGCTGTTCATCTGGGACCCGCGCACCCGCGCCACCGGCCGCCGGGCCGCCCTCGTCCAGACCATCGACCTCGGCCCCACCCTGCTGGAGTTCTTCGGCGTCCACCGCACCCCCGACATGCAGGGCCGGCCGCTCGCCGACACCGTCGCCCACGACACCCCCGTCCGGCCGCACG
Organism: Kitasatospora sp. NPDC088548; assembly: GCF_044753005.1. Lineage (NCBI taxonomy): Bacteria > Bacillati > Actinomycetota > Actinomycetes > Kitasatosporales > Streptomycetaceae > Kitasatospora > Kitasatospora sp. NPDC088548. Next base: position 7,942 of record NZ_JBIVMI010000006.1, read on the forward strand.
GCCTGTTCGGCGTCTTCGGGGGCCACGTCAGCGTCACCGACGGCCGCTACGTCTACATGCGGGCCTGCAAGGACCCGTCGAACCGGCCGCTCCACGAGCACACCCTGATGCCCACCCACATGCGCGGCCACTTCAGCCCGCAGGAGCTGGCCGCCGCCACCCTCGAACCGCCGCTGCCCTTCACCAAGGGCGTCCCCGTGCTCCGGCTGCCCGCCCAGTCCTTCGGCAACCCGTACGCCTTCGGCACCCTGCTGTTCGACCTCGACACCGACCCCGGGCAGGAGAACCCGCTGGTCGACGACGAACTCGAACTCCGGCTGGCAGCCCTGCTCACCCAGGCCCTGCGGGACAGCGACGCCCCGGCGGACCAGTTCGAACGCCTCGGGCTGCCCGCCGAGGGGCCGGTCACCGCAGAGCACCTGCTCGCCCGCGCCCAGCAGCCGCAGGCCCGCGCCGCCGCCGAACCCCTGCCCGACCCGGCCGAGTTCCCCGAGACCCCGCTCTCCGTCCACACCCCGCTGCGCGTCCTGCTCCAGGACGACCGGGCGCGCGCCGCCGTCCTCGACCAGCTGCCGATGCTCGCCGCCCCCGGCCTCCGGGCGATGCTCGGCGCGCTGAGCCCGCTGCGCCTGGCGGCCATGGGCCCCTCCGTCCGCCCCGCCCAGCTGCGCCTCCTCGCGGACGCCCTCGCCGTCCTGCCCGCCGTCCCGCCCGCCGACGGGAGCGCTGACGGGGCCGCTGACGGGACCGCCGACGGGGCCGCCCGGGGCTGAGCACGCCGAGGGCCCCCGCCACCCGGTGGCGAGGGCCCTCGGCCGGCCGGTCAGCCCGTCGCGCTGCGGAGGAACTCGCGGTTCATCGCCGCGATGCTGGGCAGCGGGATGCCCTTCGGGCAGGCGGTGGCGCACTCGCCGGTGTTGGTGCAGCCGCCGAAGCCCTCGGCGTCCATCGCGGCGACCATGGACCGCACCCGGGACTTCCGCTCGGGCGCGCCCTGCGGCAGGACGTTGAGGTGGACGACCTTGGCGGAGGTGAAGAGCATCGCCGAGCCGTTGGGGCAGGCGGCGACACAGGCGCCGCAGCCGATGCACTCGGCGTGTTCGAAGGCCGTGTCGGCGGCCGCCTTGGGCACGGGGGTGGCGTGGGCGTCGGGGGCGCTGCCGGTGGGGGCGGTGATGTAGCCGCCGGAGCCGATGATGCGGTCGAACGCCGAGCGGTCCACCACGAGGTCCCTGACCACCGGGAAGGCGGAGGCCCGCCACGGCTCGATGTCGATGGTGTCGCCGTCGGTGAAGTGCCGCATGTGGAGCTGGCAGGTGGTGGTCCGCTCGGGGCCGTGGGCCTGGCCGTTGATGACCATGCCGCAGGCGCCGCAGATGCCCTCGCGGCAGTCGTGGTCGAAGGCCACCGGGGTGTCGCCCCGGGTGATCAGCTCCTCGTTGAGGGTGTCGAGCATCTCCAGGAAGGACATGTCGGGACTGATCCCGCTGACCTGGTAGGTGGTCATCGAGCCCGGTGCCTCCGGGCCCGCCTGGCGCCAGATGCGCAGGGTGAGGTTCACGCGTAGCTCCGCTGGGTGGGGTGGACGTGCTCGAAGTCGAGGTGTTCGCGGTGCAGGACGGGGGCCGTGCCGGTGCCGGTGAACTCCCAGGCGGCGGCGTAGGAGAACTCCTCGTCGCGGCGGGCCGCCTCGCCGTCCTCGGTCTGGCTCTCGACCCGGAAGTGACCGCCGCAGGACTCCGCGCGGTGCAGGGCGTCCAGGCACATCAGCTCGGCCAGCTCGAAGTAGTCGACCAGGCGGTTGGCCTTCTCCAGCGACTGGTTGAGCTCCTGCCCGGTGCCGGGGACCTTGATCCGACGCCAGAACTCCTCGCGCAGCAGCGGGATCCGGGCGAGGGCGCGGCGCAGGCCGGCCTCGTCGCGGGCCATCCCGCACTCGTCCCAGAGGAGTTCGCCCAGTTCGCGGTGGAAGGAGTCGGGCGTCCGGTCGCCGTCCACCGCCAGGATCAGGTTCAGGCGGTCCGTCACATCGGCCTCGGCCGCGGCGATTTCCGGGTGGTCGTCCGGAACGGCCGGCAGCGGGTTGCGGGCGAGGTAGTCGTTGACGGTCGGCGGGAGGACGAAGTAGCCGTCCGCGAGCCCCTGCATCAGCGCGCTGGCGCCGAGCCGGTTGGCGCCGTGGTCGGAGAAGTTGGCCTCGCCGACCGCGAACAGGCCGGGGACGGTGGTCTGCAGGTCGTAGTCGACCCAGAGCCCGCCCATGGTGTAGTGGATCGCGGGGTAGATCCGCATCGGCACCCGGTACGGGTCCTCGGCGGTGATCCGCTCGTACATCTCGAACAGGTTGCCGTACTTGGCGGCCACGGCGTCCCGGCCCAGCCGGCGGATGGCGTCACCGAAGTCCAGGTAGACGCCCTGCCCGCCGGGGCCGACACCGCGGCCCTCGTCGCAGACGTTCTTGGCGGCCCGGGAGGCGATGTCGCGCGGGACGAGGTTGCCGAACGACGGGTAGATCCGCTCCAGGTAGTAGTCGCGCTCGGCCTCGGGGATCTCGGCCGGCGGCCGGGTGTCGCCCTTGGCCGAGGGCACCCAGATCCGGCCGTCGTTGCGCAGCGACTCGCTCATCAGGGTCAGCTTCGACTGGTGCTCGCCGGAGCGCGGGATGCAGGTGGGGTGGATTTGGGTGAAGCACGGGTTGGCGAAGTAGGCGCCGCGCCGGTGGGCCCGCCAGACGGCCGTGGCGTTGGAGTTCTTGGCGTTGGTGGAGAGGTAGAAGACGTTGCCGTAGCCGCCGCTGGCCAGCACCACCGCGTCGGCGGTGTAGGTCGAGACCGCGCCGGTCACCAGGTCCCGGGCGACGATGCCGCGCGCCCGTCCGTCGATCACCAGCAGGTCGAGCATCTCGGTGCGCGGGTGCATCTCGACGTTCCCGGCCGCGATCTGGCGCGACAGCGCCTGGTAGGCGCCGAGCAGCAGCTGCTGGCCGGTCTGGCCGCGGGCGTAGAAGGTGCGGGACACCTGGACGCCGCCGAAGGAGCGGGTGTCCAGCAGGCCGCCGTACTCGCGGGCGAACGGGACGCCCTGGGCCACGCACTGGTCGATGATCTCCACCGACACCTGGGCGAGCCGGTGCACGTTGGACTCGCGGGCGCGGAAGTCGCCGCCCTTGACGGTGTCGTAGAAGAGCCGGCGGATCGAGTCGCCGTCGTTGCGGTAGTTCTTGGCGGCGTTGATGCCGCCCTGGGCGGCGATCGAGTGGGCCCGTCGGGGGGAGTCCTGGAAGCAGAACTGCACCACGTGGTAGCCCTGTTCGGCGAGGGTGGCACCGGCCGCGCCGCCGGCCAGGCCGGTGCCGACCACGATCACGGTGTGCTTGCGCCGGTTGGCCGGGTTGACCAGCTTGGCGTCGAACCGCCGCTGGTCCCAGCGCTGTTCGATCGGCCCGGCGGGGGCCCTGGTGTCGGCGATCGGCTCGCCGACGCGGTAGTCGCTGTAGGCGCTCAACTCACCACTCCGGTCATCACGGCCACGGGGACGGACAGGAAGCCGACGGTCAGCACCAGGGCCAGGCCGTTGGCGGTCAGCTTCAACGCCCGGTCCCGGCGGGCGTTGTTGGCACCGAGGCTCTGCGCGGCGCTCCAGAAGCCGTGCCGGATGTGCAGACCGACGGCCAGCATCGCGACGACGTAGATCACGCAGCTGTACCAGTTCGAGAAGGAGGCCACGATGTTCTGGTACGGGTGGCCGTGCTCGGCGGCCGGGTTCACGGTGAGCGTGGTGAGGTCCAGGATGTGCCAGACGATGAACAGCGCCAGGATCACCCCGCCCCAGCGCATCGTGCGGGTCGCGTAACTGGCCCGCCGCCGCTGGTGCACGTACTTGCTCGGCCGGGCCGCGAGGTCGCGCCGGCTGAGCTGGTACGCGGCCACGCCGTGCAGCAGGACGGCGGCGAGCAGGCCGGCCCGGGCGATCCAGAGGAACCACTCGTGGCCGAGGAAGGGCTGGCCGAGGGTGCGCAGCCACGCCGCGTAGCCGTTGATGTCGTCCGGGCCGAAGAAGACCTTGAGGTTGCCCAGCATGTGTGCGACCAGGTACAGCAGCATGACCAGTCCGCTGACGGCCATGACCGCCTTCTTGCCGACGGTCGACCGCCAGAGGGTCGCCAGGGTGGACGGATGCCGGCCCGTCCGAGTCGCGGTTGTCATGGCGACAACGGTAGGGACGGCCGGGTGGGTGCGTCCAAGACATGATGCGGCTCGCGACGATAGCCGGTGCCTATCGAGTGTGCCTATCCTGGCCGGGTGCAGCTCCAGCAACTCCGCTACTTCCTCGCCGTCGCCGAGACCCGCCACTTCACCCGGGCGGCCGAGGCGGCCCATGTCGCCCAGCCCTCGCTCTCGCAGCAGATCCGCGCACTGGAGCGGGAGCTGGGTGCCGAACTGTTCCATCGCACCCGCGGCAACATCGCCCTCACCGACGCCGGCGACGCGCTGCTGCCACTCGCCCGGCGCATCCTCGCGGACACCGAGAGCGCCCGGCTGGCCGTCCAGGAGACGGTGCAGCTGCGCCGCGGCCGGGTCCGGCTGGGGGCGCCGCCGAGCCTCTGCACCAGCCTGGTGCCGGATGTCCTGCGGCTCTTCCGGGACCGCTACCCGGGGGTGGCACTGGTGGTCCGGGAGGGCGGCTCGCGGGACCTGGTCCGGACCCTGGCGGCGGGGGAACTGGACGTCGCGTTGATCATCACACCGCCGAGCGGTGAGGCGGCGCCCGCGCTGGCGGTCACCGAGCTGCTGCACGAGGAGCTGGTGCTGGTCTCCGCCGAAGCCGAAGCCGAAGCCGAAGCCGAAGCCGGGCCGCGCCGCCGGGCGCGGGTGGCGGAGCTGCGCGGGCGGCCGCTGGTGATGTTCCGCGAGGGCTACGACCTCCGGGAGGCGACGCTGGCGGCCTGCCGGGAGGCCGGGTTCGAGCCGGAGTTCGCGGTGGAGGGCGGCGAGATGGACGCGGTGCTCGGCTTCGTCCGGGCGGGGCTGGGGCCCGCCGTGCTGCCGGGCATGGTCGCGGCCCGCTCGGGGCTCGTCGTCACCCCGTTCGCCGGCCCGGGCCTCGGGCGGACCATCGCCGTCGCGCACGGCCACGAGGTCCCGCTGACCAGGGCGGCGGCCGCCCTGCGCGAGACACTGCTCTCCCATCTGCGCGGCGCGGCCCGCGACGGTGAGCTGCCGCCGGGGACTCGGCTGCTGCTGGGGCCGTGACAGGCGAGGGGCCCGGGACCACCGCGTGGTCCCGGGCCCCTCGCCCCGCCGTCGGACGGGCCGTTCGACGGGCCGTCAGGCCGGCAGCACGGCCTCGATCGCGGCGGTCACCTCGTCCGACTCCGGCTCGGTGCGCGGCCGGATCCGGGCGGCGACGGTGCCGTCCGGCGCGATGACGAACTTCTCGAAGTTCCAGGTGATGTCCCCGGCCTGGCCCTCGGCGTCGGCGCTCCGGGTCAGCTCGGCGTAGAGCGGGTGGCGGTCCTCACCGTTGACGTCGGTCTTCTCGAACAGCGGGAAGGTGACGCCGTAGGTGGTGGAGCAGAAGGTCCGGATCTCCCCGGCGCTGCCCGGCTCCTGACCGGCGAACTGGTTGGACGGGAAGCCCAGCACGGTGAAACCGCGCCCGGCGTACCGCTCCTGGAGCCGCTCCAGGCCCGCGTACTGCGGCGTCAGACCGCACTTGGAGGCGACGTTGACGATCAGCAGGGCCTTGCCCCGGTAGTCGCCCAGCGAGGCGGCCTCGCCGGACAGCGTGCGCAGCGGGATGTCGTACAGGCTCACGTAGGTCCCCTTCGGGATGGTCGGGTGTCGGGACGGGACTCGTCTCGGTACGGTAGCCGCCCCCGAGGCCGTCGCCCACGACCGGGTGGGCCCGGTCCGGGCGGTGTCCTGCCCGGTGGCCCGGTGACCACGGGCCACCGGGCAGGGCGCCCGGCGGTCCCGGCGCCGCCGTCAGCGGTGCCGCAGGTAGGCGGTGGCCGTCGCGCGCAGCCGCTCGTGCAGGCCGTCGTACGCGTGGGCGCGGCCCAGCAGGGACTTGGGCAGCTTGGCGGCCATCGTGTAGTTGGTGTCGCAGACGTTGGCCGCCGGGGCCAGCCCGGCCTGGCTGACCAGCTGGTAGGCGTCCAGCTCGTCCAGGCCCAGCAGGGCGCGCGTCCAGCCGACCAGGTCGTGCTGGCTGATCCGGAAGGCGTCCTCCAGCGGCCGCGCCGAGCCGGTGGAGATCAGGTACCGGTCGTTCTCCAGCCGGGGCCAGGCCGGTCCGCCGCCCTTGACCAGGTCGATCACCACCGTGGTGCGCATCGCCGTCTCCACCGCCGTCCCGCACACCTCGCCCTCGCCCTGGCGGGCGTGGCCGTCGCCGAGGGCCAGCAGTCCGCCGGGCACGTTGACGCCGAAGTAGGCGGTGGTGCCGGCCCGCATCTCCGGGGTGTCGAGGTTGCCGCCGTGCGCGCCCGGGGTGATCGACATCAGGGTCTCGCCGGCCGCCGGGGCGACGCCCACCGTGCCGTGCATCGGGTCCAGCGGCAGCTCGGCGGTGAAGTCGCTGTTCCGGGCCCGGAACCGGCAGACCCCGGCCGCCGTGTCCAGCTCGTAGATCCAGACCCGTTCCTCCAGCGGCGGGTGCAGCAGCGCGGTGGTGTGGGTGCCGGTCAGCGCGCCGAAGTGCGGGAAGGTGCTGGAGACGCCCCAGTCCCGGGCGGGGGTGATCTCCACGAAGTGCACCGCGAGGGTGTCGCCCGGTTCGGCGCCGGCCACCGCGATCGGGCCGGTCACGGGGTTCAGGTAGGGGAAGTCGCAGACCTGGCTGGGCAGGTCGCCGAAGCCGCGTACCCGCCCGCCGAAGCAGTCCTCGGTGGTGAGTTCGACGACGGTGCCGGGCTGGACGGTCACCAGCGGCGCACGGCCGCCGAAGGTGTACGCGTACTCCTCCGGGCCGGGCGTGAGGGAGACGATGTCGGGCAGGTTCACTGGTTCTCCTTCGGGAGGGGGCCGGCGGCGGTCCTGGGAGTGGTATCGGCATCGGCGCCGGTGCCCGGGTCGGCGACCGCCAGACGCGGGCGGCGTCCGGTGGCGACCAGCCCGGTCAGCACCAGCAGGCCGAGCGCCAGCCAGACGAAGCCCAGCCGCTGGGCGGCGATGTCGGCGTTGACGACCACGTACGCCAGGATCACGAAGCCGATGGCCGGGGCGACGAGGTGGCGCCAGTAGTCGCGGCTGCGCGAGCGGATCAGGTAGTGCACCACCACCGACACGTGCAGCACCAGGAAGGTGGTCAGCGCCCCGAAGTTCACCAGGGTGCTGAGCAGTGTGATGCCGTCCTCGCGGGAGGCCGTGTAGAGGCCGAGCAGCAGCGAGACCCCGGCGGTCAGCAGGGTGGCGTTGACCGGGACGCGGTGGCGCGGGTGGACCTTGGCGAGGAAGGCGGGCAACTGCCGGTCGCGGGCCATCGCGTACAGCAGCCGCGAGGTGGCCGCCTGGGCCACCAGGGAGTTGGCGAAGCCCCAGGCGACGGCGGTGGCGGCGGCCGTCAGGGTGGCGAGCCAGCCGCCGGCGGCGGTGCGGGCCGCGTCGTAGAAGGCGGTGCCGTTCGGGTCGCCCTGGCCGATCAGTGCCTCCGGGTCTGGCACCAGGAGGGAGGCGATCCAGGTCTGGGCGATGAACAGCGACCCGGCCAGCAGCAGTGCGGCGATCATCGAGCGGCCGATCGCGCGGGCGGAGTCCCGGTTCTCCTCCGAGAGGGTGGAGATCCCGTCGAAGCCGAGGAAGCTCAGCACCGCGATCGACACCGCCCCGAACACCAGGCTCCAGGAGAAGGTGTGCGGGTTGTACAGCGGGGTGAGGTCGAAGCCCCGGCCCTTGCCGGAGGCGAGGGCGGCCAGGCCGACGGCGATGAAGACGGCCAGCACCACCAGTTCGCCGATCAGCATCGCCTTGTTGACCCGGGCGGTCATCTCGACGCCCAGGTAGTTGACGGCGGTGTTGAGCAGCACGAAGCCGACCAGCCAGAGCCAGACCGGCACCGCGGGCACCAGCGAGTTCATCGCCACGCCGGCGATCAGGTAGAGCAGGCCGGGCACCAGCACGTAGTCCAGCAGGATCATCCACCCGGACAGGAACCCGATCGGCGCCGCGATGCCCCGGCCCGCGTAGGTGTACACCGAGCCTGCCATCGGGAAGGCCCGCGACATCTGCGCGTACGAGAGGGCGGTGAACATCATCGCCACCATCCCGAGCACGTAGGCCAGGGCGACCATGCCGCCCGAGCCCTGGAAGACGCTGCCGAAGATGCCGAACGGGGCGATCGGCACCATGAACACCAGACCGTAGACCAGCAGGTCGGTGAAGCGGAGTGAGCGGCGCAGCTCCTGTCGGTAGCCGTAGTTCTCGATGTTCTGGGGCGCGGGTGCTTCGGACATGGGGGCTCTCTCCCGTGACGACCCTGGGGTGGTGGGGGAGAGAGTAGAGGCAGTTATTTCCAAATGGAAGAGTTTCGGCCCGGGTGAGGTGCCGGGCGTGGCGCCGGGCGGGCGGGCGCCCCCCGGGCCGCCGGACCCGCCGGGGCCTCCGCGGACGCCCGTCAGGACAGCACGGTGAAGCCCAGCCCCTCCGCCCGCGCCAGGTGCACCCGCTCCCGCGTCGGGCCCAGCGGTGCCCGTGCCCAGGCCCGCCGGGTCGCCGCGTCCTCCCCGTGCAGCAGCCGCAGCGCCGCCCCCGCGAGCCCGTCCGGCACCAGCTCGCCGCGCGCCGCGAGCGCCGCCAGCAGGTGCAGTCCGTCGTAGAGGCCCACCGCGTACGCGTCCAGCACCGGCGCGTACGGTCCGAACACCGCCCGGTGCTGCTCCGCCAGCCGCAGCCGCCGCTCCTCCGTGAGGTTCGCGAACGACGGCATCGACGCGTACAGCGTCCCGGTGTCGTCGCCGCCGTACGCCAGCAGGCTGTTCTCCTCCAGCGCGCCGGAGAGCCGCACCAGCCGGCGGTCCAGGCCGCTGCGGCGCAGCGCCCGGTTGAACCGCACCAGGTCCCGGCCGATCAGGCTCAGCAGCAGCGCGTCGGCCCGGGTGGCGCGGACCGCGTCGAGCAGTGGCTCCAGCGCCCGTTCCGTCGCCCCGAACGGCAGGTGACGCGCCAGCACCACCCGGGCCGGGGTGCGGGCGATCGCCGCCCCGGCCGCCCGGTGCACCGCGCGCGGCCAGATGTAGTCGTTGCCGACCAGCGCCCAGCGGCGAATCTGGTGACTGGTAGTCAACTGCTCGATGGTGGCGTGCAGTTGATGGTCCGGGGTGGCGCCGGTGCAGACCACCCCGGCCAGCCGGGTGCCGCCCTCGTGCGGCGGGGTGAACACGTACGCGGTCCGCCCGGCCGTCACCGTCTCCACAGCCCGGTGCACGTCGCTGGAGTGGCAGCCGGCCACCGCGTCCACCGCGCCCGCGGCCAGCAGCAGCGCCACTTCGCCCGCCACCGCGGCCGGCTCCGCCCCGCCGTCCACCAGCACCAGCTCCAGTGGCACCCCGCGTACCCCGCCGCCCGCGTTCACCTCGTGCGCGGCCAGCAGGGCACCGTCCAGCGCGGACGGGCCGGTCAGCCCGAGCGGCCCGGACTGCGGCACGACCAGGCCCACCCGAAGCGCCGGTGCCTCCCGGGGGGAGTGCAGCGCGTCGAGCGATTCGAACAACTTCACGTCGGCGCTCATCGCTTGCGAGTATGGTCATGGCAGCGATTCCGGCAAGCGGTGGGGAAAGAGGCAAGGCGATGACGACAGACACCTCCGCCGCCGCCGAGACCCTTTCCGCCGCTCCGGCCGGTCCTGCCGCCGGTGAGCCGCTGCTGATCGAACTCCTCACCGTCGCCCAGCGCCGTCTCGCCCGCGGCCTCGCCGCCCAGCTGGAGGCGGAGGGCTGCACCCTCGACCAGTGGCGGGTCATGCGCGCCCTCGCCGACGGCGACGGCCACTCCATGGGCGACCTCGCCCACGCCCTGCTCATCCCGCAGGCCAGCCTCAGCCGCGTGGTCGACGCCCTCGCCGACGCCGGCTGGGTCTACCGCCGCCAGGACGACCGCGACCGCCGCCGCATCACCGCCCACCTCTCCCGCCGCGGCCACACCCGGCTCACCCGCCTCGACGCGCTCGCCGCCGCCCACGACGCCGCCGTCCGCACCGCCTGCGGCTCCGCCGACCCGGGGCCCCTGCTGCGCCACCTCACCGGCGCCTGAGCGGTCACGGCCGCCCCGGGACCGACCCGGGCGCCCTCTCCGGGAGTCCTCGTGCGGACAAGCCCTACCGGTGTTCCACCGGTGGCGTGCCACTCCCGTCCAGGCGCGCGGCGACGGCGGCGAAGTCGGCGCTGTACCAGTGCTCGGGGCGCATCCGGATGGCTATGTCGGCGGTCAGCTGCTCGGTGGTGGCGGCCAGGTAGGCGCGGGCGGTGGCGGGCGGCATGTAGCGGTGGGCCAGGGCGGCGCGCTCGGCGGGATCGAGCCGGTCCTCGATCTCCACCACCGGGCCCTCCACGCTGACGTAGCGGCACGGCGGCTCCTCCTGCTGGGCACAGAGCGCGAACCGGCCGGCGGCCCTGATCCGGCGGGCCTTGGCGGAGTGGCGGCCGGTGAGGATGGTGAGTACGCCACCGGGTCGGTAGGAGTACCAGATCGGGACGGCGAGGACGCCCCGGTCCGGTTCGATGCCCTCGTCGGCGATGGCGAGGACGCCCACGTGGACGGCGGCCAGAAAGCTCTCGCGCTCGGTGGCGCTCATGCTGAAGGACATGGCGTGGGCCTCCCGGGGTGCGGAAGCCCCGCGCGCAGCGGGCGCGCGCGGGCGGCTCCTGCTACGTACCCGCACAGTCGCCGCCCCGAACGCGTACCCCGAACTCCGGCCTGACCCGGAAGCCGATGCCGAAGTTCCGCCGCGCCCGGTGGGTCGGGCCCAGGCGCGGTGTGTCGACCGGCACGTGCACAGGCGGGATCCGGTGCCGCGCGCCGGCGATCCGGGTGGGGCCGGTGCGGGGCGGCTCGGTGCGGGCTCTGTTCGTGCACCTGTCCGGCCGCCGAACTGGCGTGCCCAGCCGGAGGTCCGATCCGGGCCGGAAAGCGCGTCCGGTGTGTGGCGGGCGTGAAGGGACGGTGTGCGAGGTTGGCCCGCTCCGGCTTCCTGGGTACCGTCGGTGGCACGCCGGGCCTGTCATGGTTGCCATGTTCAACTTGGGCTTCTCCCAAGGGTGTTGCCGCATGCGAGGCAGGAGCCTCACACGCGGCGGGACCGGGGGAACCGCCCCGGGGTTGCGGCAGGGGGGATGGGGGTCGGCCCGGGGGCGGGGGAAGCCCCGGCCGTCGTGTCCCGTTCAGGACCAGCGCGCCCGGTACGCCCTTACCCGATCGAGGGACGCCCTCCCCTGACCGCAGCCGACCCGACTCGACCCGACACGACGCCCACCGCCGCCACCCGGCCCGCCCGGTCGGCCGCCGCACCGATGTCGTCTCCGCCGTCCGGTCCACCACCGCGCCCCCTGGTCCGCCACGCCGCGACCAGCAGCAGCGCGCCCGCAGCGGCGGGCGCGCGGAAGGAACGTACCCATGACCCGCCACGCCTGCTGTCTCCCTGCCCGCCCCACCCCCGGCCTCGCCCGCACCGCCCGCCTTCGGGCGGTGGCCCGGTGAGCGCGCTGCCCCGCCGGCCCAAGAGCCCGCCGGGCCGCCCCCGCAAGAACGCCCCGCCGGGCAGCGCCCGCCCCCGCCGCTCGCTGCGCCACCGCACCCCCGTCCGCGCGCTGCGGGCCGTCCCCTGGCGGTACGACCTGCCTGCCTCGCTGGTGGTCTTCCTGGTCGCCCTGCCGCTCTGCGTCGGCGTCGCGGTGGCCTCCGGCGTCCCGGCCGAACTCGGGCTGGTCACCGGGATCGTCGGCGGCCTGGTGGTCGGCGCGCTGCCCGGCAGCAGCCTCCAGGTCAGCGGACCGGCCGCCGGGCTGACCGTCCTGGTCTACGAGGCGGTCAGGGAGTACGGCGCCGGTGCGCTCGGTGTGCTGGTGCTCGCCACCGGGCTGCTCCAACTGGCCATGGGCGCCTTACGCCTGGGCCGCTGGTTCCGCGCCATGTCCGCCTCCGTGGTGCACGGCATGCTGGCCGGCATCGGCCTGACCCTGCTCTTCGGCCAGCTGTACGCGCTCGCCGACCGCAGGGCGCCCGCGACCGGGCCCGAGAAGATCGCCGGCCTGCCCGCGCTGCTGCGCGACGCCGTCACCGGCGCGGCCACCCCGAGCGCGGTCGCCCTCGGCGTGGCGACCCTGCTGGTCCTGTCCTTCTGGAAGTACCTGCCGGCCCGGGTGGCCCAGGCCGTGCCGGCGCCGCTGGCCGCCGTCGGCCTCGCCGCCGCCGTCACGGCCGCCGCCGACCTGCCGGTGGCCCGGGTCCGGGTCTCCGGCCTGCTCGACGTGGTCCATCTGCCGGAGCGCGGGGCGCTCGGCGCACTGGCCGGCACGGCGGGCCTCGGCACCGTCCTCGCCTTCACCCTGATCGCCTCCGCCGAGACCCTGTTCAGCGCGGCCGCCGTCGACCGGATGCACCACGGCCCGCGCACCGACTACGACCGGGAGCTGACCGCCCAGGGCGTCGGCAACACGCTCTGCGGGCTGCTCGGCGCGCTCCCGATGACGGCGGTGATCGTGCGCAGCGCGGCCAACGTCCAGGCGGGCGCCCGGACCAAGGTCTCGCGCACCCTGCACGGGCTCTGGCTGCTGCTGTTCACCGCGTTCCTGCCCGGCGTGCTCGGCCTCGTCCCGCTGACGGCGCTGGCCGCCGTGCTGGTACACGCGGGTGCCAAGCTCGTCCCGGTCCGCCGGATCGTCGGGCTCTGCCGGGAGCACCGGGGGGAGGCGGTGGTCCTGGGGGTGACGGCGGTGGCGATCATCACCACGGATCTGTTCGAGGGGGTGCTGATCGGGATCGGCCTGGCGGTGGTCAAGTCGGCCTGGCAGACCTCCCACCTGCAGATCGGCGTCGAGGACCTGCCCGGGGGGCCCGGGGAGGAACCGGGGGAGCGCCCGTTGCGGGTGCGGCTGAGCGGCAATGCCACCTTCCTGCGGCTGCCCCGGCTGCTGGACACGCTGGAGAAGCTGCCGGCGGACCGCCCGGTCGAACTCGACTGGTCGGGGCTGCGCCATCTCGACCACGCCTGTGCGGTGGCGCTCGCCGCCTGGGCCGCGCAGCACCGGGCGCGCAGCTCCGCGCCGCTGGCGGTGGAGCCGCCGTTGCCCACCGTGGTCTGACGGGCGGCGACGGAGCCGAGCCGGCCGCCCTTCGGAAGATCCGTCGGGCGGCCGGGGCGGTTGGGCGTTCGTCGGTCCGGTTCGGTTCCGCCCGGTTCGGTTTCGACCGGGCGGGTTTCAGCCTGGCCGGCCGGTCAGCCGGTCAGCCGGTCAGCCGGTCGGCGTCGGCTGCGAGCCGTGCCGGGTGCGATCGGTCCCTTCCCCGGCTCGGGCTCCCCGGCCGCCGACCCGTCGGGGCAGCAGGCGGTCCAGCGCGAACGGACCCGGGCCGAGCACGGCGATCGCGAGGAACGCCCAGCAGAACATCACCGAGGCCTCGCCGCCGTTCTGGATCGGGAGCAGGGCGTGCTCCTGGTGGACGGTGAAGTAGGCGTAGGCCATGGAGCCGGAGCAGAGCAGCGCGGCGGCCCTGGTGCCGAGACCGGCCAGGACCAGTCCGCCACCGACGAGTTGGATCAGCGCGGCCCACCAGCCGGGCCACTGGCCGGCCGGGACGGAGCCGCCGCCCTTGACACCGCCGAGCACGCCGAACAGCGAGGCGGCTCCGTGGCAGGCGAAGAGCAGTCCGACGACGATCCGGAAGGCCGTCAGAACGAGGGGTCGGGCGGTGTCCACCGCGTGTCGGGGGTGTACTGACATGGGGAAGCGCCTCCTGTGGGGGGAGGAGGAATGGTGGAGCAAAGCTAGCGGTGGTCTAGTCCATTTGACAATGTGTCGTCAATTAACTGTTGCTTATGCCGGGTTGTCGCGAGCCCGGGGCGGATCGGGGTCCGAAGCGGTGCGCCGGGGCGCGCCGGTGGGTGCCGGGGAGCGTCGGATCGCGCGGGGCGCGAAGAGCGGTGAGTGGCTGCGGCCTTTCTTGACCGATCGATCTAGATAGGGATAGCGTTCAGGCATGGCGCGTACCAAGGAATTCGACCCCGACGCGGTGCTCCAGTCGGCTCTTGAGCTGTTCTGGCGGCGCGGCTACGAGGCCACCTCGATGGCCGACCTGGTCGAGGAGCTCGGGATCGCCCGTGCCAGCATCTACGCCACCTTCGGCAGCAAGTGCGAGCTCTATCTGCGCGCGCTGGAGCGCTACGGCGAGCAGAACGAGCCGGTGCTGCTGGCCGAGCTGTCCCAGCCCGGGCCGGTGCTGCCGGCCGTCCGCGCGCTGGTCCGCCGCTATGCGCGGGAGGCCGCCGAGGACGATCTCAGGCGCGGCTGTTTCGTCACCAACACGGCGGTCGAACTCGCCCCGCACGAACCGGCCGCGGCTCGCCGGGTGGAGGCGAGCCTCGGCCACCTGGAGACGGTGCTCGCCGCCGCCCTGGTTCGCGCGCAGGCGCAGGGGGAGCTGCCCGGCGGCCGTGATCCGCGGGCGCTGGCGCGGATGCTGCTGGTGCTGATGCAGGGCATGCGCGTGATCGGCAAGGTCGGCGACGGCGCGGCCCGGCTGCACGACGCGGCCGAGCTGGCGCTGGCGCTGCTGGACTGAGGGTTTCGCGGTGCCGGCCGGGGTGTGCCCGGTCGGCGTCCCGTCGCCGGTCCTCTTCGTGGACCGGCCATTTTTCTGGCTCAATACTGGACCGAACGATCAATATATCTGGGGTCTGTGCGACCTCCTGGGCGGGCGTCGCCGCCGTTCCCGGATCCGCATCCGCCCCTTCCCCAGGGTTGCCAAGGAGCACTTCTCATGACCACGCGATTCGCCGACCAGTCCGTCCTCGTCACCGGTGGCGGCAGCGGCATCGGCCGCGCCATCGCCCTCGCCTTCGCCCGGGAGGGCGCCCGGGTCGCCGTCGCGGGCCGCACCGGGAGCTCGCTCGTTGAGACGGTCGGCCTGGTCGAGCGGGAGGGCGGCAAGGCCGTCGCCCTGGTCGCCGATGTGACGAACAGTCAGGACGCCGCCCGTCTGGTCCGGGAGACCGTCGAGCACTTCGGCGGTCTGGACGTCGCCGTCAACAACGCCGGGATCCTCGGTACCCCCGCACCCGTCGCGGACCTGGAGGAGGACGAATGGCGGCGCGTCCTGGACACCAACCTGACCGGCACCTGGCTCGCCATGAAGTACGAGATAGCCCACATGCGGGCCAACGGTGGCGGCGCCATCGTCAACATCGCCTCCAACCTCGGAGTTCACCTGCGGCTGCCCGGCCTCGGTGCCTACGCCGTCTCCAAGGCGGCCATCAGCACCCTCACCCGCAGTGCGGCCCGTGACCACATCGGCGACGGCGTGCGGATCAACTCGGTCAGCCCCGGCCCGGTCGAGACCGCCATGTCCACCCGCCCCGGCGAGGGCGCCGCCGAGAAGGCCGACCGGATGAAGGTCCAGGTCCCCGTCGGCCGCTCCGGCGCCGTCGAGGAGATCGCCGCCGCCGTCCTCCATCTCGCCTCCCCCGAGGCGGGCTTCACCGTCGGCGCCGACCTCGTCCTGGACGGCGGCATCACGGCCTGAGCCCTGAGCCCTGAGCCCTGAGCCCTGAGCCCTGAGCCCTGAGCCCCGGCCCCGAACGGCCCCGGACGGTCGAGTGGCGGCATCCGCCGCCGTCCGGCCGTCCGGCCGTGCTCTACGCGGACAGCGCCTGCGCGTCGTCGGTGAGGGCACAGGCGGCGGCGAGTTCGTCGAGGGAGAGGTCGAGGGCGAAGGCCAGGGCGGCGATGGTGAAGAAGGCGGGAGTGGGCGCGCGGCCCGTCTCGATCTTGCGCAGGGTCTCCGCGGAGACGCCGGCGGCCGCCGCGACCTCGACCATGCTGCGCTCGCCGCGCGCCTCGCGCAGCAGCGCGCCGAAGCGCTCGCCGCGCTCGCGCTCCCAGGGTGTCAGTGGAGTCCTCACCATGGCTTCGATAGTAGGGGGTGCGGCGGGGGAGGCGGAGCGAGGTGCTGGCGGGCCGGAGTGGGGAGGGCCGGGGAGCGTGATACAAATACCGGTATAAGAATTGGGTTGATGAGGGGAGTCGAAACCATGGTGGAGCTCAAGTCGGATCCGGCGCTCGCCGCGATGCGCGAGGCCGGGCGGGTGGTGGCCGACGCCCTGGCCGCCGTGGAGGGCGCGGCGGCGGTGGGCGTCAGCCTGCTGGAGCTGGACGAGGTGGCGCGCGGGGTGCTGCGCGACGCCGGGGCGACCTCGCCCTTCCTCGGGTACCGGCCGTCGTTCGCGCCGGTGCCGTTCCCCGCGGTGATCTGCGCCTCCGTCAACGACGCCGTGGTGCACGGAATCCCGGACGGCTACCGGTTGCGCGACGGCGACCTGGTCAGCATCGACTGCGGCGCGGTGCTGGACGGCTGGGCGGGCGACTCCGCCGTCAGCTTCAGCGTCGGCCTCCCGAGGCCGGGCGACCGGGAGCTGATCGACGCCACCCGGCGGGCACTGGAGGCCGGGATCGCCGCGGCCGTCGTCGGCAACCGGACCGGCGACATCGCGCACGCGATCGCCGGCGTCGCGCGCGGCGCCCGTTACGGCCTGCCGGAGGGCTTCGGCGGCCACGGGATCGGGCGGCGGATGCACGAGGACCCGCACGTGCCCAACGAGGGCCGCCCGGGCCGGGGTTACCCGCTCAGGCCCGGGCTGGTGCTCGCCATCGAGCCGATGCTCACGGCCGGCGGCCGGGACGACTACTGCACCGACCCGGACGGCTGGACGCTGCGCACCACCGACGGCAGCCGGGCCGCGCACATCGAGCACACCGTGGCGATCACCGAGGACGGCCCGCGCGTCCTGACCCTGCCGTAGGGCCGCCCCGGCGCCGGGAGCCCCGGTGCCGAGCGGCCGCAGCCGACGCCGTCACACCAGCAGCCGCAGCCGGGACGCGGCGACGCCCACCCGGATGCTCTGGCCCCAGGTCAGCTCCAGCGCGTCCGCCTCGATGCCGTCCCCGAAGGCGACCAGCCGCTCGGACTCGACCGTCAGCACCAGCTCCCGGCCGCCGTCGAGCACCCCGTGCACCCGGCTGGTGCCGGTCGCGGGGGAGGGCCACGCCTCGCGGACGAACCAGGCGAGCGCCGGCGCGACCGCCTCCGGCAGCTGGACCGGGCCGCCGCGCTCCAGCCAGGCCGAGCGGCACCAGCCGGTGGCGCCGGTCCCGGTGCCGACCAACACGCCCGACGAGGCCTGCGGCTCCGCCTCGCCGCCGCTCACCGCCAGGCGGTAGCGCGCCGTCTGGTGGCCCGGCTGCCCGAGGTACACCTCGTTCAGGGCCAGCAGCCGCTGGGTGTCGTCCGCGACCGCCTCGACCATGGTGCGCTCCTCCAGGTGCCGGGCGCCGGTGCGGCTGACGGCGGCCGGGAGCAGGGCGGAGAGCGCGGAGGCGCGGTGCCGGACCAGCACGCCGGGGTTGCGGCCGGGGTCGCCGTCCACCCCGATCACCGGCTGCCCGTCCAGGTACTTGGCGACGTTGGCGACCAGTCCGTCCTGGCCGACCACGACCACCACGTCCTCCGGCTCGAACAGGAAGCGCGGCAGGTCGGTCCGCTCCACCCGGGTGCGCCGCCAGTCCAGCGGCACGGCGGCCGCGGCCCTGCCCAGCGCCTCGGTCTGCCGGCGGTGGCGCTGTTCCACCTCCTCGACGGACCGGCCCCGGGAGGAGAGGAAGAACGCGGCCTGGCCGGGCGTGCCGTGGTGGGCGAGCAGTTCGTCGTACTCGGTGCGGCGGTGCACCAGGACCGCCCTCGGTGCGAGGCTCACCGTCCGGCCCCGCCGCCGTTGCCCCCGCTGGGACCGCCGCCCTGGGCGCCCGCCGGTGCGCCGAGCCTGGCCAGCAGCCCGGTGAGCACGTCCGGGGTGAGGGTGACGCTGTCGATCCGGGGCAGGTGCTCCGCCAGCCGCATCAGGGCGAGCGCCCGCAGGACGCCCGGGTCGGCCTGCTGGTGGGCGGTCAGCCAGGCCGCCTCGGCGGCGGCGCGGGCGTCGCCGAGGGCGCGGGCGGCGTCGGCCTCGGCGGTGGCGAGCCGGGTGCGGCGCTCGGCCTCGGCCTCGGTGCGGACCTTGTCGGCGACCGCCTCCTCCTCCGCCTGGAGCCGGCTGTTGGCGCCCTGCTGGGCGAGCAACTGTTCCTCCCGGCGGGCCAGTTCGATCCGGTTGGCGAGTTCGTTCTCGGCGATGCCGCGCTCGTGCTCCACGGCGACGGCCCGCCGCTCGAAGGTGGCCCGGTCGGCCTCCTGCTGGACCAGTTCGCGGGCGGGGGTGCGCAGCGCGCGCTCCACCTCCGGCTCGGGGCGCAGCGCGACCACCCGGACGGCGATCACGGCGAGCCCGGTCTCGGTGATCCGGGGCTCGGCGGCGAGTCCGGCGGCCATCCGCTCGCGGACCGCGCTGACACCGTCGACCAGCGCGGTGGCGAGCGGGGTGCGGGCGAGCAGGCCGAGGGCGTGCTGCTGGGCGGTCTCGGTGAGCAGGGTGGCGAGCTGGTCGAGCGGGGCGGCGCGCCAGGCGCCGGTGTCCGGGTCGATGCCGAAGTCCACGCGGGTGGCCGCGGTGGCCGGTTCGGTGATCCGGTAGGTGAGCGTGGCCTGGACGGTGACGTCCTGGAAGTCGGAGGTGCGGGCGTGGAAGAGCATGGCGAGTTCGCGGTCGTCCACCGGCACCTCGGAGAGGGCGGCGGTGAGCGGGCGGAACCAGAAGGCCAGCCCGGTGCCCTCGTGGGCGATCTCCCCTCGGTTCAGGTGGCGGATGTGGGCGGTGGGGACGGCGCGCAGATGGCGCAGTCCGAAGCGCTTGCTGATGTCGGCCATGAGTTACTCCCTCTTTTCGTCACTAGGACGATATTGCGGAGTCCGCAATCTCGTCAAGGTGACGAAAAGGGGTGGGCGGAGCCCGAGCCCCCCGGCGCGGGCCCTCGTGGGAGGATCGCCGGGTGCTGAGGATGCGAACGGACACGGCGCGGGAGCGGTACCGGGGGGCGGTGCGCGCCTCGGCGGTGCTGCTCGCGGCCGCCTGCGCGGTCGGGGCGGGTGGCGGGCCCGCCCGCGCGGCCGACGGCGCCGGCGAGCTGTTCACCCTCACCGACCCGCGCATCACCGAGTCCAGCGGCCTCGCCGCCAGCCAGGCCCACCCGGGCGTCTACTGGACGCACAACGACAGCGACGACGGCCCCTACGTCTACGCCGTCGACAGCGAGGGCCGCACCGTCGCCACCGTCACCCTGCGCGGCGTCAAGCCGCGCGACGTCGAGGCGATCTCGCTCGGCCCCGACGGGCGGCTCTACCTCGGCGACATCGGGGACAACCTCGGCGGCACCTGGCCCGAGGTCTGGATCTACGCCTTCGCCGAACCCGCCGAGCTGCGCGACCAGACCGTGGACGCCGTCCGCTACCGGGTGCGCTACGAGGACGGGCCGCGCGACGCCGAGGCACTGATGGTCCACCCGGTGACCGGCCGGGCCTACATCGCCAGCAAGAAGCAGGGCGGCGGCGGCCTCTACCAGGGCCCCGAGAAGCTGTCGGCCACCGGCGTCAACACCTTCCGCCGGATCGGCGACGCCCCCTGGACCACGGACGGCGCCTTCTCGCCGGACGGCACCCGGCTCGTCCTGCGCGGCTACTTCTCCGCCACCCTCTACCGCTGGCAGGACGGTGCACCCGGTCAGCCCACGCCGCTCAGCGCGCCGTTGCAGCGCCAGGGCGAGTCGGTCACCTTCACCGCGGACGGCCGGGCGCTGCTCTACGGCAGCGAGGGAAAGGGCAGCCCGGTCTGGCGCTCACCGCTCGACGACGGCCAACTCCCGGACACCGTCCAGCCGGTACCGTCCACCTCGCCGTCCTCGCCCCCTGCGGCCGCACCCGCCCCGCCGCCCTCCGGGGCGCCCGCCGCCTCCGCCGGCGACTCGTCCGGCGGGCCGTCGAGCGGTGCTCTCGGCCTGCTGGTGGTGATCGCCGCCGTGGCCGCCGCGGCCGGCCTGCGCAGGAAACGCCGCTCCGGCTGAGGCGGTGTCGGGGCAGGGAACTCCCCGCCCCGCACAGGCCGGTTGACCGGATGGGGCGGGTGGCCCGCCGGCATCATGCCCTGTGCCTTCCGGCCGTACGCGTCCGCCGAGCCGCCGGTGCGGGGCACCGACAGAGGCCTGTCCGCCATCCTGCTCGCCCGGAACCTGCGGGATCCGGCCACGCCCTACCAGGGCGCCCTCCGCCTCCGCGAGGCGCTCGGCACACGGGCCCGGATGGTGGTCGTCGGCTCGGGCGGCCACGATGCCCACGTCGCCAACGGGAGCGCCTGCGGGGCCGCGGTGGTGACGGACTTCCTGGTCACCGGCCACCGCACCGCCGGGGACACCCGCCGCCCGGCCGGCCGGCCGGGGCCCCGGACCGGCCCGCCGTCCGTGCCCCGGGTTGCCGTCCGCCCCGCGTCACCGCGGCCGGCGCGGGGCCGGGCAGGGCGGTCGCCGCCGGAGCCGAACCGCCCGCGGTGGGACGGGCCGTGGGCGAACGGCCCGCTCGGCGCGGGGCCTCCCCGGCGGGCCTGCGCCGAGCGATCCGAACGTGGCGAATCTGTCGCAGATTTGTAACCTGGCTTGGCGAACACCCGCCCCACACAAGGTTTTCGTGGACGTAGTGTTCCAGCTATGCCACCGAAGAGCCGCATACCTTCCCCGGACCCGGGCGACACGTGGGTGCCGCGACCCCGGCGCCGCGCCACCCCGCTCGCCCTGGCCGGCCACGCGGCGAAGTTCCTCGGCTACAGCACGCTGGGCGGCGTCCTGCTGGCGGGTCTGGTGCTGCCCGCGGCGGGGGCGCTCGGCCTCGGTGCGAAGAGCGGTGTCGAGAGCTTCGAGAGCATTCCGGACGACTTCAAGGCCCCGCCGCTCACCCAGGCCACCCAGATCTTCGACGCCAAGGGCGGCCTGATCGCCAAGGTCTTCGAGCGCGACCGCACGGTGATCACCGCCGACCGGATGTCCCCCCTGATACGCCAGGCCCAGGTGGACATCGAGGACGCCCGCTTCTACGAGCACGGCGCGGTCGACCTCAAGGGTGTCCTCCGGGCCATCACCAAGAACGCGGAGAGCGGCGCCACCGTGCAGGGCGCCTCGACCCTGACCCAGCAGTACGTGAAGAACGTCAACGTCGAGAAGGCCGGCGACGACCAGGCCGCCGTCCTGGAGGCGCAGCGCAAGACGCTGGGCCGCAAGATCCAGGAGCTCAAGTACGCCATCAAGCTGGAAGAGGACCTGACGAAGGATCAGATCCTCACCAACTACCTGAACATCACCTTCTACGGGCACCAGGCGTACGGCATCCAGGCGGCCTCCCAGCGCTACTTCAGCAAGGACGCCATCGACCTGACGCTCCCCGAGGCGGCCACGCTCGCGGGCCTGGTGCAGAACCCCTCCCAGTACGACCCGAAGCTGCACCCGGTGGCCGCGCAGAAGCGCCGGGACACCGTCATCGACAAGATGGTGGAGAGCAAGCACATCACCGCCGAGCAGGCGCGGGAGGCCAAGGCCGCCCCGCTCGGCCTCCACTACAAGGACCCGCAGAGCGGCTGCATCATGGCCAACGCGGGCACGGGCTTCTTCTGCGACTACGTCCGGCACGTGGTCAGGCAGGACCCGGTGTTCGGCAAGACCGCCGCCGAGCGCAAGAAGCTGTGGGACCAGGGCGGGCTGAACATCTACACCACCCTGGACCCGGACAAGCAGGCCGCCGCCCAGAACGCGGTGACCAAGCGGGTCTACGTCACCGACCCGGTCTCGGCGGCCGTGACCATGGTCGAGCCGGGCAGCGGCAAGATCCTGGCGATGGCCCAGACCCGCCCCTACGGGCTGGACCCGAACAAGAACGAGACCGTCGTCAACTACAACGTGGACGCGGCGATGGGCGGCGGCAACGGCTTCCAGCCCGGCTCCAACTTCAAGCCGATCGTGGCCGCCGCCGCCCTGGAGGCCGGGCTGCCGGCCACCCAGTCGTACCCGTCGCCGAACCGGATGGACTGGCCGACGATCAAGACCTGCGACGGCACCTGGAAGAACCTGGAGAAGGGCAAGAAGGGCGGCTCGATCCCCAACGAGTCCTCCAGTGAGGAGGGTCCGTACGACCTGAAGCAGGCGATGGCCCTCTCGGTGAACACCTACTTCGTGCAGATGGAGCAGGAGATCGGCCTCTGCGCGGTCAAGCAGATGGCCAACAAGCTGGGTGTCGCGGGCAAGGCGAGCGGTGATCCGCTCCAGGAGCTGCCCGCGCTGGGCCTCGGCACCCAGGAGGTGAGCCCGCTGGTGATGGCGAACGTCTACGCCACCTTCGCCGCCGGGGGCACCCACTGCGCGCCGCTGGCGATCAGCGGGATCACCACGATGGACGGCAAGGACGTGCCGGTGAGCCCCGCCAAGTGCGAGCGGGTGATGTCCGAGAACACCGCGGACGTCATCAACACCGTCCTGCTCGGGGTGACCGAGAAGGGCGGCACCGCGCGCGACCTCGGCCTGGACGACGGCCGGCAGATCGCGGGCAAGACCGGCACCACCGACGAGAAGAAGTCGGCCTGGTTCAGCGGCTACACCGCCAACCTGGCCGCCTCGGTCTGGCTCGGCGGCCCGTCCAAGGGCGTGCCGATGAAGAACATCCGGATCGGCGGCAGGTACTACCCGGAGATCTTCGGCGCCACCGGCCCGGGCCCGATCTGGCAGCTGGCCATGAACCAGGCGCTGAGGAACATGCCGGAGGAGACCTTCGACACCGTCTACATCCCGGACCCGCCGCCCAAGCGCGACCCGTCCACGAGCCCGACCGGCTCCGGCACCAACGCGCCCGGCAGCGGCCAGCCGTCGTCCGGGGGCGGTAGCGCGGGATCAGGCCGGCCGCACACCACGCGCCCGAGCCAGCCGCCCGCCGACGACCAGTGACACCGCCGTGCCCCGGACCGCGTCGAACGGTCCGGGGCGCGGGCGTGTCACCGTGCGGGCGGGGTCAGTTGACGCCCTTGGCGGCCCAGAAGTCCTGCCGGGCCAGCACGGTGGTGTCGGTCTGGTCGGTGAAGAAGCCGTCCACGCCCAGCTCGTACAGGTACCGGGCCCAGCCGATCGCGTCCCCGTACGCGTTGGGGTCGGTGCCGCGCCGGTAGTCCACTGGCAGGAAGCTGTTCTCGTTGCGCACCGTGTACGGGTGCAGCAGCAGGTCGGCCGCGTGCGCGTCGCGGACCAGGGTGGTCGGCGGCAGCAGCTTCCCGGCCGCGTCCACCGGGGCGATCAGCTGGGTGGTCGGGCCGATGCCGTGCGCGAAGGAGGCGATCCAGCGCAGGCCCGCCGGGGTGACCAGATCGGCCACCGTGCGCTTGTCGCCGGAGAGCACGAAGTCGTACGGCTGGCTGGTCAGGCCGCTCAGCAGCTGGATCCGCGGGTTGTCGACCAGCTTGGCCAGCCGCTGCAGGCTGCTCGGTTCGAAGGACTGCAGGATCGCCCGCCCGCGCTTGCCGGCCAGGCCCGCCCGGCGCAGCTCGTCCGCCAGCCGCTCCTCCAGCGGCAGGCCGATCGAGCGGAAGTAGCTCGGGTGCTTGGTCTCCGGGTAGAGCCAGACCTCGCGGCCGAGCTCGCGCGAGCGCTTGCGGGCGAAGTCGGCCAGCTCGCGGAAGGTGAGGATCTGCCACCGGCCGTCGTACAGGGTGTTGCGCTGGCGCTGCTGCGGCAGGCGCTCCTTGGCACGCAGGGTGCGCAGCTCGGCGAGCGTGAAGTCCTCGGTGAACCAGCCGGTGAGCGGCTGGCCGTCGATGTTCTTGGTCGCCTTGCGGCTCGCGAACTCGGGGTGGTCGGCGACGTCGGTGGTCTCCGCGATGTTGTTCTCGTGCCGGACGACCAGGTGGCCGTCCCTGGTCGGGACGAGGTCCGGCTCGATGACGTCCGCGCCGAGCTCCAGGGCCAGCTCGTACGAGCCCAGGGTCTCCTCGGGCCGGTAGCCGGGGGCGCCCCGGTGGCCGATGATCAGCGGGTGCGGCAGCCGGTCCAGGCCGGTGCCGGTGCGCACCGGCGTGCGGGTGCCGGTGGGGCGGGCGGCGGCGGCACCGCGCTCGTCGGAGGCGTCGGGCTGGTCGTCGGCCGGGGCCGCGAGCGCCTCACCGGCGCCGGCGGCGGCGAAGGCGGTGCCGAGACCGACCACGCCGGTCGCGCGCAGGAACCGGCGCCGTGAGGAGGCGGCCCCCGCCTCGCCGCCCGCGTCCTGGGCGTCGTGAGCCGGGCTGCTGCCGTCGAGCGGACGGTACGTCATGGATGCTCCTTGCTCGCACTGTTGTCATGGCGGTGCTGGTCGTCGCCCGCAGACTAGGAGCAGCGGCGCCCCGCCGGGTGGCCGTCGGGCGAACTGCGGGCGAATCTCCGCCCGCGCGCCGGGCGGTGTGGGTACCCGTACTCAGGCGCCCGGCCGCCGTCGGGCGGACGACGGCCCGGGTGCACGGCTTCGACGGCCCGGGTGCGCCGGGCGGCTACCGCGCCTCCACCGGCTCGCCGGTGTCCGGGTCCACGTTGAAGACGCGACGGTGCGTGTCGGTGACCACGGTGACCTGGTCGGGGCCGGTCCAGGTGGCCGCCAGGAAGGCGCCCTCGCCGGGGAACCTCCCGTCGACGGTGCCGAGCGACCAGCGCCGTCCGGACCAGCCGGAGCCGGTCTCCAACAGGATCTGCCAGCTGTTGGCCTCGGTCTCCGAGCCGTACGAGCGGTGCACCACGACCAGCGTCCGCTCCGGCCGGGTCGGGGCGTCCTGACGGCTGCGCGTCTCGTCCGCCGCGGACACGTGGACGGCGAGCACCCCGATCAGGAAGAGCACGCCGGCGGTCACCGCGACGGCCCGGACCGCGGTCCGGGTGGCCGTGCGGCGCCCGCCGAGCCAGGCGGCGGTGATCAGCGCGGCGAGCGCCGAGCCGAGCAGCGGCTCGGGCCGGTTCAGCAGGTCCGCCACCAGCATCCGGCCGCCGGAACGGCTCTCCCACTGGCCCTCGGTGTAGAGGACCACGGACAGCAGCCCGGCGACGGTCAGCAGCCGCCGCACCGCCCCGCGATGCGCTGTCGGCATTGTCGTACCCCCCTGCCTCCTGGCGTGGATGTCTCAGAGCTCCAGGAGCAGCTTCCGCCCCGCCGGCCAGTCGCCCAGGCCGGATTCGGCGTTGAGGTGACCGTACGCGCCGGGCTCGACGTACCGGGCGCCCCACGCCCGGGCGAACGCCTGGGCGCGGTCCGGGGCGACCCAGGGGTCGTCGGTGCTGGACACCACCACCGACGGGAACGGGAACGGCCGCAGGGCCACCGGGCGGAAACCCGTCAGCTCCTGGACGTCCGCGTGGTCGACGTCGGCGGGCGCGACCAGCAGCGCGCCCCGGACGGCGGCGGTCCGGCCGGCCGGAGCGGCGGCGACCCAGCGGGCCACCGTCACACAGCCCAGACTGTGGGCCACCAGGACCACCGGACCGTCGGCGGCCGCGTCCACGACCGCCGCGTCCAGCCGGGCCACCCAGGACTCCGGATCCGGGTGGTCCCAGCCCTCCTGCCGGACCCGCCGGAACGCCGCCGGCTCCGCGGCCTCCCAGCGGCTCTGCCAGTGCTCGGGCCCCGAGTTCTGGTAGCCGGGCAGGACGAGGTAGGTGGTGCGGTCCGACATCGGAACGGAGTCCCTCCGGGAGAGCGGGCGCGGGCAGCAGGAGTCTAGGGGGCGCCCAGCCCCGGAGCCCCGCCCGGTCCGAGGGGGGCGCGCGCGACCGCTCACGCGCTGTTCTGCACCCGGTGCGCCCTGTTGCGCCGGAGACGCCCGGTGCGGGAGGTTGTTCCAGGCCCTGCCGGACACCACCGGCCCGGGCCCGCACCATGTCTGACGGTCGATCATATGGAGGGATGTCCGCGATGGCATCGAAGATCCTGCTCGTCACCGGTGATGCCGCGGAGTCGCTGGAGGTGTTCTACCCCTACCAGCGGCTGCGCGAGGAGGGCTACCAGGTCGACATCGCGGCGCCGACCAGGAAGCGGCTCCAGTTCGTCGTCCACGACTTCGTCGACGGTTTCGACACCTACACCGAGAAGCCCGGCTACACCTGGCCGGCCGATCTCGCCCTCGCCGACGTGGACCCGGCCGACTACGTCGCGCTGGTCGTCCCCGGCGGCCGCGCCCCCGAGTACCTGCGCAACAACGCCGACGTGAAGCGGATCGTCCGGCACTTCTTCGAGGCCGACAAGCCCGTCGCGCAGATCTGCCACGGCCCGCTGATCACCGCCGCCGCCGGGGTGCTCACCGGCCGCCGCAGCGCCGCCTACCCGGCGCTGGAGCCCGATGTGGCCGCCGCCGGCGCCGAGTACGTGGACGGCGAGGCGGTCGTGGACGGAGTGGTCGTCTCGGCCCGCGCCTGGCCCGACCACCCGGCGTGGATCCGGGCGTTCGTCGAGGTGCTGCGGGTCAAGGCGCCGCTCGCCTGACCTCGGCCGCCGGACGTGCCCCCGAGGGGGTGTCAGGGTCGGTGCCCGACCTGAGGCGTAGCGACTCGGCCGGAGAAGATGGGACCTGGGTCGGATGCGCACCAGGCCCTGGGGCTGACGACCGGGGTGCGGGCCGACTGTCAGAGTGTCAGCTGTCGTGACCGGGGCGGGTGTTGTGCGGATCCGCCCGTTCGAACGCGGGAGGCTGGCATGGCAGGGGCACTGAACAGCGGGGCGAACGACCGGGCGGACCGGGCGGACGGCGTGGACGTCGCCGGGCGGGGGCGGCAGCGACGACGGAGCGCGCTGGCCGCCCGGGCGGCGGTCGTCGTGATCGCGGGCGCGGGTCTGCTGGGCACCCTCGCCCCGGCCGCCGGCGCGCAGGGCACCTCGCCCTACCGGCCGACGGCCCCCGGTACCGGTCCGGCCGCCGCCGGGCCCGCGCTGCGCGTGGACCGGTCGGCGCTCGACGACGCCGTGCGCGGCATGGTGAAGGCGGGCGGCGCCTCGGCCACACTCGCGGCGGTGCGCGAGGACTACCGCATCACGTGGCAGCGCGCGGCCGGCACCGCCGACCTCGCCACCGGCGCGCCCGCCACCGCCGACGGCCGGTTCCGGATCGGCAGCGTGACCAAGACCTTCGTCTCGACGGTGATCCTCCAACTCGCCGCCGAGCACCGGATCCGGCTGGACGACTCCGTCGAGACGATCCTGCCCGGCGCGGTGCCGAACGGCTCGGGGATCACCGTCCGCCAGCTGCTCAACCACACCAGCGGCCTCTTCAACTACACCGAGGACGCCTCCTTCGACCTCTCGGACCCCGCCAGGCTCCAGGCGTGGCTCAGCGGCGGCCGCTACACGTCGTACCAGCCGCAGCAGCTCGTCGACCTCGCCAACACCCACCCGCCGTACTTCGCCCCCGGCCAGGGCTGGCACTACTCCAACACCAACTACATCCTGGCCGGGATGATGATCGAGCGGGTCACCGGCCGGAGCTGGGCCGACGAGGTCGAGCGCCGGATCATCCAGCCCCTCGGCCTGACCGGCACCTCGATGCCGATCAACTCGCCCGTCATTCCCGGCCCGCACGCCAACGGCTACTACCAGGTCGCCGGCGGCCCGGAGGACGTCACCTCGCTCGACCCGTCCATGGCCGGCTCGGCCGGGGCCGGTATCTCCACCACCGCCGACCTCACCACGTTCATCTCCGCCCTGCTCGGCGGGCGGCTGCTCGGCCCGGCCGAACT
Source organism: Kitasatospora sp. NPDC088548 (assembly GCF_044753005.1). Classification (NCBI taxonomy): domain Bacteria; kingdom Bacillati; phylum Actinomycetota; class Actinomycetes; order Kitasatosporales; family Streptomycetaceae; genus Kitasatospora; species Kitasatospora sp. NPDC088548. Next base: position 35,843 of record NZ_JBIVMI010000006.1, read on the forward strand.
CCGCGAGATGAAGCGGACCAGCGCCTACGGCGAGGGCACCACCTACGGCCTGGGCCTCCAGCGGAAGGACGGCCCCTGTGGCGAGTACTGGGGCCACGGCGGAGGCATCCCCGGCTACAGCACCATGATGCTCGGCGAGGTCCACGGACAGCGCCAGTTCGCCGCCTCCATCAACCCCTATGACGTCTCCAACGGACCCGCCGCCAACGCCGCCTTCGACAACCTGGTCGCCACCGGGATGTGCGGCGGCCGCCCGCCGGCCGCGGCGGCAGCCGCCCCGTCGGCGGCCGGGCTCCCGGAGAGCGCCGGGCGGATCGGCTGACCGGCCCGGCCCGCCGGGTAGCGGTCCGGGCGTCCGGAGCCGCTCAGCCGGGCAGCCCCGCCCCGGTGCACGGCTCGCCGTCCGGCACCGGGGCACGCCCGCCCGGCACCGGGGAAGCCGCGGGAAGCTCCGTCGCCCCCGGCACCGGCCGGTGCCGGGGGCGACGGTCGGCGGCCCAGGCGATCACCGCGATCACCGCTCCCGAGGCGGCCAGCCCGGCGCCGACCAGCGTGGGCGAGGTCCAGCCGAGCCCGGCGTCCAGGGCAAGGCCGCCGAAGTACGCCCCCTGGGCGTTGGCCAGGTTGAACGCGCCCTGCACGGTCGCCGAGGCCAGGGTCGGCGCGCTGCGCGCCTTCTGCATCACCAGGGTCTGCACGGCGGGCACGATCGCGAAGCCGAACATCCCCACCAGCACCACCGTGACGGCGGCCGACCACTCGGTGCGGGCGGTCACCGCGAACAGGGCGAGGGTCGCGGCGAGCAGCAGGAAGGCGACGCAGACGGTCGGGCGCAGCGCCCGGTCGGCCGCGAAGCCGCCCAGCACGTTGCCGATCGTCATCCCGACGCCGAACAGCGCCAGCACCAGGGTCACCGACCCGGTGGCGTATCCGGAGACCTCGGTGAGCAGCGGCGCGATGTAGCTGTAGCAGGCGAAGAAGCCGCCGCAGCCGAACACCACGGTGGCCAGCGCCAGCCATAGCTGCCCGTCGCGGAACGTGCGCAGCTCGTGCCGCAGCCCGGACTGCGCGGGGGAGGGCAGTTGGGGTACCAGACGGGCGATGGCGAGCGTTCCGGCGGCCCCGATCACGACCACCACCAGCATGGTCGCCCGCCAGCCGAGGTGCTGGCCGAGCAGGGTGGCGACCGGCACGCCGACGATGTTGGCGACGGTCAGACCGGAGAACATCACGGCGACCGCCCTGGCCCGTCGCTGCGGGGCGACCAGCTCGGCGGCGGCCACCGCCCCGGCGCCGAAGAACGCGCCGTGCGGCAGCCCGGTGACCAGCCGCGCCGCGGCCAGCGACCAGAAGTCGGGGGCGAGCGCGCAGAGCAGGTTGCCGGTCGCGAACAGGCCGGCCAGGGCGACCAGGACCGCCTTGCGCGGCCGCCCGGCCGCGAGGGCGGTGAGCAGCGGGGCGCCGATCACCACTCCGATGGCGTACGCGGAGATCAGCCAGCCGGCCTGCGGGATGGAGACGTCGAGGCTGTCGGCCACCTGGGGGAGCAGCCCCATGGCGGCGAATTCGGTGGTGCCGATGGCGAACGCGGTGACGGCCAGGGCAACCAGCGCGAGTGGCAAGGGGGTACTCCGGAGTGACGCCCGCACGCGGGGGCGGCGGGAGGAAGGGGCCGCGCGAGGACAGCACGGGACAGGGCGGGGGTGACGGGTTCGTGCGGAATCCTAGCCGGGCCGGATGGCGCCCCCGTGTGGAGCTCATGGCAAGACGGTGACGCACGGGGGTCGCCAGGCGGGCGCCCAGGCGCGAGACTGGGGTCATGTGCCGCAATATCAAGACACTGCGACCGCCCGTGACGCCCGACGCCGGAACGGAGGACTTCCACGCGGCCGCCCTGCAGTACGTGCGGAAGGTGTCCGGTTTCCGAGCCCCGGCGGCCCACAACCAGGAGGCCTTCGACCGGGCCGTCGAGGCGGTCGCCGAGGCCACCGCCCGGCTGCTCGCCGAGCTCGAGGTACGCGGCGCCCCCGCCCGTGCCGACCACGCCACCGCCGACGCGACCGTCTAGACCGGCGGCGGAACAGGGACCAGGAGGCCGGTGATGAACCCCGCCCATCGTTATGTGCTCACGTTCCCGGGCACCCCCGGCACCCAGGCCCCGCAGGATGTCGTGGTGGTCAGCCGCACGGCGACGGTCGGTCCCGGCGGGCACCCCGTGTACGAGGACGACAGCGGCATCGTCCGGGCCGAGATCAGTGAGGCGGGGGAGGTCCGGATCCTCGCCAGCGGGGGCCACCAGTCCGTGCATCTCCCCGTCCACGCCGAGCCGCTGCCGTAGTCGGCGACCGCCTGCCGCGGGCCGGCCGACCCGGCGGTTGTCGGCCCGCGGAGCCGGGCAGAATCGACACATGACCACAGCGCGCTGGCAGGGCCAGGTCATCGCCGAGAGCGATGACACCACCGTCGTCGAGGGCAACCACTACTTCCCGGCCGATTCGGTCCGCGCGGAGTACCTGAGCCCGTCCGACACCACCACCGTCTGTAGCTGGAAGGGCACCGCGGAGTACTACACGCTGACCGTGGACGGCCGGACCAACCCGGACGCGGCCTGGTACTACGCCGACCCGAAGCCCGAGGCGGAGCACGTCCGGGGCCGGGTGGCCTTCTGGCGCGGGGTGGAGATCACCGAGTAGCGCGTACCGCCGCGCCGCACCGGGTACCGGCAGAGCATGGCACTCTTCAGGAAACCGGGGCTCAGGAAACCGGGGCGCCGCGGGCCTGCCGAGCCCACCCCGGAACACGTCGCCGACGAGCTGGCCGGACTGGTCGAGGAACTGGAGCGGCCCACCCCCGGGGCGCCCGCGGGCGCCCCGGCCCGGCGGGTCACCGGGGACCGGGCCGAGCGCGCCCGGCGCCGGGGCGCGGCTCTGGTCGCCTCCGTCGCCCGGCTGCTCGGCAGCGGCGGCCGGGTCGCCGCCAAGGGCGCCGCGTACGGCGGCCGGGCCCTCGCCGACCAACTGGTGCAGGCCGCACCGCGAATCCCGGTGCGTGATCTGGCCACCCTGCGGGCCCAGCATCCCGGTGCCGCCGACCCGGACCGGCTGGCCGACCTGCTGATCACCGGCGCCTGCCGCGCCTCGGGCGCGCTCGGCGCCGGGGTCGGCGCGGCGGCGATGCTGCCCGTACCGCCCGCGATGCCGGTGGAGATCGCCGCCGAGACGCTCGCCGTGGCGGCCGTGGAGATCAAGCTGATCGCGGAGCTGCACGAGGTGTACGGCGTCCCGGCCCAGGGGACGGCCACCCAGCGGGCCTTCGCCTACCTCGGGGCCTGGGCCAACCGCCGGGGCGTCGACGGGGCGGCCCTGGTCAGACCGGCCGGGTTCGCCGCGATGGCCCTCGGCTCCGAGGTGCGCCAGCAGGTCCGCAAACGGCTCACCCGCAGCTCGCTGCGCCGCCTGCCCTCGCTGACCCCGCTGCTGGTCGGCGCCGGCATCGGCGCGAACGTGAACCGGCGCGACACCCGCAGGCTCGCGCGTGAGGTGCGCGCGGACCTGCGCTCCCGCGGCCCGGCCGTCCCCGCCTACTGGTCCGCCGCGGCCCCGGCGGTCCCGGGCGAGGCCGAGCCGCAGGACTGACGGAGGCCCGGGCCCGGGACCGGGCGGCCGCAGGGCCTCCACCGCGGCCGTCCGGTGATGCCGGACGGAGCCCCTACGTGCCCGGTGCCTCCGGGGCGCTCGCGCCCCGTCCGGCCTTGACGCCGTTGACCATCGCCTGGTGGACCGCCCGGGCGACGGCCTCGTCCGGGGCCGGCACGGGACTGCCCGCCACCGTGTACCAGTCCAACGCGCCCGTGTACTGCACGGTCAGCCGGGCCTCGCCGTCCGCCCAGGTGGTGTGCAGGGTCAGGTCGCCGGATATCGGGCCCACTTCGGCGGTGGTGACCCCGCCGGGCCCGCTGATGATCGACTGGGTGGTCCAGGTCGCCCAGGATGCCTGCGGATCCCCGGGCGGGTCCGCCTGCTGCCCGCGCTGCGCCTCCGTGCCGTGCTGCTGTTCGCTCATGCGTCGATCCTTCCTCGCCGGTCTGCCGCCGCTGCGGCAGCGACATCGCGGTCGCTGAGGCCGCCCGTACGCCGGGCGGCCTCGTGGCAACTCGTTCGTCGTGGACGGTCAGCTACCCGCCACGGGCTCTTCCATGGGGGCGCCTTCCGCCTGCGAGGTGTCCTGCGCGTGCTGGTTCTGCATCGAGGTGATGCCCTCCTCGGGGTCGGCCGCGCGGATGTCCTCCTCGCGGTCGGCGCTCACCTCGGACCGTGCGCTCATGTCGGTCATCGTGGGCTCCGTCTCCTCGGCCGACCGGGGCGTGCCGCAGGTCGCAGGTCGCGGGACGCCGGGCGCCCCGCGGCGCCGGGCGGCCGCCGGGCCGGGTTTCTCTGCCCCTCAAGCCTGCCTCCGCAGCCGCCGTACGGCCAACCGGGGCCCGCGCCGGGGCCGACCGGGCCGCCCGGCCGCCCGCGCGGTGTCACCAGGTGACCGGTACCGACTCCACTCCGAAGACGACCGCGTCCGTGCGGAAGGACAGTTCGCTCTCGGGTACCGCGAGCCGCAGCCCGGGCAGCCGGCGGAACAGCGTGGCCAGGGCGATCTGCAGCTCGGCCCGGGCCAGCGGCTGGCCCAGGCACTGGTGCACGCCGAAGCCGAAGGCGACGTGGCGGCGGGCGTCCCGGTCCAGGTCCAGCTCGTCCGCGGGCAGGTGGCCGGGGGTGGCGAACACCGCGTCGTCCCGGTTGGCGGTGGAGAGCATCGCGATCACCCCGTCGCCGGCCCGGACCAGGGTGCCGCCCAGCTCGACGTCCTCCAGGGCCAGCCGGGGCAGGCCGGTGTGGACGATGCTGAGGTGGCGCAGCAGCTCCTCCACCGCGCCGGGTACCGCCGAGGGGTCGGCCAGCCGGGCGGCCTGTTCGGGGCGGCGGAGCAGGAGAACGGTGGAGAGGGCCGTCATGTTGGCGGTGGTCTCGTGCCCGGCGACCAGCAGCAACAGGCCGGTCGAGGCGATCTCCCGGAGGGAGAGGTCGTCGCGGGCGGCGAGCCGGCTGAGGATGTCCTGGCCGGGGCTGCGGCGCTTCCGGGCGGCCAGGCCGCCGAGGTAGTCCAGCAGCTCGGCCTGGGCCCGGGCGACCTCCGCCTCCTCGGCGGTGGTGCTGATGATCACGCGGCTGAGGGCCTGGAACAGCTCGCGGTCCTCGTACGGGACGCCGAGCAGCAGGCAGATCACCAGCGAGGGCACCGGCAGCGCGAAGCCGGTGACCAGGTCGGCGGGGGAGCCGCTCGCGATCATCCGGTCGATCGCCTCGTCGACGATCTGCTGGATCTCCGGGCGCAGCGCCTCGACCCGCTTGACCAGGAAGTCCCCGGTGACCATGCGGCGCAGCCGGGAGTGCTCGGGGTCGTCGAGGCGGATGAAGCTGGGATCGGCGGCGGCGATCTCGCGCCGGCCGGGGGTGACGAAGGGGAACTCGGGCCGACGGGCGTCCGCGCTGAACCGGCGGTCGGAGAGCACGGTACGGACTTCGCGGTAGCCGGTCACCAGCCAGCAGGAGGAGCCGTCCAGCAGCTCGGCGCGGGTGACGGAGCCCTCGTGCGCGGCCTCGGTGTAGGCGGGCGGCGGGCTGAACGGGCACCCGCCGACGCGCGGGGCGGGCAACAGGCGGGCGGGGGCGGTGGGCGTGCTCGTCAAGGTGGATTCTCCTCGCGTGGCAAGTGACGGAAAGCGGGTGGCGAGTGGACGGTGGCGGCCGGTCGGCGGTGGGCCGCCCGGGTACCCGCGGCGCGCACCCGGTATGGGGCACCGGGCAGGGGCGCCGGGCCTCGACGGGGCGTGGGGGACAGGGGGCCCCGCGCCCCACCCGTCGGTCACGACGCCCGGTCGTCCCCGGCGTCGCCCGCCTCTCCCGCGTCCTCGGTGACGGTGATCGCACCGCCCGGGCAGAGCTCCGAGGCGAGTCTCACATCGTCGAACCGCGTTGGTGTCACAAGAGTCTGACGAAGACTCACAATCCCGTCCGGGTCGCCCTGTTCGAAGATCTCCGGCGCGGTCAGAACGCACTGGCCGGAGCTGCAGCAGCGGTCCTGGTCGATGCTCACCTGCATGTACGGACACCTCTCGGTGGTGTGGCACCGGATCATCCGGGCCGGCTGCCCCCGCTATCGGTGTCAACCTAACCGTCGCTCTGTCGCACACGAAGAGTGCGGAGGCGGTATCGCACAGAATGGCCGAATCTGTTCTCGCATCGAACAGCCATGAAACGGAAGGGATTTGAGTGAACGTCATACCTGGGGCGGGTGTCAGAGCCCCTCGGCCGCGGCGATCCGGCGGACGGTGGCGACGGTGTCCGCCTCGTCGGCGCTCTTGTCCGTCCGGTAGCGCAGTACCCGGGCGAACCGGAGGGCCAGCCCGGCGGGGTAGCGTGGGCTGCGCTGGACGCCGTCGAAGGCGATCTCCACGACGAGTTCCGGCCGTACCCTCACGATGTACGCATCTCGTTCGACCTCGCGGGCGAGCAGTTCGCCGGTCTGCCAGGCGAGGATTTCGTCGGTCAGGCCCTTGAAGGTCTTGCCGAGCATCACCCACGGCCCGAGGCCGGGCTCGCCCGCGGCCCGGGCCCCCAGGTGCAGATTGCTGAGGAAGCCGCGCCGCCGGCCGCTGCCCCATTCGGCGGCCAGCACCACGAGGTCCAGGGTGTGCCGGGGCTTCACCTTGATCCAGCCCGCGCCGCGCCGCCCGGCCGCGTAGCCGGCCGCCGGGTCCTTGACCAGGACGCCCTCGTGGCCGAGCGCCAGGGTCTCGCGGAAGAACGCCAGTGCCCGCGCGCGGTCCCCGGTCTCGACGCGCGCCACCCGCAGCCCGGCCGGCGCGGACTCGGCCAGGGCGGACCAGCGTTCCCGCCCCGGACGGTCCACCAGGTCGTCGCCGTCCCGGTGCAGCAGGTCGAAGAAGTAGGCGCTGAGCGGGACTTCGGTGCGCAGCCGGCCCGGGTCCCGGCGGGAGGAGGTCCGCGCGGCGGTCTCCTGGAACGGGCGCGGACGGCCGTCGGGGGCGAGCGCGATCGCCTCGCCGTCCAGCACCGCCGAACGGACGGGCAGGCTGAGCGCGGCCTCCGCCACCTCGGGCACCCGGGCGGTGATGTCCTCCAGACCGCGGGTGAACACCGCGACGTCCTGGCCGTCCCGGTGCACCTGCACCCGGATGCCGTCCAGTTTCCACTCCAGCGCGGCCGGTCCGGTCCGGTCGAGCGCCGAGGCCACGTCCGGTGCGGAGGCGGCCAGCATCGGCCGTACCGGGCGGCCCACCTCCAGCCGGAAGGCGTCCAGGGCCGGCACCCCGCCGGTGAGCGCCGCCTCGGCGACCGCGCGGGCCGAGCCCCGGAACATCAGCGCCCGGCGCACCGCTGCCGCCGGTACTCCGGTGGCCTGCGCCACCGCGTCCGCGACGACGGCGTCCAGCGCGCCCTGGCGCAGTTCGCCGATCAGGACCGCGCGCAGGAACCCCTGCTCGGCCTCGGTGGCCCGCTCGAACAGCCCGGTCAGCAGCCGGCGCCGCTCGGCCTGCGCGCCCGCGCCGTGCACCTCGGCGATCCGCTCCAGGGCCCGTTCGGTCTCCCGGACGCCGAGCGAAGGCCCGGCGGCGGCCGGCGGGAGATCCCGGAGGCTCGCGGGCCCGATGCCGGTGCGCAGCCGGTGCGACTCGCCGGAGAGCAGCGAGACCGCCGCCGGGGCCTCGGCCGGGCCGAGCTCGCGCAGGAGGTCCGCCAGCAGGGCGGTCTTGGCCCGGCGACCGGGCTCGTCCGCCACGGCACGGGAGACCAGGGCCAGGTGTCGGAGCAGCATACGGGGCTCCTCGGGTGCGGGTGCGGGTGTCGGCCGGGAGGTCCAGGATCGGCGACCGGGCCCGGCCCGGGCCGCAGGACACGCTTCGGCGGTCTCGCCGGCGGCGCGATGGACGGTGGGGTGGACGGCGGGTGGACGCACTGCCCGCCCGGGGGCCGCTCGCCGCCGGGCGCGGCCGGAACGCGATCGGGGGTTGGTACTGGTGTGCTCTCGTAATCAACTGTCGCCAGTTCCTTGTGGAACCCAGCCTGCTGGTGACCGTGTGTGGTCTCCAGTGGCGTATCGGCTCCAGGTCCCGCCGGTCTCCTTGAGCAGGCGGGTGGTGGTCTTGTCGTGGTAGCCGAGAGCGTCCGCGACGACGGGGGCGGGCATCTCCAGGAGTTGCTGTCGGATGGCGGCTCAGCCGGGGAGTTCTTCGCTGTCCGGCAGAAGTCGTCGGAGTCCATCGACGGTCTGACGTCGGTGGAACGGGTTCTCTGGAACTGAGGGGAGCACGCTGATCGGCATCTTGAGCGTCGCCAGCTCGGTGTCGGTGACGGCTCGCGGGGTTTGCCCGTCCGGCAAGTCACGAATGATCTGGTCGGAGGCGCCGAGGTTGGTCAGGCCGATGCGGGTGCGGGAGTCCGCTGCGGGGTCTCCGGCGGTTGCGGGCCATGCCAGCGCCAGTCTTGCGATCCAGAGGCCGCCATGGATCAGGAGGACTGCGGAGTTGTCCGTGTCCATCAGCGCCAATGGAGATCTCCGATCATCGCAACTTCCGCGCCTCCGTCGGCGAATACGACCTGACCGGTAACGAAACGGTTGTCCGCGCCGGCAAGCCAGCAGATGAGCTCGCCAACCCACTCCGGCCGCCCAGGAAAGCCGCCGAACGGTTGCGGTGAGGCGGTCTCGACGGCGGTGCGGATGTCTTCGCTCGCGAAGATCCAGGAGGCGGCAGGTGTGTCGACGACGCCGGGTGCGACGGCGTTGAGGGCGATGCCGGCTCCCGCCCATTCTGGTGTTGAGGCAACCCTGCGCACCCAACGATTCAGCGCACGCTTGGCGGCGCCGTAGGCGCCCGCGGCACCAACGAGAGATGGCTCAGCGTTGGCAAGAGCCACGGCAGCGGCTTCGTCGCCGTCGAGGCATGCCTGCAAGACGCGCTCGTCCGCGGGCGCCAGCGAAGAGGTCGACGACACGGCCACAGCTCGAGGCGCATCGCTCTGCGCCAGCAGCGGCCGCAAGCCTTCGAGCGTCGCGACGGCACCGAAGTAGTTCGTCTCGAGGAGCCCGGTCCTGCCACCACCCGCGACGGCGAGCACTGCGTCGATGGGCCCACGCTCTGCCACCTGGTCGACCAGTGCCTGTCGGCCCCGGGGCGTGGACAAGTCTGCCTGGATGTCGGCGTCGTTGAGGTCACACCCGATGACCTGGGCGCCGCGCTCGCGAAGCAGCGTCGCGGTGGCAGCGCCGATGCCGGACGCCGAGCCGGTCACGACGTACGTCCGCCCGACGATTCCTGTATATGGCATTGCTTCCTTTCGTGTTCCCGTTCTGGACGCCGGTGGCGTTTCAGGACCGCAGAATCTGCGTTCCCTCACACTGCTTCCTGCGATTTCAGGCACTCGACGCCCGCCTCAAGGGGAGGCCGGGACCCCGCGCCGTCGGTAGTGACAAAGGGCTGCCTGCGACCGAGGTCCGGCTTGGCGCGGCTGGTTCACCGGGGACCTGCGGACCATCTATGGCTGCTCACGCGTGCCGCGGTCGAAGAGTTCGATGAGCTCGTTTGCGCACAGGTCGGGGTCGAGGCCGGCGGACAGGAGCGGGGCCGCGTTGTCGATCGAGGCTCGCAGCGCCGCCGCCATGACCTGCGGATCGAAGGAGCGGAAGGCTCCGGTGCGCTGCCCGGTGGCGAACAGGCTGGCCAGCCGGTTCTGCGATTCGATGTGGTGTCGTTCCCAGCCGCCCAGACCGCCGTTGAGAAGGATCTGTTGGAGCGCCCGCATGTGCGCCGAGTGGCCGGCGATGAACCCCACGTTCGCCCGGATGGCGGCGGCGAGCAGTTCGCGAGTGCCCGTGGCGGCCTCAAGGGCGGGCCGCATGTACGTTTCAACGTCGGCGACGATCTGGTCGGCGACGGCTGCAAACAGTTCGTCTTTGCTGGAGAAGTGGTAGGTGATCAGCCGCTTGCTGCTGAGCCCGGCCTCCTTGCAGATGGCCTCGAAGGTGGTGGCCTGGTAGCCGCGCTCGCCCAGCAAGGCGATTGCGGCACGAGTGATCTGTTCCTTGCGGGCCGCAGTCGCTGCATGACGGGTAGTCATGATGGTGCGCTTACTTGTCTGATTGGGGGTAGGTCCACGGGGACGGCCTTGCGGCCCGCCACGACCGCCACCACGGCCAGAGATTTATCCATACGGATAAAGTTATCCGCACGGATAACGTATGGCAAGTCGTATTGGATCGCCACTGGAAGATCTCGGGCCTGACGGCTTCCCAGCGCGATGGTGAGCTGTCATCAGTGTTCCCGTCTTGCGGTGCGTTGGCTGATGTCAGCGGCGTAGGTGGTCCAGTCGCCGGCTGCGGCTCGCTGCCATTGGACGGCGACGCTGATGTGGATGCCGAGCATGCGTGCCAGTGGTGCGGCTGGGAGTTCCTCGGCGAGTTGGAACAGGGCCGCAGTGCGGGATCGGCCGGGGAGGACGCCGATGGCGCGGAGTCGCTCGGAGAGCCGGAACGAACTGATCGGGTGTCCTGGTCGTCCGCCAGGGAACAGCCACGGCGACGTGTCGGGGGGCTCCGAGTGACGCGTGCCCCTGGCGATCCGCGACCACGTGGTGCAGGCCAACCTCCAGGAGGGCCGCCACGCGCTCGCCCGGAAGATCTTCCACAGTCGGGCCGGACAGCTCTACCAGCGCTACCAGGACGGCATGGAGGATCAGACCGGCGCTCTCGGACTGGTCCTCAACGCCCTGGTGTTCTTCGACACCAGGCACATGGACGCCGCCGTCACGCAGCTGCGCGAGGACGGCTTCGACGTCCGCGACGAGGACGTGGCCCGCCGCTCCCCCCGGCGGCGGTCGTCAGCGGCGCAGGACGCCGACGACCCGCTCCCCGCCGAGGATGGGAGCGTCCTCGCACGCGGCGGGCGTGACCAGGCAGGGGCCCACCCACTTGAGGGCGGCACCAACGTTATGAAGTGGTGGCGGCGCAAGCCCGCACGGCCCGGGGACACCGGCCCCGACCTCGCTCACACTCGGCAAGGGCTGAGCGTCACGCCGGCGGCCGGGTGAGTTTGGCGGCCACGGCGTCGAGGACCCAGTCCAGGCCGGTCGTGAAGGATGCCTCGGCGTTCACGTCCGTGCCGTCGTACACGGCCTTGGTCAGCGCCGGGAAGCGGCCCGTGGCCAGCATTCTCATCACATGCGGGCCGGAGGCGCGCTGCCAGTCGTGCTTGGACAGCCCCGTGGCGCGTTCGGCCCGAAGGTTCGCGATCTCGCGTCTGATCGCGCCGGTGAAGTAGGCGCTGACAGTCTCCACGGCGCGCATGACGGTGTCGATGTCGGCGAGGCCGTCGAGGGCGGCCAGCGTGGCCTCGGTCACGGCGAGGCCGTTCGGGCCCAGGGTCGGGCGGCCGCCGAGCAGGTCGGCCAGCCATTCGTGACGGAGAGCGGCCTGCCTGGTGCGGTGGGCGAGGATGCGCAGGGCCTCCCGCCAGTCACCGGACTGCTCCTCGGGGAGAATCTCGGCGTGGACCTCGTCCACCATGAGGTCGAACAGCTCCTCCTTGGTGGAGATGTATCCGTACAGCCGCATCGGGCCGGCGTCCAGCCGGGCGGCGACCTTGCGCAACGACACCGCCCCCAGCCCGCCCTCGTCGGCCAGCGCGATGGCGGCGGCGACGATCCGCTCCCGGTCGAGCGGCACGGGGCGAGTCGGCGGCTCCGGCCGGTCCCACACAGTCATGGTCACGCCGTTCTGTTGCGATGCGTCGTCATGGGGAAATACAGTGTATCGACATGAGACATCGTATCGCTGTGGTCGGGAGCGGCCCTGCCGGCCTTGCCTTCGCCCGTGTCCTGCACCGCCATGACTACCCCGTCGCCGTCCTCGAACGCGATCCCGCCCCCGACGCCCGCCCCCCGGGCGGCACACTGGACCTGCACGAAGGGCTGGGCCAGCTCGCGCTGGACAAGGCGGGGCTGCTGGCGGAATTCCGGGCGCTGTCTCGTCCCGAGGGGCAGGCCATGCGCATCCTGGACCCGGACGGGACCGTCCTGCGCGACTGGCGACCCCGTTCAGATGACCGGGCCAATCCCGAGATCGACCGCGGGCAACTCCGTGACCTGCTGCTCGGCCCTCTCGACGTCCGGTGGGGGCGGGGCGTGACGCAGGTGGTGCCGGGGACCCGGGATGGCGTACTGGTCCATTTCGCGGACGGGCGCCAGGAGACGTTCGACCTCGTGGTCGGCGCGGACGGCGCCTGGTCCCGGATCCGCCCGGCAGTCTCGTCGGTGACGCCGCACTACACCGGCGTCACCTCGGTCGAGACCTCCCTCGACGACGTCGACACCCGCCACCCCGACCTCGCCCGGTTGATCGGCGACGGCTCCGTGGCTGTGTACGGCGTGAACCGAGCTATCGTCGCCCAGCGCAACAGCGGCGGCCACGTCAAGGTGTACGCCCAGTTCCGCGCGCCGCTGGACTGGCACACGAACCTGGACCTGGCCGACGTCGAGGCCGTGCGATCGAGTCTGCTGGCTCTGTTCGACGGCTGGGCCGCTCCCGTCCTCGACCTCCTCCGCCACGGCACCGCTTTCGTCCACCGCCCCCTCTACGTCCTGCCCGTGTCCCACACCTGGACCCACGTCTCCGGGGTGACGCTACTGGGCGACGCCGCCCATCTGATGCCCCCGTTGGGGGCGGGCGCGAACCTCGCGATGCTGGAAGGCGCCGAACTCGCCGAGTCCATCGCCACCGGCCCTGGAGATCTGGACGAGGCCGTCCGTGCCTTCGAGGAACAGATGTGGGCACGGGCCGGCAGGTGGGCGAAGATCACGATGGCCGGGCTGGAACGCCTCGTGAGCCCGGACCCCGCCGAAGCCCTCGCCCTCTTCGACCAAGTCCAGCCATCCTGACCGCCAAGCGCGAGAGCACCAGCACTGACAGCTCGCCACGGCTTCACGGACCACCGGCGTGCACCCGATGCGGCCCCAGGTCCTGGCGCGCGGCGGTCTCATGGTCTGCCCGGCTTCGTCCTCGAAGACGAGCCAGGCTCCCCGAGCCGCCGCGGCGCTTTTACCCGGGGCCACACCTCCTTCTTCCACAACTCGACCGCCTGGTCGTCCCGTTCGATGGCCCGGCGGGTCGGCTGCTGCCAGGACCAGCCGTGGCGCTTGAGCAGTGCCCAGGTCCCCTCGACGGTATAGCCGACGTGGAACAGCCGGCCGATCAGCGTCTTCACCCGCGCGAGCGTCCACCGCTGGTCCTCCCAGCCATGGGCGAGCGGACCTCGCTCCAACTCGTGCTCCAGTCTGGCGATTTGCTTCTCGCCGAGCCTCGGGCGACCGGGTGAGCCCTTCGAGAGGACCCCGGCCTCGCCGCGCTCACGCCACTGCCGGCGCCATCTCTCCACCGACCGCTCGCTCACCCGCAGCGCGGTGGCGATCTCCCGGTTCTTCTCCCCGCCCTCGAAGCGTTCCATGGCCTGCAGCCGGATCCGCTCCCGCGCGGCCCTCTCGGTGTCGGTCAACCCGCCGCCCTGCGCGTATCTCACAGGCTCAGGGCTACCGGACCCACCCGACAGCTGTCAGGCGAACCGCCCCGACATCACGCTTTCAGGTTCAGTAGCGGTCCGACGAGGTCAGACCATGCGCCAGTCGAAGTACTGCGAGGGGCTGCCGTTGCAGTCCCAGAGCTGCAGCTTCGTCCCTGACGCGATGATCCCATTGGTGACGTCCAGGCACATGTTCGTCCCCAGGTTGCGCAGCCTGTTGCCGGTGCCCTCGTGGACCCAGCGCTGCGCGACCGTGCCGTTGCAGCCGTAGGTCTGGATCTTGGTGCCCTTGGCCGCGATGCCGCCCGCCACGTCGAGGCACTGGCCCAGGGCACGGAGCTCGAACCCGTCCAGGGCGTCGTCGATGGGCACGCGCCGCCATGCCTGCGAGTTGGACCAGTTGCACCCGTACAACTGGACGGGGGTGCGGTCCTCGGTACGTCCGCCCTCGACGTCGAGGCACAGGTTGGTGCTCCCGACGTTCCAGCCGACCGCCCGGTTGGTGTCGTTGACGAACCGCTCGGCATCGCGGTTGCTGTAGCCGATCCAGTCCGTCGAGATCATGTTCGGCATCCGGCCGAGCGTCTTCGGCTCGCACGCCTTCACCGAGCGGTAGAAGTCGTCGTACGAACGCGCGGAGAAGTTGTTGTTGAAGAACAGCTTCTGGAACGCGCGGGCGTTGGTGTTGGCATGGCTGTTGGGGCCGTCACCATTGGCCCAGGTCGCCTTTCCCAGCTGGGTGGAGATCCCGTCGCCCTTGCGGTCGTTGCAGGCGCCGACGCCGTCGTCGTAGTGGTTCTGTACGGTCCACTCCTTCATGGGGAAGACGTTCAGATCCTGCTTGTCGTACCTCCCCGACAGCATCAGCAGGCGCTTGTTCGTGTTCACCATGTCCTCGACCCTGGGCCAGCCCTTGTTCCAGACGTCCCACGCGTTGGGGTTGAACGCCAGGTCCTGCAGGCCCGGCACCAGATCGAACTCCCGCTGGAGCTGAGCGGTGTCGGTGTAGTCCTCGAAGGTGAGGACGAAGATCTCGTGGGGATTGTTGCGGAGGAAGTCCACGATGGTCTGCATGTGCAGGAACAGCCGCTTGCCCCCGGTCAAGTCGGGGGCTCCGTGCTCGACCCACACCCCGTTGCCGGTACCCCAGATGTCGAGCTCCGTCGCCCGTACGTTCAGGCTGTTCAGCTGGTCGCGCAGGGAGTAGCTCTGGTTCTGCGCGAAGTTGACGCCGTCGGCGCTGTTGGAGAATCCGTTGTGGCTGCCCAGCAGAGTGATCTCGTCGAGATGGCGGTTGTTCCAGCCGTCCGGCGGAGCGGCCTGGGCGGGCGTGGGAGCCAGTACGGCCCCGAAGGCGAGCAGGAACGCCACCATCGCCCAGGCCACGGCCGGCAGCCCCTGCCGTCGGCCTCTTGCAATCGTCTGCATGTGATGCGACTCCTTGTCCCCCTCGTCCGCCCCGTTTCGCCGCGGGTGCGGCGTGGGCGGCAAGGACTCGAAGAGCATGCAAAGCGGAGATCAACGTTCATTAAACGGACGCATGCCGAGCCGCGCCGGACCCGGAGCTCCGGCCGTCAGCAGGGGCTGGAAGAAGCCGGATGCCTCCGGAGCGTGCCAGGTGGGCGCCTCGAAACCGGTCTCCGTGACGAACTCCGAGAGGCAGGACTGGGAGAGGTGGAGCGGGTCGGGCCCGTGGGTCAGGGTCTCTTCGGGGCATGACCCAGATACGCCGGAAACCCGCCACGGGATGATCTTGCAGACCGGAGGACTCGCTACAGGGTGTTGCTCGCGAGGGCGGCGACGCGGTTCTCGTACTCGCGGCGCGCCTTGCGCTGAGCTGGGATCGCTGGGGCGCCCGGGGTGCCGTCGAGGGACTGGCAGCGGATGAGGAGCTGGGGTCCACGGCGGAGAACGCGCCGTCGTGGATGCGCAGCGCGACTTGGTCGCGGTGGAGGACGTCGAGCACGTCGAGGATGTGCCCGGTGCCGCGTACGAGGCGGAACATCTCGGAGATGTGCACGGTGTCGCCCGGCCGGGCGTAGGCGAGCAGTTCGCCGAACTTCGGCCGCTCAAGGGGGTGGAGGCGGCTGGAGGTGCCGGCCTGTTCCTCGAGGACGACCGGGTCTTCGATCCCGGCCTCGGTTAGGACGAGGTTTTGCCGGTCGGTCGACTGCTGGTCCGTCGACACCCGTTTGTAGACCAGGTTGGCCATGCCGCTCCCCGCTCTCGGTGGTCGCATTCGACCCCAGCTGTCAGCAAACCCTGTCATCATCCGCCATCGGATCTGATTGGATCGGCGCCGCCGTCGGGCCCCGGAAAGCCTGGGTTCATTGGACGCCCGGCGCGCCAGTCGTCATTCGTTCGTTTGCCGACACCGGCCTTCAGGGGATGGAACACGCGTCGGGGCCTGCGTCGCCGTTGGGGCACGCGATCTTCTTCGTACGACTGCGGCGGGTTCTGCGGTGCTGTTAGCCTGCGGTCCATGATCAAGGGCGGTTTGGCAGGTCGAATAGGCCGGATGGCGGGGGGCAGTGGGCCGGAGCGCGTGCTGGTCGCCGCCAGTTTCGTCAACCGGGTCGGCAATGGTCTGTTCAACGCGGCGTCGGCGCTCTATTTCACCTTGGTCGTGGGCCTGCCTGCGGTGCAGGTCGGCGCCGCGCTCACCATCGCCGGAGTGATCGGCTTGTGCGCGGGGATACCTGGGGGTCATCTCGCCGACCGGCGCGGTGCACGCGTGATCATGATGCTGGCCCTCGCGGTCCAGGCGGTATCGATGGCGGCCCTCGTCCTCGTCGAGAGCTGGGCCGCGCTCACGATCATCGCGACGGTCGACCAGATCGCCGCGGCGGCCGGAGGGGCGGCGTGGGGGGCTCTGGTGGCCCGGGTCGGGGGTGAGCGACCGGCCATGTTCCGGGCGAAGCTGCGCACCTTCGTCAACCTGGGCGTCGTCCTGGGAACGGCGGGTGCCGGGCTGGCGCTGGCCGCGGACACCCGCGGCGCCTATGTCACGCTGATTCTCGGCAACGCGGCGAGCTTCGCCCTGTGTGCGGTGCTTCTGCTTCTGCTGCCCCGCTATCCGGTGCTGGCAGCGCCGCCGCGGCAGCGGCGCTGGCTCGTCTTCGCGGACCGTCCGTTCCTGACGTTCACCGCCCTCTACGGGGCCATGGGACTGCAGTACCCGGTGGTCTCCCTGCTCCTGCCGATCTGGATCTCCGAGCACACCGAAACGCCGCGTTGGACGGTGGCCGCGCTGTTCGCAGTCAATTCCGCCTTCTGCGTACTGATGCAGACCAAGATCGGCTCCCGTATCGAGACCCCGTACGACGGCGGCAGGGCGTTTCGCACTGCGGGGCTGCTCTTCCTCGTCAGCTGTCCGATGATGGCGCTGGCGGCGTACGCCCCTGTCTGGGCGGCAGCAGGACTGGTCCTGGCGGCGATCTTCGTCCATAGCCTGGGAGAGGTCTGGGAGTCCTCGGCGTGCTTCGCCCTGGGTTTCGGTCTTGCCCCCGACCATGCCCAGGGCCAGTACCAAGGTGTCCTCGGCCTCGGCTTCAACGCGGGCCAGGCTCTTGCCCCTGCGATCCTCACCACGGTGGTGCTAGGCCTCGGCACGGCGGGCTGGCTGCTGCTGGCGTTGTTCTTCGCAATGCTGGGTGCTGCTGGCCCATCTCTTGCCCGCTGGGGTATGCGGACCCGGCCGCAGCCGGGCGTTGCTGCGGAAGCGACGAGATGACCAGGGAGTAGGTGCCAGGAGCCTTCCGCGTGGCATGGAACAGTGCGTGTGCATCGCGTGGCCGCTGGAGTAGCGACATGACATGGGTGATCAGGCCGCCTGACCGTAGCCGTCCGGCGCGGGCGGGGCGTCACCGCGCAGCGGGCTGAAGTCGACGTCCAGATGCGGGTCGTACGCCTCGGGCACGAGGCCGAGCTCATGGGTGGAGTACTCGCCGAAGCGGCGGACGTGCTCGTTCGCGGCCAGCGACAGCTCGTGCCCGCGCACGCCGGGGGTGTGCCGGGCAGCCTCGTAGGGGCCCATGTCGGTGCCCTTCACGAAGGTGGTGATCACGTACCGGCCGAAGGGGTCTTTCAGCTTCGGCTCGTTGCCCGAGGCGGGGCCGAAGCGACGCCACCACTCCACCCAGTACGCCGTGCGGGAGATGATCCCGAGCAGGGAGCGCTCCGGCATCCGGGCCTTGATCTCCTGCTCCAGGGCCTTCGCTGACTGCTTCAGCCTGTTGTACTTCGTGGTGCCGGAAGTGTCCTTCTCCGACAGCAGCGCCAGCAGTTGTTCCCGGTGGGCCTCGCTGAGCTGGTCGTAGACGCCCATGCAGATCGCGGCGTTCACCTCGGTGCGGACCTTCGCCGCGAGCGCGTCCAGCGTGGTGAAGCCCGGCAGCTCCAGCCCGGCCTCCACGACCTTCTCCAGCGCGATGTTGATCAGGTCCGCCGGGCGGTTCTTCGACACGGCCTCGCTCCGCATTACCGCCTCGGCGATCTTCCGGGCCTTCGCCTTGTCGTACGACAAGCCCGTCCGCTGACGTACGGCGGTTCGCTGCCGCTCCGCCGTACGGTTCGCGGCCTTCGGCACCGTGCCCTCTGGCAGGTCCACCGCGCGGCGGACGAAGTCGACCACCGTCTCCGGGATCTCATCCAGCTTCGGGAAGCACCCCATGCGCTGGTACGACTTCAGCGCGAGCAACTGGGCCAGGAGGTGCTCGTCGCAGTCGGTCCGGCCGGCAACCCACTCGACCTCGTCACGGCTCGGCGCGAAGAACAGATGCAGCTCATGCGCGGTGATCAGCCGCTTGAACCGCGGATACGCGGTCCTCTCGATCGAGGTCACAGCCCACCCCGCCCCTGAGGGAATCCAACATCACCGCCAACGACACTGGGCTGTACGGGTGACGGGGCAAGGCCCTCAACAACGCAAGATCATCCCGTGGCGGGTTTCTGGCGTATCTGGGTCATGCCCCCTCCTCGCCTTCGGCCCGACTGCGGAACGGTCGGACGAGATGAGAACGCTTCAGGAATCCCGAAGTTACGTCACAGGCCGGCAGAGCACCCGAAGGAGGAAGGACGCCCTGGCTAGGGGGTCAGCGACTCAGCGGGGGCTCAGGGGAACTCACGGGATGTCGCACAATCGGACCTGCCAGGGACGTTGCGTTGGCAGTACTTGGGATCACGGTGGCGACTGCGCCGGCCTGGCGCGGCTCCTTCACTCGTCGGGCGACTGAGCTGGGAAACGCCGCCGTCTCGCATCTGATGCGAAAAACTCGCGTCCAATGCGATCGACGGAGAGTGATGGCGATGGGTGAGGACGGCCTCGCACCGGGGTCTGCTCGCCTCCACCTGGTCGATGGCCTGCCGATGCTGCGGCCGGGCGAGCAGGTCTTCGAAGCGATGCTCCAGGGCTGGCGCAACCCGTGGGAAGGCCCACTACCCTGGGGCGATGCTGCTTCCCACCGTCCCGCGCATCCGCCTGCGGGCCGCCGTTCAGTCGGCTATCGACACGCCATTCGGCCCGCTGACCTTCACCACGGCCATTGGGAACACGGGCCTTCCGCTGCTGCCCGATGAGCTGTTCGAGCTGCCGGGCGGCCGCACGGTCGCCCGCTGGGTCCGTCCCGCGGCCCGCGTAGAGCTGCTGCTGACCCCGTACGATCCCGAGCTCGACCCCGAGACCTGGGGGCCGCTGACCGACTGCCGTGCGGCGGTCTGGCGGATCGACGCCTTTGCTCCGCTCGGCTGTGTGCAGTTCTCGGCGGGGCTGTCGGCGCGGCTTCCGGAGGGTGCCGACGCGGGGTACGACGGGGGGCAGGCACTGGCCGCGATCACGGTGGAGGACGAGAAGACCCGGCTCACCGTCGGGGGTGACGACGCGGAGGCGATCTGCTGGGCGGCCGACGCGGGCGAGGTGCCCCGACGATGGGCGGCGCTGATCGACGAGGTGTACAACCACTCGTTCAGCACGTGGGGCGTGGACTTCGGCCACAACGGCATGTCCTGGACGCTGCCCCCGCTGGAGGCCGGTGACCACTGTGAACTGCCGGTGATCGCTGCCTGGGCTCCGGTCACGGACGAGAGCGCGAACACTTGGTACGCCGTCATGGCATCGCCAACGGTGCTGCTGCGTCAGGTTGCTGCCGAGTCGACACAGCGGGCCGACGCTCCAGAAGCCGGCTGATCACGATCTGAGCCGAAGACGGATCGACGCGACGGTGACCGCGCCGTGGAAGACGTAGGCGCGCTTGTCATAGCGCGTGGCCAGGCTCGGACGCCTGGCACGCGCACGCAGACCAGTACGCCACCCGGCGCCCGGCCCAGCCCTTCCTGCGCTGGTGCATGGACAACGACACCATGCCCCGACTCACCCTGTCGCCTCATGTGATCAAGCAGGACCAGTCTGCTCGACCAGCTCCGAGCCATCGGCGTTCCCGCCCAGCGCGGCCGAGCCTCAGCGATCCGCCACCCGCTCCCGTCGTCGCCCGGGCCCTCGGCTACTACGACAAAACCACCACCCACCTGGTGATTGAAGCCCGTGGAACCTGGAGCCGATACGCCCCGGGCGATCATCGGAAGTGAGCCCCAGCCGCGAACTCATGCGACCCCGGCCGTCCTGGCGGCCCCACCCGCTACCTTCCTCACATGGAACGGGCCACCATCCTGAGCAGCCTCGCCGCAAGCGGAACTGACACCGCCCCGCAGCGACTCACCGAACTTGCCGCCGAACTCGACATACCGGCCGCCGATCTTCTCGTTGTCGCAGGCCAGCCGGTACCGGCGAAACTCCTTCCCCCGGAGCGCGACGCCTGGGTCATGAGGCAGTTCGCCTACCGCGTCAGTTACTGCGACCACTCGCAGCTCGCCGCGCTGGAGGCATTCGTCCGCTCACTGCCCCGCGTCGCCGCTCCAGAACCATTCATGCAGCCGGCGTGGCCGGGACGCCGTCCCGCCGAGACCAGGTTCGCCGCCGTGCTCGGCGCGCTGATCCGCAATCGCGGCTTCGGCATCCGCGAACTGCCGTTCATGGGACTGTCCCTCAGCACACTGCACGGGATGGTGTGGCGCTGGGACCCGAGTCCGCACCGCCGGCAGCAGCTGTGTGCCGTAGCCGGTCCGCTGGGCTGGACTCTGTCCGATCTCTTCGCGGTGGCTGATGAGCCGTACTCGGAGGAACTCCGCCCGATGCTGCACTGCCACCACCTCGGGCGGGTCTTCACGGCGGCCGTCCCCTTGACCACCGCTCAGCTGATCGAGACCGCGGAGGAAGCGGATCGACTGAGCGTGCGTGAGGACCACGGCGTGTGGCAGCCCGTTTCGCAGGGCTTTGCCGAGGAGTGCCCGGACTTCCCCTGACAGCGAGGGCTTCCTTGGTGCCTTCTGACATGGTTGGGCGCCTTCGCACGTTGTCCGCGCCAGACAGCGATAGCCATGGCGATCGACGTCCGCCGAGCTCGCGTTGATCACTCAGCGCGAGCTCCATTCGGACTCGGCTGCGAACAGACGACGCCTGAACAAGCGAGCTCACCAGTCTCAACCCCCGGTTCCGTGGACCACCGCGGACGACGGCCACCGGGCCCGGAGCACGGGCACCCGGGTCACCCCGCCCGGCCCACGCCCGTCACCCGCGCGATGGCCCCGGACGCCGCTGTGCCGCGCGCGGGCGGCCGGGCCCGTGCGGTGGGGATCGGAAATTCGTTCGGACTTTCTGTTATCGGCGCGCCGCCGGGAGGTCTCCCAGGTGTCGGCACCCGTACCCGCCGACCCGAACAGGAAGCGTGCTCAGGTGAACAGCGAAGACAGGACGACGATTCTCCCGGCGGCCGGGCGCCCCGGTGGCCGGGCCGAGCGGCGCGCCGCCGCCGTGCGGCGGGGGCGTGGGCGGCGGGCCCGTCGGCGGAGCGGGGTCGGTCCGGTGGTGGCCGTGATCGCCGCCGTGGCCGGTACCGGGGTGATCGCCGCGCTCGCCGGCGCCGGGTACGCGGCGTACGACGGGGCGGACGGCGACCGGGACGGCCGGCGGGCGGTGGCGCTCGACCCGCAGATCGCGGCGGAGGCGGGGAACCACGACGGCGTCCAGGTGCCCGGCGCGGGCGGCGTCGACTCCGCTCTCCTCGCCGGCCCGGCCGGCTCCCCGTCCGCCGCCGACCCGGCGCAGGCCGCGTCCGCGTCCCCTGCGACCACCGGCCCCGCGACCACCGGCCCCGCGGCCCCTACCGGCGTGACTCCGCCGTCCACCCCTGCCGCGCCGGCCGTGCCGACCCCGTCCGCGCCCGTCAAGTCCGGCCCGGGCGCCACCGCCAGGCCGACCGCGGACACCGCGGCCACCGGGGCCGCCTCCGCCGCGGCGACGTCCGCGGCCCCGAAGAACGCCGGGGCGCCCGCGAGCGGTACCTCGGCGCAGTTCGCCCAGCAGGTGGTGGACCTGGTCAACGCCCAGCGCGCCCAGCAGGGTTGCGGTCCGCTCACCGCCGAACCCCGGCTGGCCGCGGCCGCGCAGGGGCACAGCGAGGACATGGCGGCGCGTAACTTCTTCGACCACGCCAGCCCCGAGGGCTACCACGCGGACCACCGGATAGACGCGACCGGTTACCGCTGGAGCACCTGGGGCGAGAACATAGCGCGCGGTCAGAAGGACCCGGCCGCCGTGATGGAGTCCTGGATGAACAGCCCGGGCCACCGCGCCAACATCCTCAACTGCGCGTTCAAGCAGATCGGCGTCGGCGTGCGGACCGGCTCCGGCGGCCCCTGGTGGACGCAGGTCTTCGCGGCTCCGTCCTGACCGGCCGGCCTTACGCGCGCGCCCGCTCCAGTGCACCGTGGAGGGTCCCCGTTTTCCGAATCCGCGCAAATTGTTGTTATCTGATCACTCCCCAGAGGTCTCCGAGGAGGCAGCGGCGGACGGAAGAACGGCAAGACGGAGTGCGGACCCATGAACGTTGACGTGCAGAACAGGACCGGGACGACCCTGGTGCTCGCGGCCCAGGCGGGCGACCCGCAGGCCCGGGAGGCGCTGGTCGCCACCTGGCTGCCGTTGGTCTACAACGTCGCCGGGCGCGCGCTGAACGGCCACGCCGACGTCGACGACATCGCGCAGGAGACCATGATCCGCGCGCTGGACGGCCTGGACGGGCTGCGCGACCCGGAGTCCTTCCGTTCCTGGCTGGTCGCGATCACCATGAACCAGGTCCGCCGCCGGTCCGCGAGCCAGCAGCAGACGGCCGTCGGCGGCCTTGACGAGACCTGGGAACTGCCCGACCCCGAAGGCGACTTCACCGACCTCACCATCCTGCGCCTGGGCCTGTCCGGCCAGCGCAGGGAGGTCGCCGAAGCCACCCGATGGCTGGACCCGGACGACCGCGAACTGCTCGCCCTGTGGTGGCTGGAGGCCTGCGGCGAACTCACCCGCGCCGAACTCACCGAGGCGCTCGACCTGACGCCGCAGCACACGGCCGTCCGGATCCAGCGGATGAAGAAGCAGCTGGAGGCGGGGCGCCTGGTGGTCCGGGCGCTCACCGCCTACCCGCGCTGCCCGGAGCTGGCCGACCTCACCGCGGGCTGGGACGGCGTCCCGGGTTCGGTGTGGCGCAAGCGCATCGTCCGGCACATCCGGGCCTGCCCCGCCTGCGACCGGCTGGGGCGCGACCTCTTCCCGGCCGAGGGGCTGCTGGCCGGCCTGGTCCTGGTGCCCCTCCCGTCGGGTTCGCCGACCGCCCTTCCGGTGCAGCCCACCGCGGCCGCGGGCCTGGCCGACCCGAGCGGGGGGCCCGGTGGCCGGGGCGGTCCCACCCGGCGGAGGGCGGCTGTCGCGGGCGGCGCGGCCGCGGTGCTGGCGGTGGCGACCCTCGCGCTGGTCTGGCCGCACCACGCCGCCCCCGAGTCGCCCGCGACCGAACCGACCACCCCGGCGGGCGCACCGGACACACCGGTGGCGGCGATACCGACCCCGCCCACGACGACGCCCCCGACCCCGCCGACGACGGCCGAGCCGGTGACGGCCCCGGCCGCTCCGCTGCCCACCCGGGCGCCCGAGCCCGCGCCGACGACGCCAACGCCCGTCAGTGCCAGGCCGACCGCCCCGCCGAGCCCGGAGCGCCAGCTCGTCGACCTGGTCAACGCCGAGCGCGCCAGGGCCGGTTGCGGCCCGCTGCGGATCGACCCCAAGCTGCACGCGGCCGCCCAGAAGCACGCCGAGGACATGGTGACCCGCGCCTTCTTCGACCACGTCAACCCGGACGGCGCGCGGGCGGACGCGCGGCTCGCCGCCGCCGGTTACCGCTGGTCCCAGTGGGGCGAGAACCTCGACCGGGGACCGGGATCGGCCGCCGCCGTCTTCTCCCGCTGGATGGACGGCGGAATTCACCAGTCCAACATGCTGGACTGCGGCTTCAAGGACGTCGGCGTCGGCGTCGCGACCGGCCCCGGTGGCCCCTACTGGACCCAGGACCTCGGTACCGCGCTCGGCTGAGGGTGCGGCCGGACCTGCCGCGCGGGGGCCGGCGTCAGGCGGGAATCAGCCGGATCAGACCGGGTGCCTGCCCGGTCACATAGCCCGTCCCCTCGCCGACCACACCGCCGGCGTCCCCGACCGGGCCCTGGAGGCCGTCCGGTACCGCGTCGAGCGCTCCGCCGTGCTGGAGCGGGCCGGTCAGATTCCCCTGGCCGCCGATCGCGCTGGCGTGTGCGCTGGGAGCGGTCAGGGAGGCCACGACGCCCACGGCGAGCGAGGCGACGGCGAGCATGCTGCGCTTCTTCATGCCCCGCCCAACGATGCTCCGCCACCCGGGTTACGGGTGCCGGCGGGAGTCCACTCGTTCTTGTCCGGCCACCCCGGCGCGAGCGGCCCGCGGGCACCTTTCCGGTGGCGCGGAGCACAGGACGGCGGTGGGATGGGGAAGGGTCGGAGATTAAACCCGACAAAACAGCACATTGACTGACCAAGTCGAGGCAACCGCGACAAGAAGGGCACCTGATGTACGCAGCCGAGCTCACGCCAGCCGTCCTCGCCGAGCTGCGCCGCCCCCGGCGCTACCCGGCCGTCTCCGTTCTGCTGCCCACCCACCGCAGCGAGCCGGACAACGCCCAGGACCCGGTGCGCCTGCGCAATCTGATCGCCGAGGCGAAGAACCGGCTGCACGCCGACGAGGCGGTCTCCCGGGCCGACCGGATCGACGTGGTCGAGCAGTTGGACCGGGCCCTGACCGAGGTCGACCTGGTGCACGCCGAGGACGGCCTGGTGATCTTCGCAGCGCCCGGTGAGCACCAGGTGTGGTCGCTGCCGCGCACCGTGCCCGCCCGCGTGGTGCTCTCCGAGACCTTCCTGACCCGCAACCTGGTCTCCGCCTACACGGCCGGCGCCCCGTACTGGGTGCTGACCGTCGCCGCCGACCGGGTCGCCCTGTTCAGCGGGGCCGGGCCGCGGCTGGTCGAGCACGCCGCGGACGGCTTCCCGCTGGACCAGGTCCCGCCGGACTGGGACGTGGAGCGGAAGGAGCGGATCGGCGACGTGCCCAGCACCTTCCGCGACGAGGAGACCCGCCGGTTCCTGCGTGAGGCCGACACGGCGCTCGCCACCCTGCTGGAGGCCGACCCGCGCCCGCTGTACGTGCTCGGCGAGGCCGCCGCGCTCGCCCTGCTGGACGAGGTGGGCGCCGCCGCCAAGCGCGCCGCCGCCCAGGTGCCCAGGGGCGGCCTCGGCCACGCCCAGCCCGCCGCCGTCGCCGAGGCCGTCCGGGCCACCGTCGCCCAGCAGGAGCAGAAGGCCGTCGCCGAACTGCACAAGCGCCTCGACCAGGCCCAGAGCGACAAGGGACTCGCCGCCGGGATCGACGAGGTCTGGCAGAGCGTCGCCGAGGGCCGGGCCGCCGTGGTGGCGGTCGAGGAGGACTACTGGGAGCCGGTCAGGGTGACCGACAACCACCTGGTGCCCGCCCCCGCCGGCGAGCCCGACGTCCGCGAGGACATGGTCGACGAGATCGTCGAACGGGCGCTGGACACGGGGGCCAAGGTCCTCTTCGTCCCCGCCGACGAACTCGCCGGCCGAGGCCGGATCGCCGCCGCCCTGCGGTACTGACCGACGCCCCGCCCGCCCCGCCCTTCGGCCCCGGCCTTGCCAGACCGGGGCCGACGGCATGTCCGCCGTCGTGGGGCCGGGGTCGGTGTGGCCGGCGCCGGTGCCGCTGACCGTCGGTGATTGCGGTGGACCGGCTGCCGGGCGTGCGCGGCGACGCTAGGGTGCTGCACGGATCGGGGCGCGGAGAGGGTGGGGGCGGCATGCGATTCCTGTTCGTGCACGGCACCGGGGTACGGCGCGAGGGGTACGACCCGCTGTTCGAGCTGGTCGCCCGCGAGCTGGGTGCCCGGTTCCCGGACGCCGGGGTGGAGCCCTGCTACTGGGGGGACGAGTACGGCGCGACGCTGAGCGCGGGCGGCGCCTCGATCCCGGGCTTCGCCGGCCTGTCCGGCGGCGGCCGGCCGGAGCCCGTCGAGCCCGCGGGGCTGGTCGGCCGGGCGGACGGCGGCTGGACGCTGCTGTTCGTCGATCCGCTCTGCGAGCTGCGTGTCCTGGCCGAACCGCCCGGCGAGGACGACGGGTTCGGCGCGCCCGGCACTCGGACGCCCGGGCAGGCCGTCGGCGAGCACCTGGCCGCGCTCGCCGCCGACACCGTCGATGCCGACGCCGTTTCCGCCGCCGCCGACCAGCTGACCGCCGTCCTGGCCGCCACCGGTCTGGCCCGGCACCTCCCCGGCGCCCTCCAACGGCTCGCCGCCGCCGAGGAGTTCACCGGGGCCTGCGAACAGGCCGCCGACCCGGCGGCGGCCGCCGAACTCACCGCCGTCACCGCCCGCGCGCTCACGGCCGAACTGCTCACCGCCGCCGGCTCCGAGGCGCTCTGCACCGCCGAGGAGCGCGACCGGCTGGTCGAACTCCTCGCCGACCGCCTCGGCGGCGCCGCCCGCGGACCGCTCGGCCGGACGGCGGGCGTCCTCGGCAAGCTCGGGATGCGCCTCGGCGGCCAGCGGCTGCTGGACCGTCATCGCGGCGCCCTGACCGTCGGCGCCACCCCCGCGCTCGGCGACATCCTGCGCTACCAGGCGCGCGGCGGCCCGCTGCGCGCCTACCTGGCGGAGCGGATCGCCGCCGCCCCGGGCCCGACCGTTGTCATCGGGCACAGCCTCGGCGGCATCGCCCTGGTGGACTCGCTGGCCCTCGCGGCCGCCCGCCGGGAGGCACCGGAGGGGCTGCGCCTGCTGGTCACCGTCGGCTCGCAGGCCCCCTTCCTGCACGAACTCGGCGCGCTCAACGGCCTTGAGCCCGGCGCCGCCCTGCCGCCCGGCTTCCCCGCCTGGCTGAACGTCTACGACCCCGCGGACCTCCTCGGCTACCGGGCCGCCCCGGTCTTCCCCGGCGATGCCAGGGTCACCGACCACGAGGTGACCAGTCGGCAGCCGTTCCCGTACTGCCACAGCGCCTACTTCAAGCTCCCCGCCCTGTACGACCGGATCGCCGCCGCCGTGGCCGGCGCCGCTTCCTGAGCCGGGGTCGCTCCGTCGGCCGGCACGTCGCCTGACACGTCGTCCGCCGGAGTCGCCGGGTGACCCTCGCCGCCGACGTCCCCCGTCCGCTGCCCGACCGGGTGTTCGCCGTCGGCACCGAGGCGTGCCGGGCGGGCTCCGAGCCCCCTTACCGCCCCGCTCACGAGCGGCAGCACCGGCCCCGGCGAGGGCATGACGGGGTGGGGCATGGCGGTACCGCCTCGGTGAAGAGCGTGGCGGGGGAGCGGGTCAGCCGCGGCGGCTGCCCGGGGCGGCGGGGGCGTTCCCGGTGACGCGGACCGAGCTGAGGATCTGCTGCACCGACTGCAGGGTCCGCTCGGACGGCTTGTTCAGACAGGCCTTCAGTTCGACCACCGTCACCTGGTCGGCCTCGGTGACCGTCCGGTGGCCGAGGAGGGCGAGGGTGCCGCCGAGGCCGAAGCAGTCCTTGTCGAGCCCGGCTTCGGCCGCCGGCTCGCTGGTTCCGGACAGCTTGGCGGCGAGGGTCTGGTCGTCGATCAGTCCGATGGCGATCAGCGCGCCGTCTTCGCCCAGTTCGTCGGCCGGTGCCGTGGCGCACGCGCTCTGCTTCGCCGTGCAGGACGGCCTCACCGTGAGCGGCTGGGAGGCCAGGTAGCCGGTGCTCCGGCGCGGGTCGGCGGACGGGATGAGCAGGGTGGACCAGCCGATCGGCATGTAGACGACCAGTCCGCCGAGCTCCGGGAAGCCGACGGGCCGCACGGGGTATCCGAAGGCGCCGCCGGGCCCGGCGGAGGTCGGGGCCGGCGAAGCGGTGACGGTCGGGGAAGCGGCGGCGGTCGGCGCCGGCGGCGTGGCCGCCGGACGGATGACCCCGGCCGGCGGCGCGGGCGCGATGGCCGGGGCGGCGGCCAGTGCGGCGGCGACCAGACCGGTGGTCAGCCCGGCCGCGAGCCCGGCGGTCCGCCTGCGGCGACGGGTCCGGGCGGCGCGTTCGAGGACCCGGTCCAGCAGGTCGGCCGGAGGCGGGAGGTGGGGAGCGGCCTGCCGCAGCAGGTACCGCAGCTCCTGCTCCTCCTCCGTGTCGGCGGCCGAAGACCCGCCGGAGCGGCCGGAGCCGGGCCGCTCGAAGCCCGAGCGGTCGAACTCCGAGCGGTCGAACTCCAGGGGGCCGGACTCCGGATGGGTGCCATCAGATCCCGTCACGGCGTCCCCCGTCCAGCATCAGTTCCCGGGAGGGCAGCTTGCCGCGCAGCGCCTGCAAGGCGCGATGGGTCTGGCTCTTGACCGTCCCCGGATTGCAGCCCAGCGCCTCGGCCGTGTCCTCGACGCTGAGGTCCTCGAAGTACCGCAGCACCACCACGGCCCGCTGGCGCGGTGGCAGCGCCCGCACGGCCGCGGCCACCACCTGGCCGACCACCACGTCCTCGAACGGGTCCGTGTGCACCGGGGACTCCGGCAGTTCGCCGTGCGGCAGCTCCCCGTGCCAGCGCCGCCGCCACCAGGAGACGTGCGAGTTCACCAGCACCCGGCGCACGTACGCCTCCGGCCGGTCGATGGAGATCTTCTCCCAGCGGGGCCAGACCTTGGCCAGCGCCGTCTGCAGCAGATCCTCGGCCAGATGCGGATCGCCGGTCAGCAGCCAGGCCATGCGCAGCAGGCGTGGGCTGCGGGCGGCGACGAACTCCTCGAAGTCCGGTGTCGCGTCCCTCATCGTGCCGCCCCCGCCATGGTGTTCCCGTCGTTCCTGTCAGCAGTGCCGGCCGTGCCGGCGGTCGTGGTGTTCGTCTCACGGCTGCATGAACGCGATGGGAGTCCGTACGGGTTGCCTGCCGAAGGCGGCCATTTTTCCGGACGTGTTGGACGGCCCGCGAGCCGGCCGGAACTCGGCCGGGCGGCGGGCGGGCCGTGGGCACCACGATGCGCCCGCCGGTCCCCACCGCACAGGGGCGCGTGGACGGCGCCCTGGCGCACCGCCCCGGCGCGCCGGGGCAGCACGGCGTACCCGCCCACGACGGACGGGCCCGGCCGGGTCAGAGCGTCCCGGTGCCGCGCGGCGTGCCCGCCGGCCCGCGGACGGCGGGTCCGGCCGGATCGACCGGTGTCACCGTCCAGTCCGGGTGGCCCGGCATCGGCGGGGTGCGCCGCCCGTAGAGCCAGTCGGTGAGGAAGCCCGTCAGGTCCTCGCCGGAGACCTCGGAGGCCGTCCGCAGGTAGTCGGCGGTGGTGGCGGTGGCGTACCGGTGCCGTTGGAGGAAGGCCCGCTCGATCCGGTCGAAGGCGGTCGCCCCGACCCGCTCGCGCAGCGCGAACAGCACCAGCGCGCCGCCGGTGTAGCGCTGGCTGTCGAAGAGGTTCACGGCGTTCGGCGCGGCGACCGGCCCGGAGTCGTGGCGCCACTGGTCGCCCCTGGCGTAGAGGTCGCGCATCCGGTCCGTCAGAGCGGTGAAACCGCCCGGGTCCGGCCAGCCGCGCTCGTAGCGGTACATCAGGCCGTAGAAGTCGGCGTGGCCCTCGTTCAGCCAGAGGTCCGCCCAGCTGCGCGGCGAGACGCTGTCACCGAACCACGAGTGGATCAGCTCGTGCATCATGTGCGAGCCGATCGCGGGCTCGGGCCGGCGCAGGAAGTCCGGTTTGTAGAGGGTGAGGGTCTGCGTCTCCAGACCGGTGAAGCCGAAGGCGGCCGGGTCGTCGCTGTTGACGGGCAGCAGCCCGTACGTCTCGAACGGGAAGCGTCCGAGACGCTGTTCGGCCCACTCCAGCTGGGCGGGGGTGAGCGCGAGGGCCGGCTCCAGACCGGCGGCGCGGGCGGTCGGGACGACGTCCCGCAGCGGGAGCCCGTGCGGGCCGGAACGCTCGCGCACGGTGTAGTCGCCGACCGCCACCTGCAGCAGCTCCGTCGCCATCGGCTCACGCGACACGTACCGCCGGGTGGTCCGCCCGTCGCCGGCCGGTTCGGTGGCGGCGAGCCGCCCGTTGGCGACGCCGAGCACGTCGTCCGGCGCGGTGACACTGATCGTGAAGCGGGCCTTGTCGCTCGGGTGGTCGTTGCAGGGGAAGACGGTGTGGGCGCTGTCGGGCTGTCCGGCGACGGCGAAGCCGTCGGGCGTGGGCACCCAGCCGGTGTGCGGCAGCCGGGCCCCCGGGTCGGCCGTGTAGTCGACGGACACCCGCAGCAGGGCGCCCCGCGGCACCGCCCTGGCCGGAACGACGGTCAGCTTCTCGTCGTGCGTGCGGAACGCCGCGGGGCGGCCGTCGACCCGGACGCTTCGGACGTCCAGCCCGAGCGCGTCCAGTTCCAGGTCCGGCAGCGCGGTGAGCGCGCGGGCGGTGAGCACGGTGCGGCCGTCCACGGTGCGGGTGTCGGGCCGGTAGTCGAACGAGAGGTCGTAGGCGAGCGCGTCGTAGCCCGGGTTGCCGAGCGCGGGGAAGACCGGGTCGCCGAGGCCGTCCGCCGCCGCGGCGGACGGCACGGTGGCGCAGAGCACCGCCGAGGCGAGCGCGAGGGCGACGGCGAGGCTGGAACGGGTCCTGGGGATGGTGACCACCGCTTTCGTGTCCTGCTGTTCGGGCCATGGGCCGGGTCCTGGGTGACCGGCGCCGTTGAGTGACATTACGGACACGGATCGTAGTGGAGGGGCCGGGCGGTCCGGGACGCCTCCGAGGCCTGCGGCGTCCCCCGAACGGGTCAGTCCGGTAGCCGGTCGGCAGCGGACTGTCATAACGTTCGAAGTGCTCCGCCCCCTGACGGACGGGGCCACGGCCGTCGGAGAACCTGGCCAGGTCCGGCGGCCGTCCTTCATGTCCGGGCCCGCCTGCCCGTAGGCTGGGCGGCTGCAACCCACGCTGACGTTCCGGACCGGCAGGAGCAGCCTTGACCAGCCCCGCCCCGAGCTTCCTGGTGATCGGTGAGTGCGTCGCCGACATCGTCCGTACGGACGGCGCGCCCGACCGGGTCCACCCCGGCGGCAGCCCCGCCAACGTCGCGTACGGGCTGGCGCGGCTCGGGCTGCCGACCGCGCTGCTCACCCAGCTCGGCGCCGACCCCAACGGCCGGCTGATCCGGGCACACCTGGAGTCCGCGGGTGTCACCGTCCTCGCGGACGCCGAGGAGGGTGCCCGGACGCCGTCCGCGGTGGTCGAGCTGGACGAGCAGGGCCGGGCGCGCTACACCTTCGACATCGGCTGGACGCTGACGCCGCGCGATCTCCCGTACACGCCGGGCCACTTGCACATCGGGTCCATCGCGGCCGTCGGAGAACCCGGGGCGTCGGCCGTGCTCGCCCTGGTGGAACGCCTCCGCTCCCGGGCCACCGTCAGCTACGACCCGAATGTGCGGCCCGCGCTGATGGGCGAACGGGAGCAGGCCGTCCGGCGGGTCGAACGCTGCGTGGCGCTCAGTGACCTGGTCAAGGCCAGCGACGAGGACCTGGCCTGGCTCTACCCGGGGCAGGACCCGGAGCAGGTGGCCCGGCGCTGGCTCGGCCTCGGCCCGGCCGTGGTCGCCGTCACCCGGGGCGGTGACGGCGCCTTCGCCCTCACCGCGGACGGGCGGCGGGTGGAGGCGGCCGCGGTACCCGTGACGGTCGCCGACACGGTGGGCGCCGGTGACGCCTTCATGGCCGCCCTGTTGCGCGCCCGCCACTCCGGTGCCGCCCTCGCCGAGGCGCTCGTCGAGGCGGTCACGGCCGCCGCCCTCACCGTCGCCCGGGCCGGCGCCAACCCGCCCGACGCCGGCGAACTGCGCGCCGCTCTGCGCGCCTGTGCGCCGGGCGTCGGCTGAGCCGGGCGTCGGCTGAGCCGGGCGCCTACTGGTCCGCCGGTGCCGCCGGTGCCGTTCGCGGCTCCGGTGCGCCCAGCCAACGGGACTGCTGCGCCTCGGAGTCGAAACTGCGGGCGGCGGTGAGGACGCCGGTGAGGTCGGGGTGGCGGCCGAGGAGGGCGTGGGCCCGGGTCAGGGCGTCCGGCGTGAGCCGGCGGGTGAGACCGAGGTGCGGGGACCAGCGGCCGGGGACGTAGTGCGGGTCGGGTTCCTCGGCGTCGGCGAGGATCTGCCAGACCCGGTGGTGGAGCAGGATCAGGTCCACGGTGGGCACGACCGACCAGGAGAGCACCCGGCGCCTGCTGCGTGCGGCGAAGGAGAGCAGGCCGGTCAGCCGGACGGTCAACGGCAGTGCGTCGGCGAGGAGTTCGTCGAGCCGCGCCGGGGCGTCGGCCGGCATCCGGGCGCAGGAGGCCAGGGTGAGGTGCGGGCGGTGGTCGGGGTGGGTGTTGTGGGCGAGGCTGTCCACGCCGCCGTCGGCGAGCGTCTGCCAGACCGCGCGTACGGCGCGGTCGAAGGAGGCGTCGCAGACCAGCTCAACGGTCTGCATGGGCGGGCGCCGTGATGTCCTTGCCGTACCAGACCTGGGCGTACGGCCCGCTGCTGTACGCCGGGATCTCGCGGTATCCGTGTCGCGAGTAGAGCGCGCGGGCCTCGACCAGGTCGAGCCGGGTGTCCAGCACGATCCGCTCGGCGCCGAGCGCGCGGGCGGCCTCGTCCACGGCGGCCAGCAGCCGGGCGCCGCCGCCGGTGCCGCGCAGACCGGGCCGGACGAAGACCCTGGTCAGCTCGACCGTGCGGGCGTCCCGCACCCGCAGACCGGCACAGGACTGGGCCTCGCCGCGGTAGCGGCCGAGCAGGAAGAGCCCGGTGGGCCCGGCGAGGTCGTCACTCGGCGAGCCGGCCAGGCCGGCCTCGATCTCCTCGGGCGTGCCCTCGCGGCCGAGGTGCAACCGGTAGTACCGGTTGGCGACATCGGTGTAGTACTCGCGCAGCAGCGCCAGCGCCTCCTCGGAGCCGACATCGGCCCGGGCGACGGCCCAGGGATCGGTGGTACGCGGCGCACTGTTCGTCATGCGCGCATTATCGGTGGCGGCCCACCCCGCCCGCGAACCGTTTTCCCAGGCCGACGAGGGTGCGCCCCAGGCTGCCGAGCGTGAACCCGAGCCCGGATCCCGGGCGCACCACGCGGGGCCCGCGCTGCTGCACCGGGTGCACCCCGGACGGGGGCTGGTGGACGCGGACTTCGCCGTGCTGGCCGCGTGGGCGGAGGGTCTGCGGGGCGGCTCCCGTGCTTAGCCCGCGGGGGTGACGAGGGGGTTGGCCGAGGGGTGGCACGGGGGAGCAGTGCTGCATGGACAAAATGGCAGATAATCAGATTAATGGGGGATCGAAGGGCCGTCACCGAGCAGGCCGCCGGGCCGGGGCCGGTCTGGTGGCGGCCGTCTGCCTGACGGCCGTGATGGCGGGCTGCGCCGCACCGTCCGGGCAGGGCGGGCGGCCCTCCCGTACCGCCGCGAGCACCGCCGCCGCAGCGGACGAGAGCGAGGCGGCCGACCGTGGCGGGCCCCGGCCCCCGGCCGCGCCGCTGGGGATGCCGGGCCTGGCCCGGCAGGAGGAGGAGCGCGGCGGTGAGGCGCTCGCCCGCCGGGAGGCCGCCGTCCGGGCCAGGCTGGAGGCCGTCCACCGCTGGGGTCTGGAGCGGGTGCCGCTGCCCGCGCCGCAGCGTCCGGCGAGCAGGCCGGAACTGCGGCCGGCCCAGGGCGTGAAGCTCAGCGACGGGCGGCCACCGGTGGTCTACCGCGTCCCGACCGACGAGAAGATCGTCTTCCTGACCGTCGACGACGGCGCCGAGAAGGATCCCGCCTTCTCCCGGATGGCGAAGGAACTGGGGATCCCGCTCAGCACCTTCGTCGCCGACTACCTGGCCCGCTCCGACTACGGCTACTTCCGCAACCTCGCCGCCCAGGGCGCCGCCGTCAACAACCACACCATCAACCACCGCAACCTCAAGGTGCTCGGCTACGACGTGCAGCACGACGAGATCTGCCGCCAGCAGGACCAGCTGGAGCAGCAGATCGGCGCCCGCCCCCGGCTGTTCCGGCCGCCGTACGGCGAGTACAACGACGACACGCTGCGCGCCGCCGCCTCCTGCGGCATCGAGGCGGTGCCGCTCTGGAACGAGGAGGCCTTCCCCGACCGCATGGAGTACCGCTACGCCGACCAGCGCCTGCACCCGGGCGACATCATCCTCACCCATTTCCGGGGCACCGACCTCTGGCGCGGCACCATGCCCGACCTGCTCCGCAAGGTCGTGAACGACGTCACCGCGCAGGGTTTCGCGCTCGCCCGCCTGGACGACTACCTGTAGGCCCGTCGGCGGGGCGTCACTGGAGCGAGAGGGCGTCGAGGTAGACCCAGGCGCCCTCGTGGCGGACGAAGCGGCTGTGCTCGGTGAGGACGCCCTCCTCGCGGCCCTCGGTGTAGTGGGCGCGGAAGGCGACCGTGCCCTCGCTGTGGAAGGGGCCGCCGTCGGTGCTGGAGAGCACCTCCAGCCGGACCCAGCGCAGCGCGGGGTCGAAGTCGACGGTGGCGGGCCGGGTGTCGGGGTGCCAGCTGCGCAGCAGGTACGCCTCGTCCTGGGCGGCGAAGGCGCTGAACCGGGAGCGCATCAGGGCCTCGGCGGTGGCGGCCGCGGCCTGGCCCCGGTGCAGCCGGCCGCAGCACTCGGCGTAGGCGGCGGGCAGCCCGCACGGGCAGGGCGAGGAGGGCAGCAGCCGGGGGGCGGTGGCTCGGGGCGTGGCGCGGGCGGCGGAGCGGCGTCGGGACATGGCGTCCATTCTCGCCCCTCGCCGGAGTGCCCCGCGCCCTGGCCCGCTCACGCCCCGCTCCCCGCCCCGTTCCGGCGGTCAGCGGGCCCGGTCGAGGAAGCGCCGCAGGCGGTCCGCGAGGCCGCCGGACGGGACGGTCGCCGCGAACCAGGCGGCCTCGACGGCCAGGCCCTCGTCGATCGGCAGGCTGATGCCGCGGGTGACGGCGGCCGTGGACCGGCTGACGGTGGGCTGGGAGGAGCACTCCCGCAGGCTCGCGGCCGGCCCGGCCTGAGGCCTGTCCGAAGGAGGCCGACCCGCCGGTCCCGCGCGCCGACACCTGAACCCGGACAGCCCGGGCAGGCCCGCGCGAGGACATGGCAGAGGGAAAAGAGCAGGTCAAGGCGGAGACGCCAAAGACGCCGCGCGACCGAGAGCTGACGCCTCGTCCGTTGCTGCGACGACCGTAGCGTCAGAAGACCAGGATGTCACGGGCACTGACAATCTGTACGAAATCGTCAACGAACCGTCACACCTCGGCACCGTTGAGTGGTGAAGAGAAAGTGATCTTTCCGGCATATCGAACGAGTGACGGAAATGTGCTGGTCATCCGGAGATCTTTACCCCACCATCTCCGAGGGCACACCGCCCATTTCTCGCCGACCACAAGTCGGCGCAGGGCCATCCCTCAGGAGAGTTGATGAGTTCGACGGGACTTCCTCCACTGGACCCGGCAGCCTCGCTGGCCGATCTGGTCGACGCGCAGGTCAGACGGACCCCCGATGCCATCGCCGTGATCGACGGCGAGCGGCGTCTGACCTACCGCGAACTGGCCGCGGCCGTGGACACGGTGGCGGGCCGGCTGGCCGGCGCCGGGGTGGGCGCCGAGACCCTGGTGGGGGTCTGCCTACCGCGAACGGCGGACCTGGTGGTCACGCTGTTGGCGGTGCTGCGCGCGGGCGGCGCCTACGTACCGCTGGACCCGGCGTACCCGCGCGACCGGCTGGAACTGGTGATCGGCGACGCCCAGGCACCCGTCGTGGTCACCGACCGGACGCACGAACACCTGCTGTCCGCCGCCGGTGCCGCGCTGCTCCACGTCGACGGGGACGGCCCCGCCGCGCCCCTCGCGCCGACGGGCGGCGCCGACGCGCTGGCGTACGTCCTGTACACCTCCGGCTCCACCGGCCGGCCGAAGGGCGTCTCGGTCACCCAGCGCGGCGTCAACGCCATGCTGCGCTGGGCCGCGCGCACCTACACGCCGTCCGACCTGGCCGGGGTGCTGTTCGGCACCTCGGTCTGCTTCGACATCTCGGTGTACGAGTTGTTCCTCCCGCTCGCGGTCGGCGGCACCGTCGTGGTGGCCGAGAACGTCCTTGCGCTGCCGGAGCTGCCCGCCCGCGACGAGGTCACCCTGGTCAACACCGTGCCCAGCGCCATGGCGGCGCTGCTGCGCGGCGGCGGCCTTCCCGGCGGCGGGGGTCTGCCGGGCGGCGTACGGGTCGTCAACCTGGCGGGCGAGGCGCTACCACGCCATCTGGCCGACCAGGTCTACGCCCAGCCCCAGGTCGAACGCCTGTACAACCTCTACGGGCCGACCGAGGACACCGTCTACTCCACCTGGTCGCTGGTCGGCCGGGACGAGCCCGGCGAGCCCCTGATCGGCCGCCCGCTCGACGGCACCACCGGCCATGTGCTCGACGAGCGGCGGACCGCCGTCCCGGACGGCGGGATCGGCGAGCTCTACCTCTCCGGCGAGGGCCTGGCCCGCGGCTACCACGGCCGCCCGGACCTCACCGAGGAGCGCTTCGTCACCGTCGGCGGCGAACGCTGCTACCGCACCGGTGACCTGGTGCGCCGCCTGCCGAACGGCGAGCTGGAGTACCACGGCCGGGTCGACCACCAGGTCAAGGTGCGCGGCTTCCGGGTCGAACTCGGCGAGATCGAGGCCGTGCTCGCCGCCCACCCCGCGGTCGAGGCCGCCGCCGCCGTCGTCCAGCAGGACGAGGCCGGCGACTACCTGGCCGCCTTCGTCCAGCCCGCCCCGGGCACGGCCGAGCCGACCCCCGCCGAGCTGCGGGCCCACTGCGCCGCCGCGCTGCCCGGCTACATGGTGCCGCTGGCCGTCGGCGTGCTGGCGCGGCTGCCGCTCACCCCCAACGGCAAGACCGACCGCAAGGCGCTGCCGCCCGCCACCCGCAGCCGCGCCGGGCAGGAGCTGTTCGTCGCCCCCCGCACGCCCGTCGAGGAGCGCATCGCCGAACTCTGGCGCGGCGTCCTCGGCGTCCCCCAGGTCGGTGTGCACGACGTCTTCCTCGACCTCGGCGGCCACTCGCTGCTCGCCGCCGGGGTGCTCGCCCGGATCGAGCGCGAGTACGGCACCCGGGTGCCGCTCGGCGAGTTCTTCGCCGCGCCGACCGTCGCCGCGCTCGCCGTCCGGGTCGCGAACGGCGGCGGCGGACGTCCGTCCGTCGCACCCCCCAAGCGTGAGGCCGAACTGCCCGCCCGCGCCACCGGTTTTCAGCGCGAGCTCTGGCTGCACGAGTCCGTCCAGCCCGGCAGCTCGCTCTACAACGTCCCGCTGCGGATCCACGCCGCCGGCGCCCTCGACCGGACCGCCCTCGGCCGCGCGCTGACCGAGGTGGTCCGCCGGCACGAGGTGCTGCGCACCGCGCTGACCGGCCGCGACGGCGACCCGGTCGCCGAGATCCGCCCGCCGTACGCCGTCGAGGTGCCGCTGCTCGACCTCACCGGCGCCGACGAGGAGAAGCTCGACGCCGCGCTGCGCGCCGAGGCCGCCCGGCCGCTGGACCTCACCGGGGGCCGGCTGCTGCGCGCCCTCGCCCTGCGCACCGGCGCGGACGCGCACGAACTGCTGATCACCGTCCACCACGCGGCGATGGACGGCTGGGCCGCCGGCCTGCTGCTCGCCGAGCTCGGCCGCGCCTACCAGGACGGCGAACTCGCCGAGCCCGACCTGCAGTTCTCCGACGTCGCCCGCTGGGAGGAACGCGCCGACGAGGCCGCCCGCGAGGACGCGCTGCGCTGGGGCGAGCACCTGCTCGGAGTCGAGGTCGAACAGCACCTGCCCGGCGACCGGCCGCACCCCAACCCGCACGACACCGCAGGGCGCCGGATCGCCCGCCGGCTCGACACCGGCCTGGTCCGCTCGGCCGAGCGCTGGGCCGCCCAGGAGGGCGCCAGCCTCTACATGGCGGTGCTGGCCGCCCTCGGCGGGGTGCTGCACCGCTACACCGGCCGCACCGATGTCGCCGTGCTCAGCCCGTTCGCGGTCCGCCCGGTCCCCGAGCTGGAGCAGGTGCTCGGGTCGCTGATCAACACGGTGGCGCTCCGCTTCGGCGTGGCCGGCACCGACACCTTCCGCGACCTGGTCGCCCGGGTCCGCCCGGTGGTGCTGGACGCCGCCGAGCACAGCGGATTCCCGTTCCTGGAGCACGCCCGCCGGGTGGGCACCCCGGCCGGGCTGACCGCCTCGCCGATCGCCCAGGTCATGCTCGCGGTCCAGAACCACCCCGTGGCCGGGGTCGAACTGCCGGGGCTCAGCCTGCGGTTCGTCGCCGAGGTGTGCAACGGCACGGCCAAGACCGACCTCTCGCTGTTCCTGGAGTTCCCGGCCGAGGGCCCGCTGCTCTCGGCCGAGTACCGCACCTCGCGCTACGACGAGCGGTCCGTCCTGGCCGCGCTCGACCACCTGACCGCGCTGCTCGGCGCGGCCGTCGCCGAACCCGACCGCCCGCTCGGCGAGCTGGCGATGCTCACGCCCGCCGAACTGGCCGCCGCCACCGAGCAGGTCAACCGCACCGAGGCGGCGGTGCCCGACGCCGGGCTGCACGAGCTGGTCGCCGCCCAGGCCGCCCGCACCCCGCAGGCCGTCGCCGTCTCGGCCGCCGACGGTACCCTCGACTACGCCGGACTCGACGCCGCCGCGGGCCGGCTGGCCCATCTGCTCGGCGAGCACGGCGCCGGCCCCGGGGCCCTGGTCGCGGTCGCCGTCCGGCGTGGCCGGCTGCTCCCCGCAGCCCTCCTCGGCGTCCTGCGCAGCGGTGCCGCGTACCTGCCGCTCGACATCGACCAGCCGCTCGCCCGCAACCGGGCGGTGCTCGACGACGCCGGGATCACCCTGCTGGTCGCCGAACAGGCCACCGCAGGCGACGAGCTGTTCGCCGGACGCACCGTCGTCCTGGCCGACGGCCCGGAGGCCGCCGCGGCCCCCGAGGCGCGGGCGGCCGCGGTCGGCCCGGAGGACCCGGCCTACCTGCTCTACACCTCCGGCTCCACCGGCCGCCCCAAGGGCGTCTCCGTGCCGCA
Organism: Kitasatospora sp. NPDC088548; assembly: GCF_044753005.1. Taxonomy (NCBI): domain Bacteria; kingdom Bacillati; phylum Actinomycetota; class Actinomycetes; order Kitasatosporales; family Streptomycetaceae; genus Kitasatospora; species Kitasatospora sp. NPDC088548. The sequence continues at coordinate 74,958 of NZ_JBIVMI010000006.1, forward strand.
CCGCGCCATCGTCAACTTCCTCGCCTCGATGGGCCGCGAACCCGGCCTCACCGAGCGGGACGTGATGGCCGCCGTCACCACCGTCACCTTCGACATCGCCGGCCTGGAACTCTGGCTGCCCCTGGTCACCGGCGCCCGGGTCGAGATCGCCGACCGCGCCACCGCCACCGACGGGCACGCGCTCGCCGACTGGCTGGACCGGTGCGGCATCACCCACCTCCAGGCCACCCCCGCCACCTGGCGGATGCTGCTGGAGGCCGGCTGGGCCGGCCGCCCCGCCCTGACCGCCCTGTGCGGCGGCGAGGCGCTCACCGCCGACCTCGCCGAGGCCCTGCTCGGCCGCACCGAAACGCTGTGGAACCTGTACGGGCCGACCGAGACCACCGTCTGGTCCACCGCTCAGCGGGTCACCGCCGAACTCGCCTCCCACGGCGGCGTGGTGGCGCTCGGTAAGCCCATCGCCAACACCCGGCTGCACCTCCTGGACGTCAACGGGCAGCCCGTCCCGGCCAACGGCATCGGCGAACTCTGCATCGCCGGCGCCGGCGTCGCCCTCGGCTACCACGGCCGGCCCGACCTCACCGCCGAACGCTTCGTCCCGGAGCCCGGCGGCCCCGAGGACGCGCTGATGTACCGCACCGGCGACCTCGCCTGCCGCCGCCACGACGGACGGCTGGAGTACCACGGCCGCACCGACGCCCAGGTCAAGCTGCGCGGCTTCCGGATCGAACTCGGCGAGATCGAGGCCGCGCTCACCGCCGTCCCCGGCGTCACCGCGGGTGCGGCCCGGCTGGTCGAGACCCCCGCCGGACCGGCCCTCGCCGGCTACGCCGTCACCGACGGCACCCTCACCGAGGACACGCTGCGCACCGTCCTCACCGACCGGCTGCCCGACTACATGGTGCCCGCCGCGCTCGTCCTGCTCGACGCGCTGCCGGTGACCCCCAGCGGCAAGGTGGACCGGGCGGCCCTGCCCGTCCCGCGGCTCGGCGGCGCCGGCGCACCGCCCGAGGGCGACTGCGAGGAACTGCTCGCCGACATCTGGCAGGAGGTCCTCGGCATCGAACGGGTCTCCCGGCACGACGACTTCTTCTCGGTCGGCGGCCACTCGCTGCTCGCCACCCGGCTGGCCGCCCGGGTCCGTGACACCTTCGACCTCGACCTGCCGCTGCGCACCGTCTTCGAGGCCCGCACCCTGGCCGCGATGGCCCGCCGAATAGAGGACCTCCTGCTCGACCAGATCGACGGCCTGGACGACTTCGACGACGTCGACGATCTCGACGGACTCGACGCACTCGCCAGAGCCCACGGCACCGACGCACCTGAAGACCCGGGCACCGAGCCGAACCCGGCCGTCGGCGCCCTGACGGGGGAGAACGCATGACCGACCAGACCACCAGCGGCGCCCGTCCGGACCCGGACGCCAGACGCCAGGAACTCCTGCGCCGCCGCCTCGCCCAGGCCAAGGCCGCCAAGGCCGCCGCCAGACCCGCCCAGCAGGGCATCGCGCCCCGCCCCGACGGCACCCCGGCACCGCTCTCGTCCGCCCAGCGCCGGATGTGGTTCCTCGCGCAGTACGAACCGGACAGCGCCGCCTACCACATCCCCCTCGCCCTGCACCTCGACGGCGAGCCCGACCCCGCCGCCCTCGGCGCCGCCCTCACGGACGTGCTCGCCCGGCACGAGGTGCTGCGCACCGTCTACCCGACGGTCGACGGCGACGTCCGGCCCGAACTGCTGGACGCCACCCGCTTCACCCTCGCCACCGCCGACGTCCCCGCCGACCAGGTGGCGGCGCGGCTGGACGAGGAGGCCCGGCGCCCGTTCGACCTCGCCGCCGACCTGCCGCTGCGCGCCGCCCTGCTGCGCACCGGCGACGGCGCCGTGCTCAGCCTGGTGCTGCACCACATCGCCGCCGACGGCTGGTCCATCGGCGTGCTCTTCGACGACCTCGGCACCGCCTACACGGCCCGCCGCGAGGGCCGGGCGCCCGCCTTCGAACCGCTGCCCGTCCAGTACGCCGACGTCGCGCACTGGCAGCAGACCGAACTGGCCGGCGAACTGGCCCGCCAGGAGGCCTGGTGGCAGGAGCGCCTGCGCGGCGCCACCGCCACCGTCACCGTGCCCACCGACCGCCCCCGGCCCGCCGTGGCCGGCACCCGCGGCGAGCGGATCACCGTCGAACTCGGCGCCGACCGCACCCGCCGCATCCGGGCGCTCGCCGAAGGGACCGGCGGCACCGCCTACATGGTGCTGCTCGCCGCGCTGCAGACCGTCCTCGCCCGCTACACCGGCGCGGAGGACGTGGTCGTCGGCACGCCCGTCGCCGGACGCACCCGCAGCGAGACCGAGCCGCTGGTCGGCTGCTTCGTCAACACCCTGGCGATGCGCACCGACCTCTCCGGCGACCCGACCGTCCGGCAGCTGCTGGAGCGCGTCCGGGAGGGCACCCTCGGCGCCTTCGGCCACCAGGACCTGCCGTTCGAGCGCCTGATCGACGCGCTCGGCCTGGACCGCGAACTCGCCCACACCCCGCTGTTCCAGGTCATGCTCAACGTCCACAACCAGGCCGAGGCCAAGCCCACGCTGCCCGGCCTGGAGGTGGACTGGCAGCCCGTCGGCACCGACACCGCCAAGTTCGACCTCTCCGTCGCGGTCGTCGACAACGGCGGCGAACTGGTCGCCGACCTGGTCTGGCGGACCGAGCTGTACGACGAGCCGACCATCCGGCGGGTCTTCGGCCACCTCACCACCGTGCTCGACGCGATGGCCGCCGGCCCGGACCGCCCGGTCGCCGAACTGCCCCTGCTCACCCCCGCCGAAGAGCGCCGGCTCGCCGAGTGGGACGACACCCGGCGCGACTGGGACCTCGGCGGCACCCTGCACGGCCTGGTCGAGGAACAGGTGCGCCGCACCCCCGACGCGCCCGCCGTCCGCGGCGCCGACGGCGTGCTCGGCTATGCCGAACTCGACCACCGGGCCAACGCCCTGGCCCACCGGCTGCGCGAACTCGGGGTCGGCCCGGACCGCCCGGTCGGCCTGCTGGTGGAGCGCTCGGCCGCGCTGGTCGTCGGCATGCTCGGCATCCTCAAGGCCGGCGGCGCCTACCTGCCGCTCGACCCGGTCTACCCGGACGAGCGGATCCGCGCGCTGCTCACCGCCGCGGGGGCCGCCGCCGTCGTCACCACCGACGACCTGCTCGCCCGGCTCGACGGCACGCCCGTACCGGCCGCCGTGCTGGACCCGCTCTCCACCCCCGCCGCCCCCTGCGCGGCACCCGAGGTGGACGTCCGCCCGGACCACCTCTGCTACGTCGTCTTCACCTCCGGCTCCACCGGCGCACCCAAGGGCGTCGCCGTCGAGCACCGCAACTACCGCAACTACCTGCACGGTCTGCGCGAACGCGTCGGCGCCGGCACCGAGGGCTGGAACTGGGCGCTGGTCTCCACCTTCGCCGCCGACCTCGGCACCACCAACGTGTTCGGCGCGCTCACCGGCGGCGGCTGCCTCCACCTGCTCACCCGTGACCAGGCCACCGACCCGGACGCCTTCGCCGCCTACACGGCCGCCCACCGGATCGACGCCATGAAGCTGGTCCCGAGCCACCTGGAGGGCCTGGCCGCGCACGGCGGAGCCCTCGGCGGCATCCTGCCCGCCCGGCTGCTGATCTGCGCGGGCGAGGCGCTGCGGCCCGACCTGGTCGCCCGGATCCGCGCGGCCCGGCCCGACCTGCTGCTGCACAACCACTACGGCCCGACCGAGACCACGGTGTCGATGCTCGGCACCCCCGTCCCGGCGGACCTCGGGGACGCCGTCACCGCACCGCTCGGACTGCCCTTCGGCAATGTCGGCGCCCATCTGCTCGACGCCCGGCAGCGGCCGGTGCCGGTCGGCGTCCCCGGTGAGCTGTACGTCTCCGGCGGCGGCGTCGCCCGCGGCTACCTCGGCCGGGACGACCTCACCGCCGAGCGCTTCGCCGTCGTCGGAGGCCGGCGCACCTACCGCACCGGCGACCTGGTCCGGCGGCGCGCCGACGGCGCCATCGAGTTCCTCGGCCGGGTCGACCACCAGGTCAAGATCCGCGGCTACCGGGTCGAGATCGGCGAGGTCGAGGCCGAACTGACGCTCCGTCCCGAGGTCCGCGAGACCGTGGTGGTCGCCCGCGGCGAGGGCGCCGCCCGGAACCTCGTCGGGTACGTCGTGCCCGCGGACCCGGCCGCCGCCCCCGACCCCGGCGAGCTGCGCGCCGCGCTGCGCACCCGGCTGCCCGACTACATGGTGCCCGCCGCCCTGGTCGTGCTGGACGCCCTGCCGCTGAACGCCAACGGCAAGGTGGACCGGGCCGCCCTGCCGGAGCCGGTCGCGGTCCAGCCGGTCTCCGGTGGAGGCGAGTTGGTGACGGAGAGCGAGCACGAGGTGGCCGCCGCCTACCGTCAGGTGCTGGCCGTCGAGGAGATCGGCGCGGCGGACGACTTCTTCGCGCTCGGCGGTGACTCCTTCTCCGCCGTGCACACCGTCCGCCTGATCGGCCGCGGCCTCTCCGTCATCGACCTGTTCCAGCAGCCCACCGTGCGTGAACTCGCTGCCCTGCTCGACGCCCGGGCCGGCGGCGCGGTGGACCAGGGCCCGCGCAGCCTGCTGCACAAGCTCACCCGGGGCAACGCGCCGGCCGAGGTCAGCGTGGTCTGCGTCCCCTACGGCGGCGGCAGCCCGATCACCTTCCAGCCGCTCGCCGACGCCCTGCCGGCCGGCCACCGGCTGTACGCCGTCGAGCTGCCCGGCCACGATCCGAGCCGTCCCGACGACGAGCTCACCGAACTCGAACTCCTCGCCGACCGGCTGACCGAGCAGATCACCGAGCGGATCGACGGCCCGGTGGTGCTGTACGGCCACTGCCTCGGCGGTGCGCTCGCCACCGCCCTGGGCTCCCGGCTGGAGGCGGCCGGGATGGACCTGCGCGGGGTCGCCCTCGGCGGGACGTTCCCGGCGGCCCGGCTGCCCGGCCGGTTCGCCGAGTGGATGGCCAAGCGGCTGCCGGGCGACCGGATGCTCTCCAACCGTTCCTACCTCGACTACCTGCGCGCCATGGGCGGCTTCACCGACGTCTACGACCAGGCCGAACAGGACTTCCTGGTCCGGGCGTTGCGCCACGACGTCCGGCAGGCCGAGGACTTCTACACCCGGGCGTACGGGGACGGGCGGCCGCCGAAGGTCACGGCGCCGATCCTGTGCGTGGTCGGCGAGAAGGACCGCGCCACCCAGCTGTACCAGGAGCGGTACGCCGAGTGGGAGCACTTCGGCGACACCGTCGACCTGGCCGTCATCCCGCGCGCCGGGCACTACTTCCTCAAGCACCAGGCCGACGACCTCGCCCGGGTGATCTCCGAGTTCACCGCCACCGGCGGGGTGGCCGCGGAGGTCGACGCCAAGCGGCCGCCGGCCAAGGTCGAGCTGGGCACCTTCGCCAAGGTCGCGATCGGGCAGTTCGTCTCGATGGTCGGCACCAGTCTCTCGACCTTCGCCCTCGGTGTCTGGGTCTACCAGCAGACCGGTTCCGCCTTCGACTTCGCGATGATCTCGGTGGTCGCGGTGCTGCCCGCGGTGCTGCTGCTGCCGATCGCGGGCGCGCTCGCCGACCGGGTGGACCGCCGGAAGATCATGATCGTCACGGACACCGTGGCGGCGGCCGGCATGCTCTCCCTCGGGGGGCTGCTCTGGGCCGATCTGCTGGAGGTCTGGCACATCTATCTGGTGGCCTGCACCGGGGCGGTCTGCTCGGCCTTCCAGCGCCCGGCCTATCTGGCCGCGATCACCCAACTGGTGCCCAAGCGCTACCTCGGGCAGGCCAACGGCCTCGCCCAGCTCGGCACCGGTGCGGGCGACATGATGGCCGTTCTGGCCGGTGGTGTGCTGGTCTCGCTGATCGGCCTGCACGGCGTGGTGCTGTTCGACATGGTGACCTTCCTGACCGGTGTCACCTGCCTGCTCATGGTCCGCTTCCCGGACGCGATGTTCGACAAGCAGGAGGAGCCGCTGCTGCGCGAGGTGGTCACCGGCTGGCGCTACATCGTGCGGCGGCACAGCCTGGTCGCCCTGGTGGTCTTCTTCGTGGTGTTCAACTACCTGTTCGCCGTCGCCACCGTGCTGATCACCCCGATGGTCCTGGCCAGCGGCACGGCCGTCCAGCTCGGCGTCATCACGGCCATCGGCGGTGTGGGCGCGCTGACCGGCGGGCTGGTGATGGCCCTGTGGGGCGGTACCCGGCGCCGGGCGATCGGCATGATCGGTTTCACCTCGGTGGTCGGCCTGGCGGCGATCGTGGCCGGCAGCCGCCCGCAGGCCGCGCTGACCGCGTGCGGACTCTTCGTCCTCTGGGCGTCGATGATGATCCTCAACTCGCACTGGATGGCGCTGATCCAGACCAAGGTCGGCATGGAGCTCCAGGGCCGGGTCCTGGCCACCAACCAGATGCTGGCGATGTCGATGATGCCGCTCGGCTTCCTCACCGCCGGGCCGCTCTCCGACCACGTCTTCGAGCCGCTGATGCGGCCCGGCGGCGCGCTCGCCGACTCGGTCGGCATGGTGCTCGGCACCGGTCCCGGCCGCGGCGCCGGACTGCTGCTCGTCCTGGTCGGCGCGGCCCTCGGGCTCTGGGGCCTGGTGGGCCTCGCCTACCGCCCGCTGCGGCTGATCGAGGACCTGTTGCCCGACGCCCTGCCGGACGCCGAGATCGGCGACAAGGACGCCATCCAGGCCGAGGCCGACCGCCAGCTCGCGCTGGCGAAGGCAGGCCGCGCCGGCCGGGCCGGTCGCGCGGGCCGGGCGACGCCGCCCCGCCCGGCCGGTGGTGCCCCCGAGCCGGTGGAGGACGAGTCGGGCGAGGACGAGCCCGGGGACCGCGTCCCCGCCGGAGCCGGCCGCCCCGGCCCCCGGTAGTCCGCGTCCGAAAGCGGAGCCCTGAACGCGGCGCCCCCGCACCCGGCCCGGGTGCGGGGGCGCCGCGTCCCGCGTTCGTCCTGCGCGTTCGTCGTCATCGCGGCACGCCCGGGACGGCGCGTGCCGCGATGACGACGGATCAGCGCGGGCGCCCCGCCCGGGAGGCGGTCACGCGCCCGGGTTGATGCTGAAGACGGCGCCGAGGACGACCAGCAGCGCCGCCGCCGGCGCCAGCGAGACCAGCGCGCGCCCCTGGCGCAGCAGATAGGAGGCCGGCCACTGGAGCAGGATCAGCACCGGGGCGGCGAGCAGGGCGTAGTCGGCCACGGCCAGATGGGTCATCGTCGACGGGCAGGCGCCGGGCCCGTAGCACGGGTCCGTGGACATCTCCGCGAGACCTCGCAGAGCGGTGACGAGCGGCAGGCAGAGCCCGGTCGCCAGAGTGGAGATCAGCGGGCCCTTCCACCAGTTGCCCCGGGCGGGCGCGCTGGAAGGGGCCGACCGGATCGCGGATTCGTTCATGGCCCGATCCTCCCCGCCCCGGCCACCTCGCGGACAGTGGACGGATACTCAACCGTGAGTGTCCGGCGTACTCAGCCCCGGCCGGTGACGTGCGCCGACCGCCGGGAAGCCGTCAGAGCCGGGCAGTCACCGTCTTGGGGCGCTGGTACTCCTGGAGGGCGAGGGCACTGAGGTCGGTGCCGTGGCCGGAGGCGCCGCGACCGCCGTGCGGGAGTTCGGCGGTCTGGGCGAGATGGCAGTTGATCCAGGTCTCACCGGCGTCGAGGCGGGCGGTGAGGTCGAGGGCGGTGCCGAGGTCCCGGGTCCAGACGCTGGCGCCGAGGGCCTGCGGGACGCCGTTGGCGAGGGCGAGCGCCTCGTCGGGGGTGGCGGCGCGCTGGACGGTCAGGAGCGGTCCGAAGACCTCCGCCAGTACGGCGGGGTCGTCCTGCGGCAGGTCGGCGAGCAGGCGGGCGGGGCGCCAGAGGCCGTCGGTGCGGCCGGGGGCGGCGATCGAGCGCCCGGCGGCGGTGGCGGCCAGCAGCCGGTCGTAACGGGCGGCCTGGTCGGGGTTGTTGAGCGGGCCGAAGTCGCGGCCGGACCGGCGCCCGGCCAGGGCGGTGGTGAGCGCGGCGATCACCTGCTCGTGGTTCTCGTCCAGGGTGATCACCCGGGCCGGGGCGGCGCAGCTCTGGCCGGCGTTGTAGGTGCAGGCCTCGGCGAGGGCGGACCAGGTGTGCGCGGGGGCGTCGGGCAGGACGAGGACGGGGCTGTTGCCGCCGAGCTCCAGGCTGATCCGGCGGTGGCCGGCCCGGGCGGCGATGTCGGCGCCGGCGGCCGCGCTGCCGGTGAAGGCGATCATGTCGATGTCGCTGGTGACCAGCAGCCGCCCGGTCTCCCGGTCGCCCGCGAGCGCGGTCAGGACGCCGTCGCCGAGGGCCTGCGCGGCGTGCTCGGCGAGCAGGGCGACGGAGTCGGGGGTGGTCTCGGCGGGCTTGACGACCACGGTGTTCCCGGCGGCCAGGGCCGGGGCGCAGCGCCAGGCGGCCATCAGCAGCGGGTAGTTCCAGGGGACGATCGCGCCCACCACGCCGATCGGCTCCCACCGCACCCAGCTCTCGTGACCGGGCAGGTAGCGGCCGGCGGCGGGTGCGCTGCCCGTCCTGGCGGCGCCGGCGGAGAACCGCAGAAGGTCCGCGACCTGCCGGATCTCCCCGCTGGCCTCGGCGGCCGGCTTGCCGGTGCCGGCCTGTTCCAGCGCGGTGTACTCGGCGAGGTGGTGTTCGACGAGGTCGGCGAGCGCGTCGAGCCGGCGCTCGCGCTCGCGCGGGGTGAGCGCGCGCCAGCGCGTCGCGGCGGCCCGCGCGGTGGCGGCGGCCCCGGCGACGCGTTCGGCGCGGGCGGGGCTCAGCGTGCCGCGGGTGCGGCCGGTCCGGGGGTCGATCAGATCGAGGCCGGCCGGGGCCGGGTCGAGCGGGTCCATGGGGGGCCTTTCACGAGGGGCTCAGAGGTCGTAGGAGCGCAGCCAGAGTTCGAGGGTGAGGACGAGCCAGAGCTTGCCGCCCTGGCGCGGCAGCAGGGTGCCCTCGCGGCGCATCCAGGTACGGACGGTGTCGGGTCGGACGAGGCCGCGCTCGCGGGCCTGGCGGCCGAGCAGCAGCTCGCCGGAGAGGTCGCGCAGCGGGCCGCGCAGCCACTGCTGGACGGGCACCCGCATCCCGCTCTTGGGGCGGTCGGTGACGGTGTCCGGCAGCAGGTCGCGGACGGCCTCCTTGAGTACCCACTTCTCCACCGTGCCGTGCAGTTTGAGCGTCGGCGGGGTGGCGAAGGCATGGTCGATCACCTGCCGGTCGAAGAGCGGGGAGCGGCCCTGGACGCCCTGGGAGGCGGTGAGCCGTTCGACCTTGGTGAGGATGTGGTGGGCGCCCTTGGTCCGCAGGTTGCAGTGGAGCAGCTGGTTGAGCAGCGCGTGCATCGGACCGGGCGTCAGATAGGGCGCGACGAAGCGGCGGGGCGCGGGCTCGGCCTCCAGTGCCCGCAGCGCGGCCGGGGTGAGCAGCCGGGGCAGGTCCTCGTAGCACTTGCGGTAGGAGCGCAGGTACGCCTCGGCCCGTGCCTCGGGCGCGGGGTCGTCGCGGTGCATCTCGTGGACCAGCATCGGCAGGTTCTTCGGCCCGCCGAAGACGGGGTCGCCGCCCTCGCCGTTGAGCGAGACCCGGATGCCGTCGCCGGCGACCGCCTCGGCGAGCATCAGGTTGGGGACGGTCAGCGGGTCCCCGACCGGGCTGTCCAGCAGGGCGACGGTGTCGGCGAGCCGGGCGGCGACCTCGGCGCCGGAGACGGTGAGCACCCGGTGGTCCGTCCCGCAGTGCCGGGCGACCAGGCCGGAGTAGCCCAGCTCGTCGGGGAGTTCGTCGCCGAAGCTGATCGAGTAGGTGCGTACGGGGTGGCTGTGCAGCCGGGCGGCCAGGGCGGTGACGAGCGAGCTGTCGACGCCGCCGGAGAGCAGCACCGCCACGTCCTCGCCGCCCGGCAGCCGGCGCGCGGTGGCCTGTTCCAGGAGAAGGCGCAGCTGCCGGGCGAACTCGGCGGGCGGCGGGGTGTCGCCCGGCGCGGGGAGGAGTTCGGCGGGTTCCCAGTACTGCTCCTGGTGGACCGAGCCGTCCGCGGTCAGCCGCAGGATCCGCCCGGGCAGCGCCTCGTGGACGCCGCGCAGCAGGGTCTCCTCGCCGGGCAGGTAGGCGAAGGTGAGGAAGGAGCGGACGGCGGCCAGGTTGACGCCGGTCCCGAGCGCCGGCCAGTGCCGCAGCGAGCGCAGCGAGGTGGACGCGGCCCAGCAGCCGTCGGCGCGGGCGTAGAAGACCGTCCGGGCGCCGACGTGGTCGCGGATCAGCACCAGGTCGGCGCCGTCCACCACGGCCAGGACGAACAGGCCGTCGGCCTGCCGGACACCGTCCGCGCCGAGCCGCCGCCAGAGCCGGAGCAGCAGTTCGCCGTCCGGGCAGCCGTCGGGTGCGGGGGCGCCGGCGTCGGCGAGGGCGGTGAGCAGCCCGGTCCGGTTGTGCAGGGTGACCTCGCCGACGGCGGTGACGCCGTCGAGGGTGAACGGGCCGGTGGCGAAGCCGGGTTCGCCCGGGATCAGGGCGGTCAGGGCCGACGGGTCCGGTGCGGCCCCGGCGAGTGCGGTGCCGGCGAGTGCGGCGAGCTGGGCGCGGGCCCGGTCGGCGTCCGGTCCGGCGCAGGCGCAGCAGCGAGCCATGGTGGGGTGCCTTTCGATGGAGGGGTTCGGCGGGGCGCGGCCGGTTCAGCCGAAGCCGGTTCAGCCGAAGTCGTCGCCGTCCCAGGCGTCGTCGCCGGAGCCGTCCCAGTCGCCCCCGAAATCACCGTCGGGGCCGTCGCCGTTCCCACCGTCCCCGCCGTCGCCGGAGCCGTCGGCACCGTGGTCCGAACCGTACGACGCGCTGCCGCCGCTGCCTCCACCGGAGTCGGCGGACTGGGCGCGGGCCTGCTGCCGCAACTGCTCCTCCTCGTCCTCGCCCAGCTCCAGCGGCGGGAACTGCGAGACGGCGACGGCGGCGGCACCGGCCACACCGAGCGCGCCGAGCACCACGCCGAGCCGGCCGCGGAACGCGGTGCGGTTGACGGTGACCAGTTCGCCGCGGGCCCAGACGGTGCGGCCGTAGCCGATGTCCCGGCCGTAGGAGACGGTGTCGTCGACGTGGGTGCGCTTGACCAGGTCCGTGCCGAGGCGTTCGTCGGTGCCGGCGTCGCCCCGGTTGTCGTGCCAGTGCACGAGGCCGCCGGCGCCGCGCCGACGCCACTCGTTGCGGCCGTCCTCGTAGCGGCGGTGCACCGTGCCGTCGGCCAGCAGTTCGTCGCGGTAGCCGATGTGGCGTGGCTGCGTCATCGTCGGGAGTCCTCAAGCATCGGGGGCCTTCGGGCGGAGGGTCAGGCGGTCGGCCAGGTCAGGAAGCCGGTGTCGCGCACGGTGCGCACGCGCCGGTGGAGCGGGGCCCGGTGGGGGCGGCCGTGGTTGCCCCGGACCTGGCGGATCACGGTGTGCAGCAGCCGGGCGGGGCCGACGGCGGCCAGCTCGACGGTCCGGCCGCTGCCGAGCCAGGCGCGTTCCTCCGGCCGCAGCCCGGCGGGCAGCGGGCCCCGGTACGGGTGCGGGCCGCGTCCGGAGGTGAGGTGGAGGGTGGTGGCGTGCCGGGGGACCAGACCCATCGACCGCACCCGCGGACCGGAGCGGGTGCCGCCGTAGGCCTGGCTGATCCGCTCGAAGCAGGCGAGCCCGGCCGGGCTGGCGTCGTGCAGGACGTGCAGCACGGCGCCGCCGGCCCGTTCCAGGCCGGCCACCAGCCGTGGGTCGAGCGGGAGTTCGGCGGCGGCGACGATCGGGCAGGCGGCCTCCAGATGCAGGTCGTTGGCGATCAGCATCGCGGTGATCTCCCGGCTCTGGCAGACCAGCAGCCGTGGCAGCCCGTAGTCGTAGAGGTCGCTCTCCGCGGCCGGGCGCGCGCCCGGGGCCGCCGGGGCCGCCGGTGGCAGGGGCGGCAGCAGGCCAGGGAGTTCGTCGCGCCGCCCCGCCAGCGCCTCGGCGAAGCGCGCGTAGCGGACCGGGGGCGCGAGGGTGTACGGGATCCGGCGCGGCCCGGCGTGCAGCGGCTGGAGCACCCGGCACACCTCGTAGTACAGCTGACGCTCGGTGTACCGCAGCCCGCCGGGCGCCTCGGCCCGGGCGGCGGCGACGGTGAGCGCGCCGTCGAGCAGCGGCCGTCGGCGCGGTGACCGGGGCGGCCCGGACGGTGCCGGAACGGACGGTGCCGGGACGGACGACGGCGGGACGGACGACGGCGGGGTGGACGACGGCGGGGTGGTCACGCGGTGGTCTCCTGGTGGGGTTCGGGCCAGGTGAGGAAGCCGACGGCGAGGGCACGGCGCCGGGTCTCGGCCGGCTCCTCCGGGCGCTCCGGCACCGCCGGCCGCTTCACCAGCGCGACGGGGACGGGCGGTTCGAGCACCCGCTCGGCGGCCCGGACGGCGAGGGACATCAGCCGCTTGGGCGGGACGGCCACCAGCGGGCTCCACCAGCCCTCGGCGAACCAGGCCAGCTCCGCCGGGGTCAGACCGGGCACCTGCGCGGCCGGCCCGGCCTGGAGTTCGGCGGACCGGTCCGGGTCGCGCAGGTGCAGGAACCGGCTCTCGGCGGCCAGGACCGCCCGGACCGGGATGCCCGCGTCCAGGACCCGGCGGCCGGGCCGGGCGGCGCGGACACCGGCGACCAGCAGGCAGCCCTGGGGCGAGGCGTCGTGCAGGACGACGACGGGCAGGCCGTCGGGTATCGCGCGCGGGTCGGCGACCAGCAGCGCGCGGTGGCGGCGCGGGTAGTCGTTGGCGTGCAGGAAGGTGGTGACGGTGCGGTCCGGGCAGAGCAGGGCGAACGCCGGGTCGGCCACCTGTGGGCCGGGCCGGACGGCGTTGTCCTCGACCAGCCCGGCGGGCAGCACCCCGTAGACCGTCTTCCACCGCAGGACCACGGTGGCGGCGAAGCCCCCGGGGCGCCAGCGCGGGGTGATCGAGCGCGGCGGTGCGGGGACGTCGGAGAGCACCACCTGGCGCAGCGCGAGCCCCAGCAGGCCGACCCCCACCAGGGCGGCCGGCGCGATCAGCGCGCCGTTCAGCGCGAGGGCGGCGACCAGCGCCCCGACCCCGAGCACGCCGAGGCAGCCCGCGCCGCCCTTCGAGCCCCGGTGCTCCTGCTCCGGTCGGCCGCGGCGTTCGATCGCGTATCCCAGCTGCTCGACGGTGCAGAACAGCCTGCCCCCGTCGGTCAGTCTGTCGGCCACGCGGCGGATCCGGACGTCGTGCAGGCCCGGGCCCTCCTCCTTGGGGTCCAGCGCGAAGTCCTTGTTGCAGTACGAGCAGCGGTGCCGGGAGCGTTGCCGCTGCAGCAGGTGCCGGTCGCAGTGCGGGCAGATCATCTCGGGGTCTCCAGCGTGGCGGCGAAACGGCGCAGCCGGGCGGCCAGCCGCTCTCTCGCGCTGACCGTACCCACGCTCTGGTTCCGCTCCACTTCCCTGAGCGCGCCGGCCAGTTGGGCGTCCTCGCGGCGTTCGGCCTCGGCCGCGGTGATCGCGTAGTCCTCGTGGTCGATGCCGAACCCGGTGTTGGCGGCCAGGATGTTGAGCGGCCCGGCGCCCCGGTTGGCGAAGGAGTGCGGCATCAGTTCGGGGATCCGGATGAGCAGCCCGGGCGTCAGCGGGACGTCCACCACCCGGCGGCGCTCGGCGTCGTACAGCCCGCAGGAGGCGTGGCCGAGGCTGAGCACCAGGTGCTCGCCGCCGTGGGCGTGCGGGGTGAACGCGCTGTGCGGGGCGACGATACCGAGCTTGTAGGTGGCGTTGGACGGCCGCTCGGGCGAGGTCTTGGCGTCACCGACCAGGTAGTGGGCGAACTGGCCGTCGTTGATGAACCGCAACAGCTCCTCGCCCGCCGGGCCGTGCCGTCCGTCCGGGCCCAGCTCCCGGGCGCCGTCCCGGTCGGCGATCAGCACCCGGCCGTCCGGCCGCAGCTGGTAGAGGTCCACTCCGGCCGGCAGCGGCCGGGCGAGCCGTTCCAGCCCGCGCAGCCCGGATCGTATGGACATCGGCCACCCCGTCCCGCCTCGTGTTCACGTGGCATCATCCCCGGTGACGCCCACCGCCAGGTACGCGGTTCCCTTGCCCGCAGGCGGTGTTGTGGATCTTAGGCGGGTGAGATGAACGGCAGGGGGCGGGCGGGTTCGGCCCAGGTGGCCGGCTCGGCGGGCCCCTCTTCCGACCGCATGCGGACGGCCCCGTTCACCACGGGCGGCGTCAGGCACTTGGCCGCGGCCGAGTGCGGGGGGCGGCGGCCCGTTCTAGGTTGACGGCCATGGGCAGAAGCAGGAGGTCGTGGCCGCTGGTCCTGGGGGTGTGCGCGGCGCTCCTGCCGCCCGCCTCCGGGCCGGCCTCCACCGGTGCGGGAGGGCCGCCGAACCGTGAGGGCGCTTCGCGGGTGGCGGGGCCACCGGCCGCGGAGCCGGCTCCCACCGGAGCGGAGGGGCCGCCGGAGCACGAGACCGTGCCGCCGGTGCCGCCCGCGCCGGAGATGGAGCCGGACTGCGCACGGCTGGCCTGTGTGGCGCTGACCTTCGACGACGGCCCGTCACCGGCCAGCGAGGCCCTGCTCGACGACCTCGACGCCGCCCAGGTGAAAGCGACCTTCTTCGTGGTGGGTGAGCAGGTGGGCTCGTGGCCCGGGTCGTTGCGGCGCGCGGCGGCCGAAGGCCATGCCATCGGCAACCACAGCTTCACCCATCCCGCCCTCGGCACGGCGACGCCCGCGCAGGTGCGGGACGAGCTCACCGGCGGTGAGGACGCGATCGAGGAGGTCACCGGCGTACGTCCGGCCCTGGTGCGGCCTCCGTTCGGCTCCTACAACGCCGCGGTCCGGTCCTTCGGCCGGGCGCTCGTGCTCTGGGACGTCGACACGGGGGACTGGGACCATCACGACCCCGCGCAGGTCCTCGACCGTGTCGAGGACGGCGTGCGGCCGGGATCGATCGTCCTGATGCACGACGCCGAGGAGCAGCGGCAGACGCTCGCGGTGGTTCCACAGCTCATCCGGAACCTGCGCGACGCCGGCTACACCCTCGTCACCGTCCCCGAACTCCTCGCCCCGGCCGTGCCCACCCCCGGCACCGCCTACCGCAACCGGGACTCCGCCATCCGCCCCGTCGACCACCCCCGGCCCTGGGACACCGAGCCGCCGAGCGCCGACGAGGACACCGACACCGCCGTTGCCGGCACCGTCCTGTGGCGCTACCCCACGGGCACTCCCACCGGGCCGGCCGAGGCCGAGAACGTGGAGGAGGGACTGCGTCCCGGCGAGTGCCGCAACACCTTGCCGCCACTCGCCGAGGACACACCCGCCTTCGCCCTGCGCAACGTCACCGGCCACGCCGTCGAGATCCACGACCGGCCCGACTGCGGTCACCTGACAGTCGTCCTCACCCCGGGCGGCGAAGGCCACGACGTGCTGCGCAGCTTCAGGGTCCGCTGAGAACCGTGCGGGCGACGGCCCGGGAGTCCCGCGGGCCCCGGTCAGTGCTCGCCGGGAGTCCGCTCCAGGACGAAGAGCGGGATCACCCGGTCGGTCTTCTCCTGGTAGGCGGCGTAGTCGGGAAACGCCTGTACGGCACGGTCCCACCAGAGCGACTTCTCGTCTCCGGTGACCTCCCGTGCCGTCATGTCGAGCCGCACCCGCCCGTCCTGGAGTTCCACCCGGGGGTCGGCCACGACGTTGTGGTACCAGAGCGGGTGCCTGGGCGCACCGCCCAGCGAGGCGACCACCGCGTAGGCGCCCTGGTGCTCGACCCTCATGAGCGGGGTCTTGCGGAGCTTTCCGGACTTCGCACCCCGGGTCGTGAGGATGATGACGGGCATGCCCCGCATCGTCGCTCCGTCCACACCCCCGGAGGACTCGTACTGCTCGACCTGCTCACGTACCCACGATTCGGGGCTCGGCTCGTACTCACCCTGAAGAGGCATGTCATTCCATCCCGTCGTCAACTCGCGGCGTGCTGAACGCAGCCGGCACCGTCAGTCACCATGATTGACCACCGACAGCCCGGTCGACGGTATCTACGGGAATCCCGGCGGAGTCGGCCGCCTCGGGGGACGGCCGACGGCCGCCGTTCGCCGGGGATCAGAACGCCGAGGTGTACACCGTGAGGAACGGAGCCGCGACGGGGGCGCCGCCGGGGTCGAAGCAGATGGGGTTGAGCCGTACGGTGCTGCCGCTGCGCGCCCAGGGCAGGGCCAGTCCGCACCAGCCGGGGCCGGGTCCGTAGGCCGTGGTCTGCGCGGTGTCCGGGGGAACGGCCACCGACGGCATGGTGACGGTGAACGGGACCGAGCCGGTGAGCGTGTTGGTGGCGCCGCTGGAGTTGAAGTCGGTCAGCGGCGGCACCGACCCGTTGAACCAGAGGTGGCCGAACGACTTCGGCGGGAACACCGGCCCGTGCAGCGCCCGCTGGACGGAGTAGCTCAGCGTCCACTGGGTGTCGTAGGGGGCGTTGGCCGCGTCGAAGCAGGTGACCACGAAGGTCTGGCCCGTCGCGGCCGGTGCCCAGTCGGCCACCTTGCAGCGCGCCCCCTGGACCGCGTCCACCACCGTGACCTGGACGTTCCCGGCGTTGGTGGACAGCCCCAGACCGGGCAGCCAGGCCTTCCACACACCGGTCGAGCCGTGGCCCACCGCGTTCGCGGCCCCGGTGGAGTTGTACTGGCTGATCAGGGCGCCGCTGACGGCCGAGTAGAGGTAGCCGTAGCCGCCACCGGACGGCGAGGGTGTCCCGCTGCTGGTGGTGTAGAGCACCGTGAACGGGGAGTTGTCCGGTGTGCCGGTGGGTTTGTAGCAGGCCACCGAGACGTCCTGCCGGCTGCCCACGGTGGCCCAGCCGGTGATCTGGCACCAGGTGCCCGTCCGGTTGACGGCGGTGGCGTGGGCGATCCCGCCGGGCCCGCCGATCAGCGGGAAGTGCACGGTGTACGCGCCGAGACCGACCTGGTCGACCTTGACCGGGTTGGTGGACGGCGAGGTCCAGCTGCCCCACTGGCGGGTGGGATCGGGGACGTACCCGGGCGGCGGGGTCGGGTTGTCGAGGAACGCGAAGCCCCAGCGGTCGGGCACGGCGGCCTGGGCCGGTGCCGCCGTCGGCACGGCGGCGGCCAGCAGAGCCGCCAGCATGGCCAGGACGGCGAGGACGGTACGGACGGGTCTGATCCGCGGTGCGGCGGTGCGAGCGTGCATGGGCGTACCCCCTGGTGGTGAGGACGGGTGCCTGCGCGGTTCGGAGTGCGCTGCGAGGCCCGTTCCGAGGCCTCGGGGCGGACCGGTGGCCGGTCGGACGGTCGGGTGCGGTGAGGCCCCGGTGGTGTCCGACGGCGGTCGGCCGCTGCGGCGGGGGTCAGGCCCGACGGTGCCTCACATGGTAGGAGGGCGCCGCCCGGCGGCACAGACCTCCGGCATGAACCGGCGGGTGCGTTGTCGGCCGATCGTGGCACCGCCCCACCGGTCTCCGGAGGCACGGCACCACGCCCGTCCCCGTCCGCGGTCGAGCCGGATCCGCTCCCGCGCCGACGGACGGTGCCCCGCCGCCACACCTCTCCTCCGCCGTCCCAGCCGTGCCCGGGCGACGGTCGGCGGCCGATGGCCGGAAGAGCCCTTGCCGCCGCGACAGCCCCGACGCCCGCCACGTCCACCCGGCTCAGCCCGGCCCGGCGGAGGTCGCGGTCGAGGACCGGTGCGTGCGGTCCGGGCCGGTGGATCGTTGGTCAGGGCATGGTGAGCGGAGCGGGCGGTGGCGCGGAACGGGCGCCGATGGTGTGGGCGTTGGCGGTGCACCCGGCGGAGGTGGGGCCGCCGTTCGCGGAGGCGATCGTGGAGGTCGGTCCGCAGCTGTACGGAGACCTGGTGGAGGACGTGGTGAACAGCGGGTTCGTGCTCGCGGCGGGGGATCCACCGGCGACCACCGGGACGGTGGAGGTCGGCGGCGACCGCCTGGTGCGGCTGGTGCTGGTGGGAGGCCGTCAGGTGTGGGAGCCGGCCTCGCCGGTCCTGGTCTCGTCCGGCTGGCTGTCGGCCGCGCGGGGCCGGGCCGGGGTGGTCGTGATCGTGGTGCCGCCCGGCACCTGGCCGGCCGGCCTGATGGATCTGCCCCTACAGGACCGGATCGACGCCTTCACCCGGAGCCTGGAGGAGGCCCGCGCGGCGGGCCGGTTGCTGCACGGACTGGTCGGCCTCGAAGTCTGACCAGCTGCGGAGCGTTCCGGGCGGCCCGCGCGGACGCCGGGTCAGCAGCCGGAGCCGGCCGCCCTACGGCTCCGCCCGTGGGGCGGCCACCGCCGCGTGCCCGGGCCATGCACGGAAACCGGCTTGCAGACAAGGCCCACGACACGATTTGCTGTACCTCTGACCTGACCTGGTCCTCTTGCCGCTCCGGTCCGACCCGGACGCGCTGTTCTCGGGAGAGTCGCATCAACACCGTCATACGCCGTCGTACCCGCCGCGCCGTACTCGCTGCCTCGGTCACCGCCACGGTCCTGGCCGGGGGCCTCACCGCCTGTGGCACCGTCAAGGAGCTCAACGCCGCGGACAAGGTCTCCAAGGCGTTCCAGAAGATCGGGGACCGCAAGGCCTTCAAGGCCGAGCTGTCCGTCCAGGCCAGCGCCGATCAGCTGATCGCCTTCGGCAAGGCGGTCGAGGACCCGATCGAGCCGGACACCGCCCGCGCGGTGTCCGACCTGACTCTCTCCGTGTCGATGAGCGCCGACAAGCCGCTCAAGGATGTCGGAGCGCTCAAGAAGGGTTCCGCGGAGACCAACTCGACGGCCGACTTCCAGGGCCTCGACCTCGCCTACGTGCTGGCTTCGAAGAAGGGCCAGACGTACGCCGACGTCCGCGTCGTCGACTCCAAGTTCTACCTCAAGGTCGACATCAAGGGCATCGCGGAGCTGGCCGGTGAGGACGCGACGGCGGTCACCCGGTTCGCCGCCGAACTGCCGCCCGAGGCCAAGGTCATCAAGGACGTGGTCGACGGCAAGTGGGTGTCCCTCGACACCAAGCAGCTGGAGCAGTTCGGCAAGGACGCCCAGAAGGGCGCCGGTTCGGCGGCCCGGCCCTCGGCCGCGCCGACGCTGGACGAGCAGACCTCCCGCAACCTGATCAACTCCGTGAAGGACGTGCTGACCAAGAACGTCTCCTTCGAGGACAAGGGCAAGCAGGACGGCGCCGACCTGATCCGCGTCTCCGCCCCGACCCGCGGCCTGCTCGACGGCCTGCTCCAGGCCGTGCGACCGCTCGCCAAGGACCTGCCGCAGCTCTCGCCGCTGCCCTCCACGCTCCCCTCCGACGTGCCCGACCGGCAGATCGGCGTCGATCTCGCGATCAAGAACGGCGCGATCTCCTCGGCCACCTTCGACCTGGCCCAGCTGACGGAGAAGGCCGGCCCCGACGTCCACCTCCCGGTGCGGCTCTCGCTGAGTGACGACGTCGAAGCTCTCAAGGCGCCTTCCGGGGCCACCGAGATCACCGACGCGGACTTCAAGTCCTTCGGTGAGCTGCTGACCGCCCAGGTCCTCGGAGCGGGTGCCGGGGCGGGTGCCGGAACTGGCGCCGGTGCCGGTGCCGGGGCCGGGGCCGGCTCCACGCCGGCCGCCCCGCTCACCGACGCTCAGCTGGGCGAGCTCGCCGCGGCGGGCATGGACGCCGAGCAGGCCAAGGCGATGAACAAGCTCGGCTTCAGCTTCGAGGAGCTCAAGGAGCTGGCCGCCGTCTGACGGCCCACCACTCGACCGGCGCGGCCCCGTGCTTCTCCTTCCGGAGGGCGCGGGGCCGCGCCGCTTGGTGTGAGCACCCGGGAGGCGCGTTCCGGCTCGGGCCGGGGACCGCTCCCGGACGCCCGGTCACCTGGCTGCCACGGGCGGGTCGCCCCGTCCGCGCGGGCCTGCCTACCGTGGGCGGATGAGCGAGCGCCAGGCGGGCAGGCCGGTTCTCCGGCGGGCGGGCTGTCTCGGGGCCGCCGGCGCCTTCGCCGTCTGCATGGCCGGTACCACGCTGCCGACCCCTCTCTACGGCCTCTACCAGCAGCAGCTGGGCTTCTCCGAGCTGATCGTCACGGTCGTGTTCGCGATCTACGCCCTCGGTGTGATCGGTGTGCTGCTGTCGCTGGGCAGCGTCTCCGACAGCGTCGGGCGCCGGCCGGTGCTGCTGTGCGGCCTCGGCCTGGCGGCGCTCAGCGCGCTCTGCTTCCTGTTCGAGGGCGGGCTGCCGCTGCTCTGTCTGGGCCGGCTGCTGTCCGGCCTGTCGGCCGGGCTGTTCACCGGCACCGCCACCGCGTACGTGCTGGAACTCGCCCCGCCGGGCCACGAGGGCCGGGCCGCGTTCGCCTCGACCGCGGCGAACATGGGCGGGCTCGGCTGCGGCCCGCTGCTGGCGGGGCTGCTCGCCCAGTACGCGCCGGAGCCGCTGCGGCTTCCCTTCGTGGTGCACCTGGTGCTCGTCGCCGTGTCGTTCGCGGTGACCTGGTGCCTGCCGGAGACGGTGCGCCCGGCGCGGCCGCTCGCCGCCGCGCGGCCCCGGCTGCTCCGTCTGCCCCCGGAGACGCGCGGGGTGTTCGTCCCGGCCGGGATCGCCGGGTTCGTCGGCTTCTCCCTGCTGGGCGTCTTCACCTCCGTCACACCGGCCTTTCTGGCGGAGTACCTCGGTGTGCACAACCACGCGGTGGTCGGGCTGGTGGTCTTCCTGGCGTTCTTCGGTTCCACGATCGGTCAGTTGCTGGGCGCCCGGCTGGATCCGGTCCGGGCGCTCCCGCTGGGCTGTCTGGTCCTGGTCGTCGGGCTGGCGCTGATGGCCGGTTCGCTGGCCTGGACGTCGCTGCCGGCGCTGGTACTGAGCGCGCTGATCGGCGGCGCCGGTCAGGGTCTGGCACTGCGTGGCGCGGTGGCCGTGGTCGCCCGCGCGGCTCCTGTGGCGCACCGCGGTGCCGTGCTGTCCTCGCTCTTCGTGGTCGCCTATCTCGGCATCTCCATCCCGGTCATCGGCATCGGTGTGCTGACCGGCCCGCTCGGCCTGGCGGAGGCCGGGCTGGTCTTCATCGCCTGCGCGGTGCCGCTGGCCGGAGCCGCCGGCCTCCACCTGTCCCGCCACCCGGCCCGGTGACCGGGAGGCCGCGGCCCGGCCGCCCGCTGCGCCGCTCCGCCATGCCGTTGCCGCCGTACGATCCGTAGGCGTACGGTGGCCACACGGTGGCGTTCAGGCCGACGGCGCGCCCGCCAACGCGCGACATGACGGCGGTGCCACCGCCTCGCGTTGGCACGCACTGCCGGAGAGCGCGATGGCAGATCCGATGGCTTTTTTCACCACCCCCCGCCGGCCCCGTGAGCGGAGGGCTCCGCAGGAGCGGCTGGGAGACTGGCGCGAGGTCCACCAGGTGGGAGCGAAGCTCCCGGTGGTGGGCGAGCAGGCCGCCCGTTGCATGGACTGCGGCCTGCCCTTCTGCCACGCCGCCTGCCCGTTGGGCAACCTCATCCCGGACTGGAACACGCTGGTCTCCCACGACGACTGGCAGGCCGCCGCCGAGCGCCTGCTGGCGACCAACAACTTCCCCGAGTTCACCGGCCGGCTCTGCCCCGCCCCCTGCGAGAGCGCCTGCGTCCTGGCCATCGACACCGAGGCCGTGACGATCAAGAACGTGGAGCTGGAGATCGCCGACCGGGCCTGGGCGCTGGGGTACGACCAGCCGTGCCCGCCGGATCGGCCGACCGGCCGGCGGGTGGCCGTCATCGGCTCGGGCCCGGCCGGCCTGGCCGCCGCCCAGCAGCTGACCCGCGCGGGGCACGCCACCACGGTGTACGAACGCGCCGACCGGATCGGCGGGCTGTTGCGCTACGGCATCCCCCCGTTCCGGCTGGAGAAGCACCGGCTGGACCGGCGGATCGACCAGATGCGGGCGGAGGGCACCAGCTTCCGCGCCGGGGTCGAGGTGGGCCGCGACCTGGCCGCGGACGAACTGCGCGCCCAGTACGACGCGCTGGTGGTCGCGGTCGGTGCCACGGCCTTCCGGGATCTCCCGGTGCCCGGCTGCCGACTGGTCGGCGTGCACCAGGCGATGACCTATCTGACCCTCGCCAACCGGGTCGACGAGGGCGACTTCCCGGCGTCCCCGGTGTCCGCCGAGGGCCGCAGCGTGGTGATCGTCGGGGGCGGCGACACCGCCGCCGACTGCCTGGGGACGGCCCTGCGGCAGCGTGCGGCGGCCGTCACCCAATTCGACATCAACCCCCGGCCGCCCGAGCGACGGTCCGCCGACCAGCCCTGGCCGGTGCACCCCAAGGTGTACCGGGTGACCAGCTCGCACGAGGAGGCCGGCGGAGCGGCCACCGAACCCAGGGTGTTCGCGGCGACCGCGGTCGGGTTCGAGGCGGGCGCGGGCGGGAGCCTGGCGGCCGTCCGGTTCGCGGAGGCGCGGCCGGGTGACCGCAGCCCCCGGCCGGGGACCGAGCGGATCGTCCCGGCCGAGCTGGCACTGCTGGCCCTGGGTTTCTCGGGCCCGGAGCGGGACGCGGCGCTGACCGGACAGCTCGGCCTCGCGGTCGATCCACGGGGAAACCTCGCCCGGGACGACGGTTTCGCGACCGCGGTGGACGGGGTGTTCGTCGCGGGGGACGCGGGGCGCGGGCAGTCCCTGATCGTCTGGGCGATCGCCGAGGGCCGGGCCGTGGCCGCCGCGGTGGACCGCTACCTGCGCGGCGGCACCGAGCTGCCCGCACCGGTCGCGCCGTCCGACCGCAGCTGGTAGAGCTCGCGCCCCGGGCGAACACCGTGCCCGCTCGGCCGGAGACACCCCGCCGCTGGTCTGCCACGCCCTCACCGTCATCCCGCCCTCACCTCTCGGGCCGGCCGTCCCGGCCCGCCGCCGGCGTGCGCTGCGGGCCGACGGCGCTCTGCCCCTCCCGGTCGGCGAAGGCCGGGGCGAGCGTGCTCAGGTCGAGCAGCAGGCCGAGGACGTCGTGCGCGTTGGCGGCGAGCCGCCGGGACTGGTCGGCCGCTTCGCCGGTGGTCCTGCCGAGCACCCGGGCGCTGACGGCGTCGATCAGCTGGTGGGTGCTCTCCGCCACCCGGCGTACCAGCCGGTCGAACTCCTCGTGATCGGCCGGCCGCTCGACCGGCGGCCCGCACACCGACACCGCGGCCGCCGCCTCTGCGACCGCGGGCGGGCGTTGCTCGCCCGCCTCACTGAACCGACCGGTGTCGGACATGACTGACCTCCTGCTTCGCACCCGGACGAACCGGCCCGGCGATCGGGTGGAGCGCCGCCGCGGTTGCCGATGGTACACGGCCGTGCGCGGAGCGTGTCCAGCGGTTTTCGCCGAACCGCTCCGCCCCGAAGGGGTGGTCCCGCGGTGCCGCCCCCGGTCGGTCAGTCGCCGTCCGCCCGGTCCGCCCGCCCGGCGAGTCGGCCACCCTCCCCACTCGGTCGCTGGTAGTAGTTGCGTGGTTGCGGTGTGAACTCCCGTCGGGGTGTCCGGCGGGAGCGTCGGCCGCCCCGACTCGACAGATGCGCACCGCCGCGCAGTGCTCGCCGCGGTGCCCGGGTGTTGGACAAGGAGCGGTCATGGGTGGCAGACAGCGTCCGCCGAGAGCGCGGAGCCCTCGGCCGGGCAAGGAGGCCGGGGCCGGTGCCCGGGTCGACTCGCGGGTGGAGATCGCGCGACTCGAGGGCTATCTGGCCTGGGAGGCGGAGGTGGCGGCGGCCGAACGGGACGCGCAGGCCTTCGCGGCCCGGTTCCCCTGGCTGTCGCCCGGCGAACGGGAGAGCCTCGAACAGGCCTACGCGGCCGACCGGCTGCGCTATGCCGAGGAGGTGGTCGACCGGGCGGTCGAACGGTGCCGTCAGCTCGCGGCCCGTTACCGCAGTGAGTGCCGGCGGATCTGTTCGCGCTGGGCGGCCGTCTGCCTCTCGGTGGCGCTCGCGGCGGCCCTGCTCGCCGTCGTCCCCGCCGCCCTGCGCGGCTGATCCGCGCCGACGCGGCAGCGAAGGGGGCCCCCCCCCCCCCGGGGGGGGGGGGGGGGCCCGCGGGGGGGCGGGGGGGGCCCGGGGGGGCGGGGGGGGCCCGGCCGCCGCGGCCCGCCCGGGCGCGCCCCCCCCCCGCCCGGGC
>NZ_JBIVMI010000006.1:99149-256265 GCF_044753005.1 Kitasatospora sp. NPDC088548
CCCGGCGGCGGCGGGGCGGGCCCCCCCCCCCCCGCGGGGGGGGGGGGGCCCCCCGGGCCCCCCCCCCCGGCCCCGGGGGCCGACGGCGATCAGTGGTGGCCGTGGCCGCTGCTGATCTCCTGGTGCTCCTCGGCGGTGGGCTTGGGGATCTGGCTGCCCTTGCCGTAGAAGCCGCGCGAGAGCTTCGCCCGGGTGCGCGCGAGCAGGCCGACCTTGCGGACCACCCCGTTCTCGTCCACCTCGGCCGGCAGGTCGACGGGCTCCGGCTGGTCGTGCGCGGTGAGGGTGTACAGCCGGCCCGGCGGGAGCGGGGTGTGCACCTCGACGTACTCGCCGTGCGGCAGTCGCTTGATGACGCCGCTCTCCCGGCCGTGCAGCACCTTCTCCTTGTCCCGGCGCTGGAGGCCGAGGCACCAGCGTTTGGTGATCACGAACACCACCACCGGTGCCACGAAGAAGCCGATCCGCACGGCGTTGGTGATCGCGTTGATCGACAGGTGGAAGTGGGTGGCGAGCAGGTCGTTGCCACCACCGGCCAGGAGGACCAGGTAGAGGCTGATCCAGGCCGCGCCGAAGCCCGTTCGGACGGGCGCGTTGCGCGGCCGGTCGGCGATGTGGTGCTCACGCTTGTCGCCGGTGACCCAGGCCTCCAGGAACGGGTAGCTCCAGATGACGAGCAGGACGGTCGGGAAGACCAGCAGCGGGACGAGTACCCCCATGTTCAGGGTGTGGCCGCCCCAGACGCCGATCTCCCAGCCCGGCATGATCCGGACCAGGCCCTCGGAGAAGCCCATGTACCAGTCCGGCTGGGCGTCGGTGGAGACCTGGTCCGGCCGGTACGGGCCGTACGCCCAGATCGGGTTGACGGTGGCGATCGCCGCCATCGCGGAGACGACGCCGAAGACCAGGAAGAAGAAGCCGCCGGCCTTGGCCATGTAGACCGGCATCAGCGGCATGCCGACCACGTTCTCCTGGGTGCGGCCGGGTCCGGCGAACTGGGTGTGCTTGTGATAGAAGACGAGCATCAGATGGGCTGCCAGCAGGCCCAGCATGATCCCGGGGATCAGCAGGATGTGCACGGTGAACAGTCGCGGCACGATGTCCGTACCCGGGAACTGCCCGCCGAACATGAACATCTGAAGGTAGGTGCCGACCAGCGGCACCGCCAGCACCGCGCCCTCCATGAACCGGATGCCGGTGCCGGAGAGCAGGTCGTCGGGCAGCGAGTAGCCCATGAAGCCGTCGAACATGCCGAGGATGAGCAGCAGTGCGCCGAAGATCCAGTTGATCTCGCGGGGCTTGCGGAACGCGCCGGTGAAGAAGACGCGCATCATGTGCACGAACATGCCGGCGACGAACACGATCGCGGCCCAGTGGTGGATCTGCCGCATCAGCAGACCGCCGCGGACCTCGAAGCTGATGTCGATCGTCGAGGCGTACGCCTCGGACATCTGGATGCCCCTGAGCGGGATGTACGACCCGTCGTAGATGGTCTCGGCCATGCTGGGCTTGAAGAAGAAGGTCAGCCAGACGCCCGTCAGGATGATGATGACGAAGGTGTACAGGCAGATCTCGCCCAGCATGAAGGACCAGTGGTCCGGGAAGATCTTGCGCAGGTTGGACCTGGACAGGGTGTAGATGCCCAGCCGTCCGTCGGTCCAGTCGGCGAGGGCCTCGGCCTTGTTCGCGGGTGCCGCGCGTGTGCTGGTGACCGGTCCCGGGCGCGACTGCTGGTCGGTTCTCACGACGGGCTCCCCGGCGTCCGCTGCGTGTCGCCCGGCAAGCCCACCTGCGGAGCTGCCGGCCGGCCAAGTGATGTGATCATGGGACCTCTCGATACGGGTTCGCCGGGTTCGCCGGCACGCGGGTCCGCCGACCCGCTGGCCCCGTTGCTCAAAGTGATGGATCGCTTACTCTGCCATGCTGTCGGCAGGGGGCCGACTGTGCACGTCCATCGGCGCGTCCGGCCGGTCGTGTCGGGGCGGAACGGGCGCGCCGACGGGGAGGGAACGGCCGGTGAACGCCCGCCCGCAGGGCCGGAAGTGGTGCGCCCGAGTGCTGTTGGCGGGGTGGTGAACCGTTTCGGCGCGCGCCGTGCGCCGGGCCGCCGACGTCCCCGGCCTACGCTGCGCCAATGGTGGATCACCGTGAACTCTTCGAGGACGTGACCGCGACCCTGGCCGGAGCCGGGTTCGACACCGCGCGGGGGCCTTCCGGCCTGAGGGTCGGCCACTGGCCGCAGGGCGTGGTCGTCGGCTGGCCCTCCCGGGAGGAGCCCGCCGCCGGGGAGGACCCTCCGGCGAGGCTGCCCGCCGAGGGCATCCGAGCGGCCGTCAGCGGGGCCGTCGCCGCGGTGCTGCGGGAGTCCGGCTACCGGGTGGCGGACGCCGGCGGCGACGCGGTGCTGGTGACGGCCGGCCCGGAACGGGCCGCCGCCGAGCCGGCGGACCCGCAGGGGGAGACCGCCTCCGGGCCCGAGCAGTGGTGGGGCTGAGGCCCGGCCGGCTGCCGGGGTGTCAGTGGCGGCGCCTAGATTGAGGGACTGTCGGCGGGCACCGCCCGCCGCGATCACCTCCACCGCTTCGCCGCCGCCCGGAAGGGGCCTTCGCCATGCCAGCTGCCTTCGTCGAAGAGCAGGTCACCTACCTGGAACTGTCCGAGGACTCGGGTGGCGCGCACAAGTTCTACGAGGTGCGGACGGCCGGTGCGGCCGTGACCGTCACCTACGGGCGGATAGGGGAGTCCGGGCAGACGAAGACGACCTCCTACCCGACGGCGGAGAAGGCGGCCGCCGCGGCCGCGAAGAAGCTCGGGGAAAAGGTTCGCAAGGGCTACGCCCCGGCCGTGCGCGGCGTGCGCCAGCGGCGGGCGGTCACCCGGCGGGCGATCGTCAGCAGTGGCTCCACGGCCCGTCAGGCGCCGGTGCTCTGGCGGTTCCGCTCGGGCGCGGCGGCGTTCGGGATCTTCGTCGGCGAGGAGCACGCCTGGGTCGGCAACGAGCGCGGCGACGTCTTCACGCTGACCCACGACGGCCAGGTCACCGGCCGTTACGGGCTTCCGGACGGCGTGAAGTGCATCGTCGCCGACGACTGGTGGATCTACGCGGGCTGCGACGACGGCAAGGTCTACGACCTGGGCGGAAAGGTGCCCCGGGTGGCCTACGAGATCGCCGAGGACGTCGACATCTACTGGCTGGACATCCACGACGGCGTGCTCGGTGTGGCCGACGCGCGCGGCGGGATCACCACGGTCGACCACGAGGACGAGTTCCAGTGGCGCCGCAAGGCCGACGGCCAGGCCGGCTGGATGGTGCGCTGCGACGCCGACGGCGTCTACCACGGGCACTCGCGGGGGGTCGCGCGCTACGCCGCGCGCGGCGGCGAGCCGCTCTGGCACACCGCGACGGAGGGCGGGGTGCTGTTCGGCTGGCAGGAGCGCGACGAGGTCTTCGCCGGCACCTCGCGCGGCTGGGTGCACCGGCTGAACAAGGCGGACGGCTCCGAGTCGGCCCGCTACCGCTGCGACGCCGCCGTGTTCTCCTGCGCCGCCTCGCCCGACGGCCGGTTCGTGTTCGCCGGGGACAACCACTCCTCGGTGTACTGCTTCGCGGCGGACGGCACCCGCCTCTGGAAGCTGGGAACGGGCTGCGGCTCGGCCTACAGCATGCAGTACCGCGACGAGCGGCTGTACATCGTCACCACCGATGGCTCGCTGGCCTGCCTGGACGCCTCCGAGCAGGCGGTCCGGGCGGCGGAGGACGGCCGGGTACCGCTGGCGGCGGAGGTCAACGGCTCGTCCTGGGCGGCCGTGACACCCGGCGCCGAGGTGGAGGTCGTCACGGCCGGCTCCGCGACCGGGATCGAGGTGGAGTGCGTGCAGGAGGGCGGCCGGCTGCGCGTCCGGGTGGTGTCGCCGGGGTTCGACGCGAGCCGGCGGGTGCAGTTCCCGAAGGACATCCGGGTGGCGGGGGCCCGCTACCTGGTCGCGGAGGTGCTGGCGTCGGGCGGCGGCGGCTTCTACCGCGTCCGCGGCGACATCAAGCGGCTTCTGTAGCCGCCGGGACCGCGTGGAGTCACGGTCGCCGCGGCGAACCGATCAGCGGGGTGCGCGCCGGCGCGGCGGGCACCACGGGCACCACGGGATCGCAGCCCGTGCCGTACGGGCCGCCGCCCGGGTGGAGGGAGCCGGGCGGCGGCCCCGCCGTCGGTTTTCCACCGAACGGACGCTGTCGCCCGGCCGGGGAAGGGACCGGCCGGGCGACAGCGTCCGTTCGGCGTCTCCCGGGGGTGTGGCCGGGCGAGGGCCCCGGAGGTCGACCCGAACGGCCGCCCCGGTCTGCCGCCTTCGGGGCGACCGGGTCGGCCCTGCGGAACGGCGGAGCCGCCGCAGGGCTGTTATGACTCTCGTGGGTGGCATTTGTGCCGCTCATCCCGTTTACGAGGAGGCATCCTCATGGGTGCTGCGACAACGAGCGCCACCGAGACCGACGTGGTGCACATTCTCTGGATCAACGCGGGGCTCAGCTGCGACGGCGACTCGGTCGCGCTGACCGCCGCGATGCAGCCGAGCATCGAGGAGATCGTCACCGGAGCCCTGCCCGGTCTGCCGAAGATCGCCGTGCACTGGCCGCTGATCGACTTCGAGTGCGGCCCGGTGCAGGGCGCGGACAACTTCGTCGAGTGGTTCTTCAAGGCCGACCGCGGTGAACTCGACCCGTTCGTGCTGGTCATCGAGGGGTCCATCCCCAACGAGACGATCAAGCCGGAGGGGTACTGGTGCGGCTTCGGCGACGACCCGGAGACCGGCCAGCCGATCACCACCAGCGAATGGCTGGACCGGCTCGCCCCGAAGGCCACGGCGGTCGTCGCCATCGGCACCTGTGCGACCTACGGCGGCATCCACGCCATGGCCGGCAACCCCACCGGCGCGATGGGCGTGCCCGACTACCTGGGCTGGGACTGGAAGTCCAAGGCTGGCCTGCCCATCGTCTGTGTGCCGGGCTGCCCCATCCAGCCCGACAACTTCGCCGAGACCCTGACCTACCTGCTCTACCAGCTGGCGGGCTCGGCGCCGATGATCCCGCTGGACGACAAGCTGCGCCCGACCTGGCTCTTCGGCGCCACCGTGCACGAGGGCTGCGACCGCGGCGGCTACTACGAGCAGGGCCAGTTCGCCACCGAGTACGGCGCGCCCGAGTGCCTGGTCCGGCTCGGCTGCTGGGGTCCGGTGGTCAAGTGCAACGTTCCCAAACGGGGCTGGATCAACGGCGTCGGCGGCTGTCCCAACGTGGGCGGCATCTGTATCGCCTGCACGATGCCGGGCTTCCCGGACAAGTTCATGCCGTTCATGGACCCGCCGCCCGGCTCCCACGTGTCGAGCAACGCCAGCTCCGCGTACGGCGCGGTGATCCGGCGGCTGCGCTCGATCACGGCGAACACGCTCGACAAGGAACCCAAGTGGCGCCACTCCGGCCGCCGGCTGACGACCGGCTACCGGGCCCCGTGGTGACCCGGCGGGCCGCGCCGAGGGCGCGGCCCGCCTTCGCTGACCTCCCCTACGCAGAAGGGCACGACAGACACGATGGCGACACCGACGACGAAGGCGGCCGGCGACGGCAGCGGCCTGGTGGAGATGTCC
Organism: Kitasatospora sp. NPDC088548; assembly: GCF_044753005.1. Lineage (NCBI taxonomy): Bacteria > Bacillati > Actinomycetota > Actinomycetes > Kitasatosporales > Streptomycetaceae > Kitasatospora > Kitasatospora sp. NPDC088548. The sequence goes on from NZ_JBIVMI010000006.1 coordinate 104,787, forward strand.
TGGGATCCGATCACCCGGATCGTGGGGAGCCTCGGCATCCACACGAAGATCGACTTCAAGCAGAAGCGGGTCGCCGAGTGCTACAGCACCTCGTCCGTGTTCCGCGGCTACAGCGTCTTCATGCGCGGCAAGGACCCGCGCGACGCGCACTTCATCACCAGCCGCATCTGCGGCATCTGCGGTGACAACCACGCCACCTGTTCGGTCTACACGCAGAACATGGCGTACGGGGTGAAGCCGCCGCACCTGGGGGAGTGGATCATCAACCTCGGCGAGGCTGCCGAGTACATGTTCGACCACAACATCTTCCAGGAGAACCTGGTCGGGGTGGACTACTGCGAGAAGATGGTCCGCGAGACCAACCCCGGCGTGCTGGAGCTCGCCGAACGCACCGAGGCGCCGCACGCGGGCGACCACGGCTACCGGACCATCGCCGACATCATGCGCTCGCTCAACCCGATCGAGGGCGACTTCTACCGCGAGGCGCTCCAGGTCAGCCGCTACACCCGCGAGATGTTCTGCCTGATGGAGGGCCGCCATGTGCACCCCTCCACGCTGTACCCCGGCGGCGTCGGCACGGTGGCCAGCGTGCAGCTGTTCACCGACTACCTGACCCGGCTGATGCGGTACGTCGAGTTCATGAAGAAGGTCGTCCCGCTCCACGACGACCTCTTCGACTTCTTCTACGAGGCCCTGCCCGGCTACGAGGAGGTCGGCCGGCGGCGCGTCCTGCTCGGCTGCTGGGGCAGCCTCAACGACCCCGAGCACTGCGACTTCACCTACCGCAACATGACGGACTGGGGCCGCAAGATGTTCGTCACCCCCGGCGTGGTGGTGGACGGCAAGCTGGTCACCAACGACCTCACCGAGATCAACCTCGGCATCCGGATCCTGCTCGGCAGCTCGTACTACCAGGACTGGCAGGGGCAGGAGCTGTTCGTCACCCACGACCCGCTCGGCAACCCGGTCGACCCCCGGCACCCGTGGAACCAGCACACCATCCCCGCCCCGCAGAAGCGCGACTTCGACGGCAAGTACAGCTGGGTGATGTCGCCGCGCTGGTTCGACGGCAAGGACCACCTCGCCCTGGACACCGGCGGCGGCCCGATCGCCCGGCTCTGGTCCACGGCGCTCTCCGGCCTCGTCGACATCGGCTACATCAAGGCCACCGGCCACAGCGTCAAGATCAACCTGCCCCGCTCGATGACCAAGCCCGAGGTCACCTTCGAGTGGAAGATCCCGCAGTGGTCCAACGCCATCGAGCGCAACCGGGCCCGCACCTACTTCCAGGCCTACGCGGCCGCCGCCGCCCTGCACTTCGCCGAACAGGGCCTGGCGGAGGTGCGCGCCGGGCGCAGCCAGACCTGGGAGCGGTTCGAGGTCCCGGACGAGTCCATCGGCTGCGGCTTCACCGAGGCGGTCCGCGGTGTGCTCTCGCACCACATGGTGATCCGCGACGGCAAGATCGCCAACTACCACCCGTACCCGCCGACCCCGTGGAACGCCAGCGTCCGCGACAGCTACGGCACCCCGGGTCCGTACGAGGACGCGGTGCAGAACACACCGATCTTCGAGGAGAACTCCCCGGAGAACTTCAAGGGCATCGACATCATGCGCGCCGTCCGCAGCTTCGACCCGTGTCTGCCGTGCGGCGTGCACATGTACGTCGGAGGCGGCCGCACGGTGCAGAAGATGCACGTCCCCACCGGTCTCAGCGGGCTCGCCTGATGACGGCGGAGCAGACCGGACAGCGGGTCCAGGAGGCCCTGGACACGCTGGCGGGCCGGGGCGAGGCCGCCGTGGCCGAGGACCTGGTCCGCGAGCTGATGGCCTTCTACGGCGAAGGGCTCGCCCGGATCGTCGCGCTGCTCCCGGCGGGCGCGCTGGAAGCGGTCCTCGACGATCCGGCGGCGGCCGGGCTGCTGGTCCTGCACGACCTCCACCCGGAGTCCGTGGAGGCGCGGATCGGGCGGGCGCTCGCCTCCGTGCCGGAGCACCCCGTCCGGCTGCTCGGCTTCGAGGCCGGGTCCGGCACCCTCCGGCTGCGCCGGGACGGCGACGGCGGGTGCGGCTGCGGCGGCACCGAACAGGCCGCGCGGGAGGCGATCGAGAGCGCGCTCGGATGCCACGTGCCCGAGGTCACGGCGGTCGAACTGGACCGTGCCCCCAAGCTGCTGCAGATCGGCGGCCGCCCGCCGGTCGGGGCGGAGGCCCGGTGAGCGCCACCCGCCAGGCCGCCCGCCCCGGCACGGCGCTGCTCCGCAGACTGCGTGAGCCGGCGCCCCCGCAGCCCGAGCGCTGCGCCTTCTGCGGCCTGCACCTGCCGTCCGGGCACCAGCACCTGGTGGACACCGAGGAACGCTCACTGGCCTGCGCCTGTACCGCCTGCGGAATGCTGTTCCGGCAGGCCGGCGCGGCCGGCGACCGGTACCGCGCGGTGCCGGACCGCTACCTCTCCGACCCCGGCCCCGGTCTGGACGAGGCCGCCTGGGTGACCCTGCGGATCCCCGTCAGCACCGCCTTCCTGTTCCGCAACGCGGTGCTGGACCGCCTGGTCGCGCTCTACCCCAGCCCGGCCGGCGCGACCGAGAGCGAACTCGACGAGGAGACCTGCCGGGCGGCGCTGACCGGCACCCGCCTGGCCGGGCTGCTGGAGCCCGACGTCGAGGCGCTGCTGCTGCGCCGGACCGGCGGACGGATCCAGTGCCTGCTGGTGCCGATCGACGTCTGCTACGAGCTGGTCGGGCGGATGCGGCTGCGCTGGCAGGGCTTCGACGGCGGGGCCGAGGCCCGCGCCGACCTCGACGCCTTCTTCCGGCGCGTGACCGGCCGCGCCAAGGCGCTGCCCGAGGAGGAGCCCGCGTGAGCGACCTCGGTTTCACCTGCACCGGGGTACGGGCCGACCCGTACGCGGCCGGGCCGACTCTGGTGTTCCGGCTGCGGATCACGGCGGCCGAGGGCCTTCGGGTGCACGCCCTCGCCCTGCGCTGCCAGCTGCGGATCGAACCGGGCCGGCGCGGCTACGGCGAGGCCGAGGGCGAGCGCCTGGCCGATCTGTTCGGCGAGCGCTCGCGCTGGGCGACCTCGATGCACCCCGTCCAGTTCGCCCACGTCCCCCTGATGGTCCCGGGCTTCACCGGCAGCACCGAGATCGACCTGCCGGTGCCCTGCACCTACGACCTGGACGTCGCCGCCGCCCGCTACCTGCGGGCGCTCGACGACGGGGAGATCCCCGTGCTGCTGCTCTTCTCCGGTACGGCCTTCGCCGGCCCGGGCGGATTCCAGGTCCTGCCGGTGCCCTGGGACCAGGAGGCCGCCGTGCGGCTGCCGGTCGCGGTCTGGCGGGACATGATCGAACAGCACTTCCCCGGCTGCGGCTGGCTGCGACTGCCGGGCGACCTGATCGATGCGCTGCTCGCCTACCGCTCCCGGCGTGCCCTGCCGTCCTGGGAGGCGACCGTCCGTGAGCTGCTGACCGCGGCCCGGATCGAGGAGGCGGTCCGGTGACGGTCATTCCGCCGGGCCTGGCGGCCCGCTTCACGGCCGCCCGGCAGATCGCCGACGCGGTCCTGCTGGAGGGCTACGTCCTCTACCCGTACCGGGCGTCGTCGGCCAAGAACCGGTTGCGCTGGCAGTTCGGCGTGCTCGTCCCGCCCGGGTACGGAAAGGACCGGGCCGAACACTCGTACCAGCGCACCGAGTGCCTGATGGAGCCGCGCGGCGGCGACCGCCTCGCGGTCGAGCTGCGGTTCCTGCGCGCCCAGCGCCGTACCGTTCAACAGACCACCGCCGACGGGTCGTTCGAGACGGTGGAGCGGCTGTCGCTGGCCGACCGGGTGCTGGTGCCGTGGGACGAGGGCGTCGAGGAGCGGATCGAACTCCTCCTGCCGGTCGACGAGTTGGCCGATGGCGAGGTGGTCCGGGCGTTCCGGCTGCCCGCGGGTGCGGACGAGGAGGCGGTCCGCGAGGACGGCCGCCAGGTCGGGCGGCTGCTGCGCCGCCGCGAACAGCTCGACGGCGTCCTGCGGCTGAGCACCCAGGAGGTGCCCGGCCCCTACCGGGCGGTGCGGCTGACGGCGGTGGTCGAGAACACGGCCGACTGGCGGCCGCCCGACGACACCGGCCGGGATGGCGCGCTGCCCCGCGCGCTGGTCTCGGCACACCTGCTGCTCGGGCTCGAACGCGGTTCCTTCCTCTCCGTCACCGACCCGCCCGAGTGGGCCAGGGCGGCCGTCGCCGAGTGCCGCAACGAGCACACCTGGCCGGTCCTGGTCGGCGGCGAGGGCCGTGACGACATCCTGCTCTCGTCGCCGATCATCCTGGAGGACCACCCCCAGGTGGCACCCGAGAGCCCGGGCGTGCTCTACGACGCGACCGAGATCGACGAGATCCTCGCCCTGCGCACGGCCGCCCTCACCGACCAGGAGAAGCGGGAGGCCCGGGGCACCGACGACCGGGCGGGCGCCGTGATCGACCTCGCCGACTCGATGCCCGCCGAGGTGCTGGAACGCCTGCACGGCACGGTCCGGGCGCTGCGCGAGGTCACCGCGCCCCCGGCCGGCCCCGACACGGACCGGCCCTGGTGGGATCCGGGAAACGACCCGGCCGTCGACCCGGACCACGACCAGGTGCTGGTCGACGGCCGGCAGGTCGGTGCGGGCAGCCGTGTCCTGCTGAAGCCCGGCCGCCGCCGCACCGACGCCCAGGACCTCTTCCTGCACGGCCGGACGGCGCTGGTGGAGGCGGTGCTGCACGACGTCGACGGCTCGGTACACCTGGCCGTCACCGTCGAGGGCGACCCGGGCGCCGATCTGTGGCGGGCCCAGGGCCGGTTCCGGTACTTCCAGCCCGACGAGGTCGAGCCACTGGAGGGAGCATGAGCGCGGACCGGGTCCTGGTCGCCGGGGTCGGCAACATCTTCCTCGGCGACGACGGCTTCGGCGTCGAGACCGTGGCCCGGCTGCGTGCCCGGCCGCTGCCCGAAGGGGTGGAGGTGGTGGACTTCGGCGTCCGCGGTGTCCACCTCGCCTACCAACTCCTGGACGGCTACCGGACGCTGGTCCTGGTGGACGCCACCGCCCGTGGTGGTCCGCCCGGCACCGTCTACCTGATCGAGGCGGACACCGGCCCGGTGGAGCCGGCGGACACGGCCCTGCTGGACGGGCACCGGATGGGGCCGGACGCCGTTCTCGCCCTGCTCGGCACCCTCAGTGCGGGCACCGGGGGCGCACCTCCGGGCCGGGTGCTCGTGGTCGGCTGCGAACCGCGGCTGCTGGAGGAGGGCATCGGTCTCAGCACCCCCGTCGCCGCCGCCGTGGACCGGGCCGTCGAACTGATCCTGCGTGTCCTCGCCGAGCCGGAACAGGGCCGCGAGGACACCCGTCAAGCGGAGAGAAAGGTCTCACCATGCTGAAGAACCTGATCGGAGCGGCCGTGCTGGCCGTCCTCGCGGCCGCGGTCTGGCAGAGCCTGCCCGACCTGAAGCGCTATCTGCGGATCAGCCGGATGTGAACGAACCGGCGCTGCTGCGAAAGGGGTAGCCCCACCGGCGGTGGCGGCGCGGCTGCGGGCCGGCGCCGCCACCGCGGCCTGTAATGGGAGCCGTTGCCCACCGGACCCGCAGGGACGAGGCCGATGCACGAGATGTCGATCGCGATGGCCGTCGTGGAGCAGGTGGCGGAAGCGGCCGGCGCCCACGGAGCCCACCGGGTGGCGGCCGTCCGGGTCCAGATCGGCGAACTGGCCGGCGTGGTACCCGAGGCACTCGGCTTCTGCTTCGAACTCGCCTGCGCCGAAACACCGGTGGAGGGGGCGGAGCTGCACATCGAGAGCGTCGCCGGACGGGCGGGGTGCGCGGGCTGCGATGCCCGATGGCTGACCGGGATGCCGCCGGACCTGTGCTGCCCCCGCTGCGGCGGAGCGCGGACGGAACTTCTGGCGGGGCGCGAGTTGCAGATTCTCGGGGTCGACTGGGCGGACACCCCGGTCCCTGCCCCGGCCGACCAGGAAGGCTGAAGCCGATGTGCCGCACGGCCGATCTCCGACAGGCGATCCTCGCCCGGAACGACGACGGCGCCCGCGAGTTGCGGGCGGAACTGACGGCGCGGGGCGCCGCAGCCGTCAACCTGCTCTCCAGCCCCGGAAGCGGGAAGACCGCCCTGCTGGAGGCGGAGCTCACACTCGCCCGCGAGCGGGGCGTACCGGTGGCAGCCCTCACCGCCGACCTCGCCACCGAGAACGACGCCGTCCGGCTGGCCCGTTCCGGGGTCCCCGTCAAACAGGTCCTGACCGACGGACTCTGCCACCTGGAGTCGGCGATGCTCCGGAGCCACCTCGCCGGCTGGCTGCCCGATCAGACCCGCCTGCTGTTCGTGGAGAACGTCGGCAACCTGGTCTGCCCGGCCTCGTACGACCTCGGAGAGACGCTGCGCGTCGTACTGGCCTCCGTCACCGAGGGGGAGGACAAGCCGCTGAAGTACCCGACGGCGTTCGGGCTCGCCAACCTGGTGGTGGTCACCAAGACGGACATCGCCGAGGCGGTGGAGTTCGACCAGGACGCCTTCCTGGCCAACGTGCGGCAGGTCAACCCCGGGGTGGAGGTGGTGTTCACCTCGGCCAGGACCGGCGCGGGCGTCGGCGCGCTGCTGGACCGGGCGCTGGCCGTGCTGGACGGCGCCGAGGTGCACCGGCCGGTGATGGCTCAGGCGTCGGCTCACGGGCACTCGCACGGGCACTCGCACGGGCCCGGGGGTGGGCATTCACACTCGCACGAGCACGTGGACGGCGGCGGGCTTCTGGCGATCCAGGTGTCCGACCCGGTGGGGGAGCAGTTTTGACGGTGCGTCACCCGGAGGCGTCCGAGCGGCGCCGGGTCGTGGTGCGTGGCGTCGTCCAAGGGGTCGGCTTCCGGCCGTTCGTCTTCTCGCTGGCCACCGGGCTCGGGCTCGCCGGGCACGTGACCAACACCGAGGACGGGGTGCTCGCCGAGATCGAGGGGCTGCCGACCGCCCTGGAGGCTTTCTGCCACCGGGTGGCGAGCGAGGCGCCGCCGCTGGCCGAGGTGGTGTCGGTACACCACGAGACCGTCCCCGCCTCGGGCGCGGAGGGGTTCACCATCTCCCCGTCGCGCAGTGCCGGGCGAGGTCGCACGTTCGTCCCGCCCGACGTCGCCACCTGCGCGGACTGTCTGGCAGAGCTGGGCGACCCGGCCAACCGCCGCCATCGGCACCCGTTCATCACCTGCACCAACTGCGGGCCGCGCTTCACCATCGTGACCGGGCTGCCGTACGACCGGGCCGCCACCACCATGGTCGGGTTCCCGATGTGCCCCGACTGCGCCCGCGAGTACGCCGACCCGGCCGACCGGCGCTTTCACGCCCAGCCGATCGCCTGCCACGCCTGCGGTCCGCGGCTGGCCCTGGTGCTGCCCGGCCGGGCCGACCTCGCCCGGGAGGAGGCACTGGTCCGGGCCAGGGAACTGCTCGCGGCGGGAGCGATCCTCGCCGTCAAGGGGCTCGGCGGCTACCATCTGGCCTGCGACGCGCGGAACGCCGGGTCGGTCGCCCGGCTGCGCCGCCGCAAGAACCGCGGCGACAAGCCCTTCGCGGTGATGGCCGGCGAACCGGACGACCTGGACGGGATGGTCCATCTCGACCAGGAAGAACGGGAGTTGCTCACCTCGGCCGTCCGGCCGATCGTCCTGCTGCGGCGCCGGAGCGGAGCCGTCGCCGAGATGGTGGAGAAAATCGCCCCGGGCAGCCCCGACCTCGGTGTCCTGCTGCCCTACACTCCGTTGCACCACCTGCTGCTCGGTCTGCCCGGCGATCCGGCCGGGCCCCGGCTGCTGGTGATGACCAGCGCCAACAGCTCCGGCGAGCCCATCGTGACCGGCGACCGTGAGGCCCTTGAGCGGCTCGCGCCGCTCGTGGACGGCTGGCTGACCCACGACCGGCCCATCCAGGTGCCGGTGGAGGATTCCGTCCTGCGGATCGTCGACGGGCAGCAGCTGCCGCTGCGCCGCTCACGGGGCATCGCCCCGCTGCCGGTTCCGCTGCCCGTCCCGGTCCGTCCGTCGCTCGCGGTCGGGGGCGACCTGAAGAACGTGTTCGCCGTCGCCGAGGGCGGCTACGCCTGGCTCTCCGGCCATGTCGGGGACATGGACGACCTCGGCACCCTGCGGGCCTTCGACCGGGCCGTCGGGCAGCTGAGCGGGCTGACCGCCGTCACGCCGGAGCTGCTGGTCGCGGACCGCCACCCCGGCTACCGCTCGGTCCAGCGGGCCTTGCGCGGCGCCGGGACCAGGCCGGTGGCGAGGGTGCAGCACCATCACGCGCATGTGGCGGCCGCGATGGCCGAACACGGACTGGACGGTTCCCGGCCCGTCATCGGCATCGCGTTCGACGGCACCGGATACGGGGACGACGGGGCGATCTGGGGCGGTGAGGCGTTGGTGGCCGACTACGACGGCTTCGAACGGTTCGGACACCTCGGCTACGCCCAACTCCCCGGCGGTGACGCGGCGGTGACGCGCCCCTACCGGATGGCGCTGGCCTGGCTGCGCCGGGCCGCACTGCCCTGGACGCCGGAACTGCCGTGCGTGCGCACCTGCCCGGCCGACGAACTGGTCGTACTGGAAAAGCAGCTGGAGTGCGGACTGAACTGTGTGCCGACCTCCAGCATGGGCCGTCTCTTCGACGCCGTCTCCTCGCTGGCCGGCGTCTGTCACCGGGCCGGGTACGAGGCGCAGGCGGCGATCGAGCTGGAGGCGGCGGCCGTCGCGTACGGCCCGGTGCGGGGAGGCGGCTACCGCTTCGCGGTGACGCCGGGGGAGGAACCGTCGCGCGCGGACCCGGCCCCGGTGCTGGCCGGCGTGGTGGACGACCTGTGCGCGGGCGCGCCGACCGGACTGATCGCGGCCCGGTTCCACGACGCGGTCGCGGAGCTCGTCCGGAGCTGGTGCGGCGAGGCGCGGGACCGGTACGGGATCGGGCTGGTGGTACTGACCGGCGGGGTGTTCGCCAACGCGGTGCTCGCCTCGGCCTGCGCCCGGGGCCTGCGCGATGACGGGTTCAGCGTGCTGCGGCACCGCAGGGTGCCGCCGAACGACGGAGGACTGGCCCTGGGCCAGCTGCTGGTGGCGGCGAGAGTCACCACCTGAGACGGAGGAAGCCCATGTGTCTGGCGGTACCCGGCAGGGTGATGGAGATCGAGGAGCGGGACGGTACCCGGATGGCCGTGGTGGACTTCGGCGGCGTGGTCAAGGAGGTGTGCCTGGAGTACCTGCCGGACCTTGAGGTGGGCGAGTACGCCATCGTCCACGTCGGGTTCGCGCTGCAGCGGCTGGATGAGGAGTCGGCCCGAAGGACGCTCGACCTTTTCACCGAACTCGGCCTGTTGCAGGAGGAGTTCGGTGACCCGTGGGAGGCGGCTGGTGGTGCGCCCGGGGCGTTCGACGCGGCCGGGCCGTCCCGGTCCGAGACGAAGGAGGAGTGGCGGTGAAGTACCTGGAGGAGTTCCAGAACCCGGAGCTGGCCAGGGGCCTGCTCGACGACATCAGAGCGGCGGTCACCAGGCCGTGGGCGCTGATGGAGGTCTGCGGCGGTCAGACGCACACCATCATCCGGCACGGCATCGACCAACTTCTTCCAGAAGGAGTGGAGTTGATCCATGGGCCGGGGTGCCCGGTCTGCGTCACACCGCTGGAGGTGATCGACAAGGCACTGGAGATCGCCGCCCGGCCCGAGGTCGTCTTCTGCTCCTTCGGGGACATGCTGCGGGTGCCGGGCACCGACCGTGACCTGTTCCGGGTCCGGAGCGAGGGCGGCGACGTCCGCATCGTGTACTCGCCGCTCGACGCGCTGCGGATCGCCCGGGAGAACCCGGACCGTCAGGTGGTGTTCTTCGGCATCGGCTTCGAAACCACCGCCCCGCCCAACGCCATGGCCGTCTACCAGGCCCGGCGGCAGGGGCTGCGGAACTTCTCCATGCTGGTCTCGCACGTCCGGGTGCCGCCCGCGATCGACGCCATCATGGCTTCGCCGGACTGCCGGGTCCAGGGCTTCCTCGCCGCGGGCCACGTCTGCAGCGTGATGGGCACCGACGAGTACCCCGCGCTGGCCGCCCGCCACCGGGTGCCGATCGTGGTGACGGGCTTCGAGCCGCTCGACATCCTGGAGGGGATCCGGCGCACGGTGCGGCAGTTGGAACGCGGTGAGCACACCGTCGACAACGCCTACCCCCGGGCCGTCCGCGCCGAGGGAAATCCGGCGGCCCGCGCGATGCTCGCGGACGTCTTCGAGGTCACCGACCGTGCGTGGCGCGGTATCGGCGTCATCCCGCAGAGCGGCTGGCGGCTCTCGTCGCGCTACCGCGAGTACGACGCCGAGTACCGCTTCGACGTTTCGGGGATCACCACCTGCGAGCCTGCGCAGTGCCGCAGCGGCGAGGTGCTGCAGGGGTTGCTCAGGCCGAACGAGTGCGAGGCCTTCGGCACGACCTGCACGCCGCGTACGCCGCTCGGCGCCACCATGGTCTCCAGCGAGGGGGCCTGCGCCGCGTACTACCTCTACCGCCGGCTCGGCACGCCGGCCGGCGCCCGGGAGGCGAGTCCCGTTGCCTGACACCGACCTTGACATCGACCTTGACCTTGGTCCGGGCCCCGACGGAGGGCTGGACGGCGGCACCTCGCCGGGCGGCGGTGCCATCACGCGCACGGCTGTCGTCGATTCGGACGGCGCCGGGGCGGATGCCGCGCCGGACTTCGCCGGGTGGACCTGTCCGGTGCCCTTGCGGGACCACCCGAGGGTGGTGATGGGCCACGGCGGCGGCGGTGCGCTCTCGGCGGAACTGGTCGAGAACGTGTTCGCGCCCGCCTTCGGAAGCCGGACGCTCGCGGCCCTCGGCGACTCCGCCGTCCTCACCCTCGGCGGGGCCAAACTCGCCTTCTCCACCGACTCGTTCGTGGTACGGCCGCTGTTCTTCCCCGGCGGCAGCATCGGGGACCTCGCCGTCAACGGGACGGTGAACGACCTCGCCATGAGCGGGGCCCGGGCGGCGTACCTCTCCTGCGGGTTCATCCTGGAGGAAGGCGTCGAGATGAGTGTGGTCGGGCGGGTCGCCGAAGCCCTCGGCGCGGCCGCCAGGGCCGCCGGGGTCGAGGTGGTGACGGGCGACACCAAGGTGGTGGAGGCTGGCCGGGGCGACGGCATCTACCTCAACACCGCCGGAATCGGCCTGATCCCGGCCGGGGTCGACATCCGGCCCCAACGGGCCGTGCCGGGCGATGTGGTGATCGTCAGCGGGGAGATCGGCCTGCACGGCGTGGCGATCATGAGCGTCCGGGAGGGCCTGGAGTTCGGGGTCGAGGTCACCAGCGACTGCGCCGCCCTGGGCGGTCTGGTCGAGACGATGCTCGCCGTCACACCCGACCTCCACGTGCTGCGTGACCCCACCCGGGGTGGGCTCGCCGCCGCGCTCAACGAGATCGCCACCGCGGCCGGGGTCGGGGTGGTGGTGCGGGAACGCTGCGTCCCGGTTCCCCCGCAGGTGGCCAACGCCTGCGCGATCCTCGGGCTCGACCCGATGTACGTCGCCAACGAGGGCAAGCTCGTCGCCTTCGTGCCGCGCGCACACGCCGACGCCGTCCTCGCGGCCATGCGGGCGCACCCGCTGGGCGCGGCGGCCGCGGTGATCGGTGAATGCGTGCCCGACCACGCCGGGATGGTCGTGGCCCGGACGGCCCTCGGGGGCACCCGGGTCGTCGACCTCCCGCTCGGGGAGCAGCTTCCGCGGATCTGCTGAGCCCCGGGGAGCTCCGGAAGCCCTGGGAACCCTGGGAGACCTGGGAGCCCGGGGGCTTCGGGAACCTGGGGAGCTTCGGGTGGCGGCGTGCCGATGCGGTCGTCGGCGCGCCGCTTCGGCGGGTGGCGCGGGGGTGCTTTGTGGTGGGCGGGTCAGGGGGCGGTCTGGGGGCGTGACCTGGCGCCGGGGGCGTGCGACAAGGCGGGCACGCGGCGGACGGTTCCGGTCGCGAGCAGGCGGTGCCGCGGGAGCGGCGGCGCTCCAGGACGTGGCTCAGGGCCTGGACGCGGTCGGCGCCGCCACCTGACCGGGACCGGCATCACCCGTCCTGATCGGTCACACGGTGGGGTGGGAAGCCCGGCGCGGATCCGGCTTCGGAGGCCTCGTCGGCGGCGTCCGACGGCGCTTCAGTCGCTCTGGCCGACCGGACAGGTCCGCTGCGAAGAACCCGTCCGGCGCACGGAGCACGACGGCCCGCGGGGAGGCGGGATTCTTTGCGGCACCGGCCCGTTCCACAGGGGCCGAGGGCTCCCGCGCCGGATGACTTGGCGCGGTGGGAGCGCCCCCCGGTAGCGGGTCGCGTCGGCCGGTCGACGGCCGGAGCCGGTCGGGTGGTACGTGACGGCTGTGCGGGTGACCTTGCGGCGGCGTCGAAGGCGACGCGCCGACAGCGGTGTGCGTCGGTAATGGGGCGTCGCTCGCGGGCGGCGCTTGTCATGTCGTCGAACCTGAGAGTCGCCCATGCCTTCCAACACTCGTCTGCGCCGCCTCGTCCCCGTTGCCTTGTGCACCCTGGCCGCGGCCTTCCCCGTCTCGGCGGCCCAGGCCGCGCCGCCGGGCGGGCCGGCCGGCGGCGACGGGGGCGGCCCGGTGGACTGGCACCGGCTGGCAGCGTGTGAGAGCGGGGGGAACTGGCGCATCAACACCGGCAACGGTTACTACGGGGGACTGCAGTTCGACCAGCCGACCTGGCGGGAGAACGGCGGCCTCGGCTACGCACCGCGGGCCGACCTCGCCGCCCCCGAGGAACAGATCGCCGTCGCCCAACGGCTGGCCGCGCGACGGGGCCTGACCCCGTGGCCGGTCTGCGGCGCCACGGCCGCGCGCCACCACGCACGGCCCCCGGTCCGCCCGGTCGTGCCGCCGCCCGTCGACGATGCCGTCCACGACCGGAGCGGGACCGTCGAGGAGGCTCCTCTCCCCGACGGGGACGCCACCGGTGCCTTGCCCGGACCGGGGGAGGTGTGGACGGTCGGTGAGGGCAACACGCTCGGAGCCATCGCCGAGCGGCTGGGCCTGCCGGGTGGCTGGCCAGCGCTGTACGAGCTGAACCGGCTGGTCATCGGTGCCGATCCGGACCTGATCGAGCCCGGTGAGCAGCTGCGAATTCCCGGCTGAGCCGCCGCGTCGGCTTCCGGCGGCGAGGCGGTGCGGGCCCTGGGCGGGCGCGCCGGTCGATCTGACGGGGCGTCTGCCGGGTCTCGTCCCATGAGTCGGAGGCGGGCGCCGGGGCGGGGCGATGCCCGGACAGCCACTGTCCGGGCATCGCCCCGCTCGTCGTTGACGAGACCGGGTGCAGGGGCGGCGCCGGGTTCAGGGGGTTCTCGCAGCCGGTTCCTGGCGCGCAGTAGGGTCCGTTCCGGGAAGGGGATCAGGTGGAACGGATGCGGGTCCTGCTGTTGGACGCGGCTCCGGGCGAGTTGCTCGACCGGGAGCTGGAGCGTCTGCTGGGCCACGGGCTGGCCGTCACGCTGAACCTCCGGCGGGTGGCCGACCGGGCCGGCGCGCGGGCCGCCTGGTCGGGCCGGGTGGACTTCGCCGACGTCGACGCCTTCGACGAGTCGGCGCTGATCGCCGAGACCGCCCGGGACGGACGTGGCTACCACGCGGTCAAGTCCCGCGCGGGCGTGCCGCTGCGGGCGGCCTTCCTCGCGGCGGCGACCGATCCCGTGCTGGACCACCGACTACGGGTGATCGGCCGGGCGGAGCTGGCACTGATGCGGCCGGGGTCGATCCTGCTGAACACCGCCCGGGGCGGGATCGTCGACGAGCAGGCGCTGGCCGACGCGCTGAGCGATCCGGCGCACCCGCTCGCGGCGGCGGCCGTCGACACCTTCGAACACGAGCACGCCGCCTTCGCCTCACCGCTCTTCGGCCTGCCGAACGCGCTGCTGACCCCGCATGTCGCCGGGATGACCAGGAGGAGCGCCATGGCCACGGCCGCGATCCGTTGTGCGGATCGCATCGCCGCCCTGCTCGCCGACCGCCCGGACGGTGTGCCTGTGGTGACCGGCTGACACCTGCGGTCCACCGGCGTGTCCCGGATGGTGATCGCACGGCGAGCGTGTCCCGGTGCGGGGTCGGGTGGACCGGCCGTCCGGCGTTGCGCTTCGCTACGGTGCCGCGCCGTCCGTGGCTTCGGCGCGGTCGTGCGCGGCGCGGACCGCCGAGGTGTGTGGATCGGTGCGACGGTCGTACCGCCAGAGGGCGGGCAGGGCGGCGGTGAGGACGCCGGTGGAGGCGACGCAGGCCAGGCCGCCGGAGCGGAGAGCGGTCCGGATCCCGTAGCGGGCGGCGAGGCCGCCGGCCCGGATGTCCCCGAGGGCGGGCCCGGCGGATCCGATGAGCGTCTCCAGCCCGGCCGCGCGGCCGCGCAGTTCGGTGTCCAGTCCCCGGCGCTGTACTGGCACTTCAAGAACAAGCGGGAACTGCTCGACCTGATGGCGGAAGCCATGCTGGCCGAGGCCCTGCCACCCGACCGCCGACCGGCTCCGGAGAACTGGCCGGACTGGATCGCCCAGGACGCGCGCGCCAAGCGCCGCGCCCTGCTCGCCTATCACGACGGCGCCCGGGTGCACGCCGGAACTCTGCCTACTGAGGACGAACTTCCGGCCGTCGAAGCCCAGTTGAGTGCTCTCTGTCGAGCGGGCCTGCGGCCGCGCAGTGCGCTGCGGCTGCTGCTCGCAGTCGACCGGTACATCATGGGCTGGGTCACGGAGGAGCAGGCGTGGCGGCAGGACGCCGATGAGCGGGCCCGCCCGCCGTTCCCGGACGAGGCGCTGCGTGACCTGCCACTGCTGCGGGAGGCGGCTGACGTCCTGCGGATGACCGACCATGACGCCGACTTCGAGTACGGGCTGCGCATCCTCATCGAGGGGTTCCGGGTGGAGGAGGGGCGTGCTGAAGGCGCGCTGGAGTGAGGGGCCTGTGGAGTGAGGTCCTCGGGGTAGGGGGTGGGGGTTTCGGGGGTGGCGGCAGTCCGGGGTCAGGCCTTGCGGGTGCTGAGTGCGAGCGCCTCGCGCAGTCGTCCGTCCGATGCGGCGAGCAACCGGGCGGCGGTCGGTGCGTCCACGTCGGCGAGGACGACCAGGACTGCGTCCTTCGCCCTGCCGTCGGTGGCGGTCAGCGCACGCCGGACGGTCTTCTCGTCGGCGCCGGTGGCCTGGGCGACGATCCGCTCCGCCCGATCGCGCAACTTCTCGTTGCCCGCCCGGAGGTCGACCATCAGATTTCCGTATGTCTTGCCGAGGCGGACCATGACGGCCGTGGACAGCAGATTCAGCACGAGCTTCTGCGCCGTGCCCGCCTTCAGCCGGGTCGAGCCCGCCAGTACCTCGGGCCCGACCTCCACTTCGATGCCCAGCGCGGCCGCGGCCACCAGTTCCGACCCCCGGGTGCAGGCCAGCCCGAGTGTCAGGGCCCCCGTCGTGCGGGCGTGCCGGACGGCCGCCACCACGTACGGCGTACGGCCTGATGCGGAGATGCCCACCACGGTGTCGTCCGGCGTCAGCTTGAGCTCTTCCAGGTCGGCGAGGGCGAGTTCCGGACGGTCCTCGGCGCCCTCGACGGCGGAGACCAGGGCCTGCGGGCCGCCGGCGAGCAGGCCGACCACCTGGCCGGGCGCGGTGTTGAAGGTCGGCGGGCATTCACTCGCGTCCAGCACGCCGATCCGTCCTGCCGTGCCCGCCCCCGCGTACACGAGTCGTCCGCCCCGGGTCATCCGGGTGACGACGGCGTCGACCGCGGCCGCGATCTGCTCCAGCTGTCCGGCCACGGCCTCGGGCACGCTGCGGTCCTCGCTGTTCATCAGCCGGACGAGATCGAGCGTGGCCATCAGATCGATCCCGGCCCACTCCGGCCGCACCGCCTCCGTCACCGGTAGGCATTCTCGCTTCGCTTCGGGCAGGGGTTCCGGATCCATGCAGGCAGCCTCCCCCGTGTGTCCTCCGCCAACCCGAGTGGTCGCCGAGGGGTGTGCCATCCGGCGCGCGCAGCTATAGAAGTGGGTGGGGCGGTAGAAGGCTGGACGTGAGGCTGCCTTTGGAATCGGGAGTGACGGCGTCCCCGGTGGCTCCCGGCGAGTGTCACGCCATCCAGAAGAAGACCGCTGTCATCCGCCGTTCCTCCAGAGCGGTGCCGTAGTAGGTGGTGGCGCTGTGGATGAGGTTGGCGTGGTAGAGGAGAAGGCGGTTGAAACGGTTGGGGACGCGGACGTCCTCGGTGAAGGCATCGACGGGGACGTGCCGGGTGCCGAGTGCCTCGACCAGGTTGTTGTGCGGAGGGTTGACGATGTTTCCGCCGAGGCGGCCGCCGGGGAACTGCTGACGGTAGAAACTGGTGCCGGCCTCCTTGGGGGCGTCGGGGCTGAGATAGAGGACGGCGGCGTAGCGGCACAGCACGCGGGAGTCGGTGTGCGGGCGGGACTCCGACTCGCCGGCGCCGACGAGTTGGACGCAGTTGTGGTTGAGGGTGCCGCCACCGGGGGCGCTCTGGACCCAGAGCCGGGGCGCGCCGGTGGCCTTGCGGACCAGCGCCTCGACACGGGCCAGCTCGCCCGGCTCCAGACCGGGCATGGTGCGCAGCCCGGGCCAGCTCTCGGGACGGTAGGGGTAGCCCTCGGTCCAGTCGCCGCGAGCGAGGCAGCGCTCCCGAACGGCGTCCGGGTCGGGCAGGACGTCGTCCAGGGTCCAGTAGTCCCGGCCGGGGGTGGGTTTGCGATAGGGCAGGACCGGTAGGGCCACTCGCCTGGTGGGCTGTTGGGGCATGGGCCGACCATAGGGGGCGGGGTCGCCAACATTCTGCCGTGAACAGGTCAACCTTTCGTCAACTGCTGCTCCTCTCCGGTGCCTTTCGGCCTCTGTGTGGGTTTCGCCGGCTTCAGGCCGGAGGTCTGATGGCGTACCGGCCGAGCGCGCTCTCCAGCTGGTCGAAGGCGCGGACGGCGGCCGGGCGGACCGCGGCAGCCACCGCGGCATGCTTCTCGCCGGCCAGGATGCGGCGGAAGACCTCGGCGAACAGTGCCCGGTGGACGGCGGCGAGCAGGCCGGCGGCGACACGGGCGGTGAAGTCGGCGGGTGGGGAGTCGGTGGCCGCGGCGAGGGCGGCGGCCAGGGCGTCCTCGCTCTGCTCGTGGATCTCGCGCAGCCGCGCGAGCAGGGTGGGGCTCTCGGTGATGGTGCGTGCGAACGACGGCCCGGAGAAGCCGAGGACGGGGTCGTGCCGGTCGATCGCGGCCAGGCACTCGCGGCGCAGCGAGGCCAGCGCCGACTCGCCCGGTGTGCGCTCGGTGACGGTTCGTGCGAGGCGGGCGGCCATCTCCTCGTGCAGGTCGAGGAGCAGGTCCTCCTTGCGTGGGAAGTGGTTGGTGACGGTCATTTTGGCCACCCCGGCGGCCGCCGCCACTTCGGCGATCGTCGTCCGGTCGAAGCCCCGCTCGATGAAGAGCCCGGTCGCGGCCCGGGAGATCGCGTCGCGCGTGCGGCGCTTGTTGAGCTCGCGCAGGTTGGGGGTGTCCTCGGTCATGGGGTGAGCGTAGCGCAAGGAGTCTGGGTCGAGCACAGAAATTATGCTTGACCCAACGAGTGGGCCGGACCTAAGTTCTATGACGTCTCGCCGTGCCATCACCTTTGAGAGAAGGAGCACCCATGGTCACCAAGCCCCCCGCACTCCGTCTGCTGAGCGTGCACGCCCACCCCGACGACGAATCCAGCAAGGGTGCGGCCACACTGGCCCGGTATGCCGCCGAGGGGGTGGACGTGCTGGTCGCCACCTGTACCGGTGGTGAGCGGGGAACCGTTCTCAATCCGGCGCTCGACCGTCCTGAGGTGCGCTCGGACCTCGCGCGGATCCGCCGCCGGGAGATGGCGGCCGCGCGCGAGATCCTCGGCGTGGAGCAGCGTTTCCTCGGCTTCACCGACTCGGGCCTTCCCGGCGCCGGAGAACGGCTGCCCGACGGGTGCTTCGCACGTCAGCCGGTCGCGGTCGCCGCGGAGCCGCTGGTCGCCCTGATCCGAGAGTTCCGCCCGCACGTGGTCGTCACCTATGACGAGACGGGCGGATACCCGCACCCCGACCACGTGATGGCCCACCGGGTCACCGTCGAGGCCCTCGGGGTGGCGGCCGATCCCGACCGCCATCCCGAGCTGGGGGAGCCCTGGCAGGTGGCCAAGCTCTACTACCACCTGGCGCTGTCCCGGGCCTGGTTCCAGACCCTGCACGACGCGATGACGGCGCGGGGCGTCGAGTCGGCCATGGGCGAGCTGCTCGCCGGGTGGCCCGACACCCCGCCCGCGCTCGCCATCACCACCCGGATCGCCTGCGCCGAGCAGTTCGCCGTACGGGACGCCGCGTTGCTCGCGCATGCCACCCAGATCGAGTCCGGCGCGGGATTCATGGCGCACCCGCGCGACATCGAGCGCGAGGTCTGGCCGACCGAAGACTACCACCTCGCGCGGAGTCTGGTGGCGAGTCGACTCCCCGAGACCGACCTGTTCGCAGGTCTGCGCCCCGGGGAGGCCGGCGGATGAGGGGCTTCAGCGGTCAGGGCCGCAGCCGCGAACGGTGCGTGGTGGTGCTGTCCTCGGGCGTGCCGGTGGCGCCGTGGACGGTGCGGCCGCAGGCGGTAAGGCCGGCACCACTGTTGGCGCCGCTGTCAGCACTGGCCATCGGCGAGGACGAAGTGGCCGGGGCCGGTGACTGCCCGCCAGGTGAGCGTGACCGAGTCGCTGCCGGCGGCGGTGGCGGTCAGCGTGGTGGGGCGCCGACAGAACAGCCATGGGGACTCCTGGTAGGGAGGAGTTCGATCGGATGCCGTGCCGCGTACGGGCGACGGGAGGTGCGTGACAGTCAGCCGCGCTCCGGCCACACGTCATGGCCGATGCCGCCATGGCGCGGCCACCACCGTGGTGTGGAATCGCACTTGAGTGCCGCAGGAGAACAGGGCAGGTTGATGGCATGACGACTTATGAGCTCGGTGACGAAGCGTCCCTGATGGACCAGCAGCCGCGCACGCGCACCCATCAGTGGTCGGCCGGTCCGCCGGTGTCCGCGTTCCCGCATCTCACGGGGGAGGAGATCCTGCGGGAGATGCTCGCGGGCCGGATCCAGGCGCCGGCGATCGGGAGCACCCTGGGCTTCCGTCTGGTCGAGGCGGGACCGGGTACGGCGGTGTTCGAGGGTGAGCTCGGTGACCACCTGTACAACCCGATGAACACCGTTCACGGCGGCTACCTCGCCACCCTGCTCGATTCGGCGCTCGGCTGCGCCGTGATGAGTCGGCTGCCCGCCGGTATCGGCTATACGACCACGCAGCTGAACGTCCATATGGTGCGTCCGCTGTTCGCCGATTCCGGGGCGCTGCGTTGTGAGGGTGTCGCCCTGCACGTCGGCCGGATGGTGGCGACCGCCGAGGCGCGGGTGACAGGCGTCAAGGACGGCAAACTGTACGCGCACGCCACCACCACCTGCGCGGTCCTGGCCCCGCGACCGGCCGCCTGACCCCACGGCCCGAGTGGTGATCGCAGGCGGGCTGTTGCCGCACAGGCCGAGACAGAAGGGCCCCGGTCGCCACGGGCGCGTCCGGGGCCAGGAAGGGCGAGGGCGTCAGAGTACGGCGAGCACCCCGCACAGTGCGAGGAAGCCGCAGATACCGAAGTTGACCAACCTGTGGGAGAGGAACACTGCGGCGAACTCGCGGATCGTCGCGCTCGGCCAGTAGTAGGCGGCCGTGGGCGAGCCGAACACCTGACCGTTCACACCGGACTTACGGGCGGTCAGCGCGGCACGGAAGGCGTGGAAGTTGTTGGTGACGATCACACAGCGGTACTCGGGGTTGGCCTGCTCCATGATCACCTTGCTGTACAGCAGGTTTTCCTCGGTGGTGCGTGAGCGGTCCTCGCGCTCGATGTGCTCCTCCGGAAAACCGCGCTCAAGGAGGTAGTCGGCCATCGCATGCGACTCCGGCAGCTTCTCGTCCGGGCCCTGCCCGCCTGAGGTGATCAGCACCGGGGGGTTGCCGCGGGCGGCCTGCCTCTCGTAGACGTCGCGTCCCCGGTTCAGCCGGCTGGCCAGGAGTGGCGGCACCCGGTCGCCGCCGATCAGGCCGGAGCCGAGCACCACCACGAAGTCCACGTCCCGGCGCGGCCGGTGACGTCCGTAGAGGAAGGCGTAGCCGACGAAGCAGACGAACAGGAAGGAGATGTATCCGACCACCAGCATGGCGGTGCCCGCGAGAATGCCCAGCCGATAGGAGCGGGTGAGCAGCGCCGCGCCGAGCAGCCCGATCACCGCCAGGATGCCGAGGCCCGCGAGGAGTGAGAGCAGGTTGGCCGGCCTCCTGCCCTCCTTGCGGATCATGGTCAGTCCATTGGTGATCAGAAAGCCGATCAGCGCCAGGGTGCCGATCGTCGGCAGCAGAACGATCGCGGCCGCTGCCAGCTCGACGATCAGAGTGGGGGCCTTGCGCAGTTCGGTGAGCAGGGCCAGAGCGAGGAGGGAGACGGCTATGCCGAGCAGGACGGCGTTGCTGAACTGGCGACGGTCGCGCAAGACCCCGAACCCGCACAAGACGAAGAACAGGGCAGCTGGAGCGTAGGCGATCATGCTCGTATCGTATGGGCCCCGCAGTCGACGGATGATCCCCCTGGGAAACGGACGCTCCCGGTCTCTCAACTCTCCCCGGCCTGCTCAGCCTTGCGGGACTCCCCGGTCTCCCCGGTTCCTCCGGTCTCCCCGGCGGGCGGCGGCTGCCCAGCTCGTCCGGCCCGGCGTACGCCCGGGACCGCTGCCGTACCCGCGCAGGCCAGCATCACCAGAGCGGCGGTGACCAGCAGTGGTCCGGTGCTGCCCCAGGCGTCGGCGGCCAGCGGGGCGAGCGTGTAGCCGAGTGGCGCGGCGGCCAGCGAGAGCAGCCAGTCGTAGGAAGTGACCCTGGCCAGGACCTGTGCGGGGAACTCCTGTTGAACCACCGTCTGCCAGACCGGGCTGAGGAAGCCGAGGCCGGCCATCGCGAGCGCGTACGCGGCGACGGTGGCCGGAGCCGGGGCGGCCGCCGCGAGGGCGAGCAGTGGCAGGGCGTAGAGGGCGAGACCCAGGTTGGCCAGCAGTACCGGGCGGCGCGGCCGGACCCGTCCGGCGAGCAGTGAACCGGCGAGCATCCCGATCGCCCCGGCCTGTGTCAGCGCGATCCAGACACCGTCCCCGCCCAGCCGCTCGGTGGCGATCAGCGGGCCGAGGGTGAGCAGGACCGCGGCGGCGCCGTTCCACGTGCCATGAGCGATCAGACTGGTCCAGTACCAGTCCCGGGAACGTAGTTCGACCCATCCCTCGGCGAGATCGGTGAGGAGCGAGCGACGCTCGGCCGGGGCGTGCCGGACGGTGATCCGGGCCAGGAGTGCGGCACTGACGACGAAGGAGACGCCGTCCAGGACGAACGCCCAGCCGGCGCCCGCCGTGTACACCAGTACACCGGCCAGTGCGGGGCCGCCGAGCCGCGCTGCGCTGCTGGCGGAGGCCAGCAGTGCGTTGGCCCGCATTCGGTGCGGGCCTTCGACGGTGGCCGCGACCAGGGGGGAGGCGGTCGGCATGGCGAACGCGGAGGCGACGCCGCCGAGTGCCTCGGCGACCGCGATGTGGGTCAGGCTCGGCTCCCCGCCGAGCAGTTCGACGCCGACGAAGAGCTGCGCGGCGGCCCGGACCAGGTCGGTGGCCAGGGCCACCACCCGCGGGTTGAAGCGGTCCCCGATCACGCCACCCAAGGGGAGCAGCAGCAGCCGCGGCACCATCGCGCAGCCCAGGACCAGGGCGAGCGCACCGGAGGAGCCGGTGGCCCGCGTGATGGCTATCGCGAGTGCGGCGGGGACGACGGCATCGCCGAGAGTGGAGATGGTCCGGCCGATGAAGAGCAGCCGAAAGCCACGGAGCCTCAGTGGGTGGTGGGTCACGCGAGCAATGTATTTCGGTGTCAAAAGTTCTGCAATGAAATATTCGGTGCCGAATATCTTGGTGGTGGTCGGCGATGCTTAGACTCGTGCCATGGAACACCCCGAGCGGCGACCGGATGAACCGCGTGACTGGACCGACGGTCACGTCGACCGCTGGCGGCCCGTCCTGCCCCACCTCGATCCCGACATCGAGGGAGCCGTCACCCGGATGAGCAAGCTCTCCCGGCACCTGGGACGCGTCCGGGAGGAGGGGGTCGCCGACTACGGCCTGCAGAAGCACGAGTTCGACACCCTCCATGTTCTCGCCGGTCGCGGTGGCCACGCCGCCCCGTCCGAACTGCGGGTCGACCTCAACCTGGCGCCCGCCTCGGTGACCGGCCGTCTGGAGGCCCTGGAACGCCGGGGGTTCGTGGTGCGCACGCCCTCCACCGAGGACCGCCGCCGGGTCGATGTCGGGCTGACCGAGGCCGGCCGGGCGGCCTGGCGGGAGGCCCTGGACGTCGTCGGCCGGGAGGAGCGCCGACTGCTCGGCGTCCTGGCGCCCGACGAGCGCCGACAGCTGTCCGACCTGCTGCGCCGGGTGCTCCTGGCGCAGGAAGCGTCCTCGGCCGAAGGCCGCCGGACGCGCCACCGTCGGGCCGGGCGGCACTCCTCCGGCCCCAACGTGGCGGACCAGGACTGATCAAGATCGCGCCGGGTCGCCCGGCGCTGCCGTCGGTGCGCGCCGTTGACAAGGCGTCACTGTTCGCGGCGGCCGGGTTCGGGTGTCGCGAACCGCTCGATCGCCTCGAAGATCGCCTGCCGCATGGCCGGGCTGCCGGTGTGGCCGGATTCCTGGATGACCGTCAACTCGGCGTCCGGCCAGGCCTTTGCCAGCGACCAGGCGGTGTACAGCGGGGAGCCGAGATCCAGCCGGCCGTGGATCAGCGCGCCCGGGATGCCGGCCAGCCTTCCGGCGTCGCGCAGGAGTTGGCCGTCCTTCAGGAAGGCGTCATGGGCGAAGTAGTGCGCGGTGATCCGGGTGAACGCCATCAGCGCGTCGTCGGGCCGGTCGGTGTACGCGTTCGGCTTGCCGAGTGACTCGTGCGCGATCACCGCGTCCTCCCAGGTCGCCCAGGACTTCGCGGCCTCGGACCGGACCGCGTCGTCCGGGCTGTTGAGCAGTCGGCTGTACGCGGCCACCAGGTTGCCGTCCTGTTCGCCGGGCGGCAGCGCGGCCCGGAACGCCTCCCAGGGACCGGGCAGCAGCCGGCCGACACCCCGGTACAGCCAGTCGATCTCTTCCGGGCGGGTCATGGTGACCCCGCAGATCACGATCTCCGACACCCGCTCGGGATGCGCCTGCGCGTACGCGAGGATCAGCGTCGAGCCCCATGAACCGCCGTACAGCAGCCAGCGGTCGATGCCCAGATGCTCGCGCAGCCGTTCCATGTCCGCGATGAGGTGCGCGGTGGTGTTGTGCGCCAGTCCGGTCGCCGGGTCGGCCGCGTGCGGCCTGCTCTGCCCGCATCCGCGCTGGTCGAACAGCACGAGGTGGTACCGCTCCGGATCGAAGTACCGCCGGTTGCCCGCGCTGAGCCCGGACCCGGGCCCGCCGTGGACCACCACGGCGGGCTTGCCCTCCGGGTTGCCGGACACCTCCCAGTGGATCTCGTTGCCGTCACCGACCTCCAGCAGCCCCTGTGCGTACGGTTGGCCGAGCGGATACAGGTCGGACATGGCGGAAGACCTCCGGGAGCGGGCGGCGGGACGCCCGTGAGGCTACCCGGGCCGCCCGAGATCCGTCGACGCCGAGGAGGGAGCGGAGCCCGGAGGCCGCGGCGTTCTCAGAGGCCGGAACCGAGGTCGAGCGCCGTGCCGAAGGAGGCGTAGCCGAGGCAGGCGAGCAGCCAGAGGCCGAGTCCGCCGGTGACGGCGGCGGAGCGGCGGCCGAGGCGGGTGCGCTGTTCCTTGGGGCGTCGGAGCCGGCGGATGCCGTGGGCCACGCCGAGTACGGCGAGCGCGGCGAAGGCACAGGACGCTGCGGGGCTGTGTCGGCGGGCCAGTTGGGCGAGAACGAAGACGGCGGCCAGGGAAGCGGTGGTGGCGACGCCCAGCACCACGGTGCCGACCGCCTCGATCGTCAACTCGCCGAGGAGGTGGAGACAGCCTTTCGCGGCCCCGGTGGCCAGTCCGGTCTGGCCGCCCTGCACGGGCGTCGGGTCGCCGGGCATCATGGGGCCGGCCGGCGGTTCGGCAGTCGGACGGGCCGACGGGTCGCCGGGCGAAGGGCCGGGCTGGGCAGTCCGCGCCGTGGAGTCCTCGTGCATGGCAGTCGCCCCCGTTTCCGCATCAACCCTCTTGGGCCCGGCGATCATACAGATGATCGGATCAGCGGTGGTCTGCCGGTGGCAGCAGGGTGGCGAGTCCGTCGAGGACGCGTTCGAGGCCGAACGCGAAGCGGGCGTCCATCGAGGGTTCGGTGAGGTCGTCGGCCAGGGCGACCAGGTTGGGAAAGGCGTCCGGCGGCAGTGCCCGGAAGCGGTTCGCAGCGGCGGCGGCGATGTCCCGGCGGCTCGTTCCCGTCGTCTCGTCGGCGGAGATCGGTGACTGTTCCTGGAGCACGAAGCCCTGGACGTAGGCGCCGAGCAGATAGGTGGCCAGGGCCGCGTCGGCGTTGGAGAAGCCGGCCTCGCGCAGCCGGTCCAACTGGTCCTCCAGCAGCCGCAGCAGGTTGGGGCCGGGGGCGAGGCGACCCGCGACGACCTTGGCGGCGTCGCGTCGGCTCAGCAGGAGTTGCCGGTAGCGCCGGCAGTACTCGCGGAACTGGCCGCGCCAGTCGCCCTCGCGCGGTGGCGGCTCGCCGCCGGCCATGATCGCGTCATTGAGGAGGTCGAGCAGTTCCTCCTTGTTGCGGACGTGCCAGTACAGCGAGGCCGCCTTGACGCCGACCTCGGCGGCGACCTTCCGCATGGACAGGCCCGCGAGGCCTTCCCGTTCCAGGACCCGCAGGGCCGCCTGGGCCAGGGTCTCCCTGGTCAGGCCGGGCTGGGTGTCGTTGTTCTCCGGCATGGATGTGTGTCGCCTCCCGCGGATCCGGAAATCCCGCTTGCAATCTAACACCGTTAGGGGCAGTCTGTGCGTGCCGGTCAGCCCCTAACGGTGTTAGGGGCCCATCTGAGGGAGAGGTTTCCGATGGAGGGGTCGAGCGCCCGACGCAAGAGGCTTGCGCTCTTGACGCTGTGCGTCACCATGTTCATGTCCATGCTGGACAACGTCATCGTCAACAACGCCCTGCCCCGGATCGGGCAGGACCTGGGGACCGGTATCAGCGGCCTTCAGTGGGTGGTCGAGGGCTACAGCCTCGTCTACGCGGGTCTGCTGCTCACCGGCGGCGCGCTCGGTGACCGGTACGGCCGTACCCGGGTCTTCCGGCTCGGCCTCGCCCTGTTCACCCTCGGCTCGGCGTGCGCGGCGCTCGCCGGGACGACCGGTGTGCTCATCGCCGCCCGCATGCTCCAGGGGGTGGGGGCCGCGCTGCTCACCCCGGGCAGCCTGGCGATCCTGGGGCACGTCTTCACCGACCAGCGGGAGCGCGCCCGGGCGATCGGTCTCTGGTCGGGCGTCTCCGCGCTCGGCCTGTCGGTCGGGCCGGTGGTCGGCGGGCCCATGGTCGAGGCGTTCGGCTGGGCCAGCGTGTTCTGGATCAACGTCCCGATCGGCGTGGGCGGGCTGCTGCTGGCGGGCCGGGTGCTGCCGGCCATCGCGCCGCGCGAGCGCCGCGTCGACCTCGCCGGGCTCGCGCTCTCCGCCGCCGGCCTGGGGGCGCTGGTCTACGCACTGATCGAAGGTCCGGCCCGGGGCTGGACCGACACCCGGGTGCTCGTCTGCGCGGTGGCGGCGGCGGTGCTGCTGGTCGCCTTCGTGCTCCTCGAACTGCGGGTGGCCGAGCCCATGCTGGAGCTCCGGCTGTTCCGTGACCGGGTGCTCGGCGGCGCCATGCTCAGCGGTTTCGTGGTCAGCTTCGGGATGTTCGGCGCGCTGTTCTTCCTGCCGCTGCTGATGCAGGACGTGCTGGGCTGGTCGCCGTCGGCCGCCGGCTATGCCGGGCTGCCGATGACCGCGATGATCGTCCTCGCGGCGCCGCTCTCCCAGCGGCTGACCACCCGTTACGGTCCCCGGCTTCCCGTGGCACTGGGCCTGACGCTGTGCGCCTTCGGCCTCGGCGGCCTCGCCCTGTACGGCGGGCAGGCCCGCTACCCCGAATACCTGTGGACCCTGTTCGCGATGGGTCTGGGCATGGGCCTGACGTTCACCCCCGTCTCCATCGCCGTCCTCCAGCGGGTCGAGCCGCCGCAGGCCGGCATGGCCTCCGCGACCATCAACACCCTGCGCGAGCTCGGCGGAGTGGTCGGCGTCGCGGTCCTGGGCGCCGTCCTGACCTACCGTCTGAACGGAGCCCTCACCGAGAACCTGGGCCGGCTCGGCATCCCGCCCGGCGCGGTCGGGCCGGCCGCCGACGCGCTGGCCGGTGCGGGCGGTGGGAGCGGTGTCCAGGGTTCCGGCGCGGCGGCCGAACTGCCGGGCCCGGTCCGGGCGGCAGTGGAGGGCGCCTTCGTCGAGGGCGTGCACCTCGCGGTGCTCTGCGGAGCGGCGGTGCTGGCCGTCACCGCCCTCCTGGTCACGGTCCTGCTCCGCCCGGCCGTCCGGCCCGCGGTGCCGGACCAGGGCGGTGAGCCGGCGTCGGCGCCGCTGACGGACGCCCGGCGCGGCTGACCGGCGCTCCTGACCCGCGCTATTGACCGGCGCGGCCGGGCGAGGCTCATCGAGCGGCGTCCTCCACGGCGGTCTGGGCGGAGCGGGCCAGTTCCCGGCGGGCCGCCCACCGGGGGTGCGACGCGGAGGGGGCCTGGGCGGGGGCGTGGATCGGAGGCAGGAAGTCCACCTCCGCCACCAGCCCGCGCACCGCGACCACCCGGGCGAGCGAGGTGAGCAGACCGTCCTCGCCGACGAAGGCGGGCGCGCTGGTCGGCCGTCCGTCCGCCAGCCGGTAGCGGATCGTCACCGGCTGGACGGGGGCGCCGACCTGGACCGCGGCCTGGAAGAGGGCCGGGCGGAACCGGCCGCTCTCCCTTCCGCACCAGGTGGAGCCCTCCGGGAAGACGATCACGGGGTGGCCGGCCCGCAGCTCCCCGGCGACCGTGTCGACGGTGGCCGGGAGGGTGCGCAGCCGGTCGCGGTCGAGGAAGACGGTGCCGCCCCGGGCGATCAGCGCCCCGAGAACGGGCCAGTGCCGTACCTCGGTCTTGGCCAGCGACCGGCCGGGCCGGCCGGTCGCGATCAGCGGAATGTCCAGCCAGGAGACGTGGTTGGCGACCACGAGCACCCCGCCCCCGGCGGCGGGTGCCGGCCCGGGCCGGAGGGTGACCCCGAGCGAGCCCAGCAGGGTGCGCGCCCAGAGCCGGACCAGCCGGTCGCGTGCCGCGCGGGGGAGGGCGCGCACCGGAGGGATGAGCGCCAGGCCCGTGACCAGGACGGCCAGGCAGGCGGTCAGCCGCAGCGCCCGCCGGGGGAGGGCGACCACCGGGCCCGGCTCGGCCAGGCACGCCTCCGGGGTGCAGGGCGCGGTGGGCAGCCAGACGCTCATGAGGCCGGGTGCGCGGGCCGGGTGGCGAGCCCGGAGAGGAAGTGCCGCAGGTAGCGCGGGTCGGTGCGTTCGAGCGACAGCAGCACGTAGAGGTCGGCGGTGGCGAAGTCCGGGTCGTGCGCGGGGGCGCCGCAGACCCAGGCGCCGAGCCGCAGGTAGCCGCGGAGCAGGGCCGGCAGCGGCGCCCGCTCGGCCCGTGGCACACCGGTCGCGTCCCAGGGGCGGTGCGGGGTCACGCGGTACTCCTCGGGGGCGAGGTGCTTGGCGCTGACGGTGTCCCAGACCCGGGCCGCGGTGGCACCGCCGTCGTCCAGCGATATCGAGCAGCAGCCGCCGACCCAGGTGTTGCCGGTGTCGGCGAGGTAACGGGCGATGCCGCCCCACATCAGGTTGATGACGGCGCCGTTGCCCCGGTGGTCGGGGTGGATGCAGGAGCGGCCCAGCTCCACCAGGCCGGGACGGAGCGGCGCGAGGCCGGCCAGGTCGAACTCGCCGTCGGAGTAGAGCCGGCCGGCCCGTCGCGCGGCCTCGGGGCGCAGCAGACGGTAGGTGCCGACCACGGCGCCGTCCTCGCCCTCGCGGACCAGCAGGTGGTCGCAGTACGCGTCGAACGGGTCGACGTCCAGGCCCGGAACCGGGCTGTGCAGCACGGCGCCGAGTTCGGCGGCGAACACCTGGTGGCGAAGCCGCTGGGCGGCGCGGACGTCGTCCTCGTCCCGGGCGAGGCCGACGGTGTACCCGGCGCCCGGCTGGGGCTGGGGCTGGGGCTTGGGCTGGGGCGGCTGGAGGGCGCCCGGTCGGACCGGGCGCGGGACGGGCGCGGCTGCGGCGTGGCCGGGGGCGACTGCGGACGGAGTGTACGTGGGGACGGTGGTCATGGCGCGGACCCTCCAGGGCAGTACGGACGGAGGTGCCACGGGTCGTCGTGGCACCGGGCCCGGCTCGCACGGCTGGACGGGCGCGGCGAGCCGGTATCCGTATGTTTTTCCGAGCCGGCTGGCGTTCACGTTGCGGTTCGGCGGAGGGTAGATGTGCAACTGCTGAATGGGGCCACCCGGTATCCGTAGGACACCTGACGGGCACCCGGGGGTTGCCGCCCGCTTCCCGGCGAGGGGTGGACAAGGGGGGGGCACTGGTGGTGCGGCGGGGGCGCGCGCCGCGTCACCAGTGCCCCTGCGGGCCTCGGGCGTCAGCCCGCGCGCCACCCCTGCGGGTCGACGCCGCCCGGAACGACGGGGGCGGGGCCGTACGGTTCGCGGGTGAGCACGAAGGAGCCCAGGTCCAGATGGCTCACCGAGCCGTCGGCGGCCCGCACCACGCGCAGTGTCTCGCCCGCGTAGTAGTTGTCGAGCCCCGTCCAGCTGCCGTCCGGCTCGGGGCGGAAGGACGAGCTCCGGCCGCCGCCGCCGGCGAGCGAGGCGAGCTCCAGGACGCGGTCGGCCTTGAGCCGCAGTGCGTGGGCGGTGGCGCCCCAGTACCACGGGCCGGTGAGCGCCAGCAGTTCCTCGTCCACGCTGGGCAACGGCCGCCAGGGCTCCGGCAGCCGCGGCTCGTGCTTCGCGGTGAGGGCGATCAACTCCGCGGCCACCAGCGGGGTGTTGGCGCCGCCGGTCGCGTTGCTCAGCGCCAGTGCGGCCAGGCCGTCCGCCTCGCTGATCCAGAGTCCGGCGGTGAACCCGGGCATCGAACCGGTGTGGCCGTACAGCACCCGGCCCTCGTGGCGGAACAGCTGCAGGCCGAGGCCGTAGGCGCCGGACCAGTCGGCGCTCTCCGGGCCGACGGCGGGCCGGCGCATCTCGGCCAGGGTGGCGGCGGCCAGCACCTTCTCGTCGCCGCCGGCCAGGAAGGCGGCCCAGCGGGCCAGGTCGGTGGCGGTGGACCAGAGCTGCCCGGCCGGGGCCATCAGACCGGTGTCGGTGAGCGGCTCGGGCAGCATGACGTCCGCCCAGGGGTGGACGGCGAAGCCGCCCGCGTGCGGGTGCTCGGGGAGCAGGGTGGTGCGGTCCATGCCGAGCGGCTCCAGCACCTCGTACCGCAGCACCTCGCCCCACGGCCTGCCGCGCAGCCGTTCCACCAGGGCGCCGAGCAGGGCGTAGCCGGGGTTGGAGTAGTGGTGGCGCCGGCCGGCCGGGTGCTTGAGCGGGGCGTCGGCCTCCAGGATGTCGTCCAGAGCCGGGCGCAGCGAGCCGTCGGTCCGCTCCCACCAGGGCCCGGGTGTCTCGGCGGCGAGACCGGCGGAGTGCGCCAGCAGCTGGGCGATGGTGGCCCCGCCCGCCGGGGTGCCGGGAAGATGGCGTTCGAGCGGGTCGGCCAGGTCGAGCAGGCCCTCGTCGCGCAGTCGCAGCACCAGCACGGCGACGAAGGCCTTGGTCAGCGAGCCGATCCGGTACTGCACCCCGGGAGTGGGGGCATGGCCGTCGATCATGCTGCGGGCGCCGCTCCAGACCAGTCGGCCGTCCCGGACCACCGCGGCGACCAGGGACGGTGTGCGGCCTTCGGCCTGCGCCACCGCGATCCGGTGCAGCAGGGCACGGCGGGTGGCGGGGAACAGCTCGTCAGGCTGGTCGGTCATCTGATCCTCTGAATTCCTCGGCGGCATCGGGTGGTTGTGAGCGCGGCCGACGCACCGCCGGTGAATCACCGGTATGCACCGCGGTGTCACGCGCGAGCCGGACGGCGCCCCCAACCTAGCCCGGTCATCGTCTCCGCTCCACCCCTTTTCACCGGTGCCGTCCTGGAATGTCGGCTGCCCGGACCCGGACCTGCCCCACCGTTCATCCGCCGGAGGGCAGTTGGCCCTGGACATCGGTCCAGGGCCCAACACGCCGCTTTCCCGGCGTCAGCCGACCGGGAGCGGTGGCAGCTCGGGGCGGTGGAGCCAGGCGTCGAGCAGAGGCCCCAGCGGGGCGTCCGTGTAGCGGGAGACGTGCGCGGTGAGGCCGGCGGTGCTGACGACACCGTGGCGGTTGAGGGTGGCCCAGTCCTTGAGCATGCGAAAGAAGGACGGGTCGCCGAGGGCCTGCCGCAGGGCGTGGACGGCGAGGCCGCCGCGCTGGTAGAGGCGGTCGTCGAACATCAGCTTCCGGCCGGGGCCGGCGAGCCGGAGGTCCTGCGGGAGCCCGGCCAGGAGGGTGTGCGCGGCGGCGGCGCGGGTGGCGGCGGTCGGGCCGCCGGCGTGCTCGGACCAGAGCCACTCCGCGTACTTGGCGAAGCCCTCGTTGAGCCAGATGTGGCTCCAGTCGGCGATGGTGAGGCTGTTGCCGAACCACTGGTGGGCCAGCTCGTGGGCGATCAGGCGCTCGCGGTCCCAGCCCCCGCCGAGGTGGTTGGTGCCGAAGGTGGCGACGCCCTGCGCCTCGACCGGGACGTCCAGCTCCTCGTCGGCGACGACCACCGCGTACTCGCCGAACGGGTACGGTCCGAAGACCTCCTCGAAGTACTCCATCATCCGCGGCTGCTGGTCGAAGCCCGCGCCGAACCCGTCCGCCAGCCGCTCCGGCAGGTAGCCGGTCTGCGGGACGGCGGGGCGCTCGGCGAACCGGACCGCCCGGTACTGGCCGATCGAGACGGTGACCAGGTAGGTCGAGGTCGGCTCGCTCTGCTCGTACACCCAGGTGGTGCTGGACGCCCGGGTCGTCCGGGTCAGCAGCCGGCCGCCGACCACCACGGTGTACGGGGACGGTGTGGTGATCGCTATCTGGTAGCCGGCCTTGTCGGCGGGCCGGTCGTTGCACGGGAACCAGGACGGCGCTCCGACGGGCTGGCTGGCCACCAGCGCGCCGTCGGTCAGCTCCTCCCAGCCGAGGCCGCCCCACGGGCTGCGCACCGGGCGGGGGTTGCCGGTGTAGTGCACCTCGACGGTGAACGCCGCACCGGCGGCGAGCGCCTTCGCCGGGCGGATCCGCAGCTTGCCGCCCCGGTGGGTGTACCGGGCGGCCCTGCCGTCGACCAGGACCCGGCCGATCCTGAACTCACCGAGGTCGAGCGCGAACTCGGCCAGGGCGACGCCCGCGACGGCGCTGAGCCGGGCGGTGCCGCCGAGTCGGTTGGGGCCGGGACGGTAGTCCAGGGCGAGTTCGTAGCGGTGGACCCGGTAGCGCGGATCCCCACTGTTGGGGAAGTAGGGGTCCGGGGCGGCGCTGGGGGCCGCCGGGGCGTGCTCGGGCTGCACGGGGCGGGGTTTCACCGGGTCGTGTGCTCCCTGTGAGATGGCGGACGTGGGGGGACGGGGGACGTGCGGGGTGTCGGGGACGCCGCCAGCGGGGCGGATGGTCATGGCGTGGTCTGCCACGCCTCGATCGGGTTGCCCAGCCACCGCGTGTCGGCGGGGACGGACTCGGCGCGCATCACCAGCGAGGCCGGGCCCAGCGTGCTGCGCGCGCCCACCGTGCTGCCGGGCAGCACGATGCCGCCCGGGCCCAGGGTGGCGCCCTCGCGGAGGATGACAGTATCCATCCGCATGATCCGGTCGTGGAAGAGGTGGGTCTGCACCACACAGCCCCGGTTGATGCTGACCCCGTCCCCGAGAGTGACCAGGTCGGCCTCCGGCAGCCAGTAGCTCTCGCACCAGACGCCCCGCCCGATGCCCGCGCCGAGCGCCCGCAGCCAGACGTTCAGCAGCGGTGTGCCGGGCACCG
Source organism: Kitasatospora sp. NPDC088548 (assembly GCF_044753005.1). NCBI lineage: Bacteria > Bacillati > Actinomycetota > Actinomycetes > Kitasatosporales > Streptomycetaceae > Kitasatospora > Kitasatospora sp. NPDC088548. The sequence goes on from NZ_JBIVMI010000006.1 coordinate 137,069, forward strand.
AGCCGACCAGCCATGGCACCGCCAGCACCTCGACGAAGGTGTCCGCGAGCTCGTTGCGCCACACGAAGCCGCTCCACAGCGGATGCTCCACCGCCCGGAACCGGCCGACCAGCAGCCACTTCGCCGCCACCGCGACCAGGCAGGCCACCCCGCCGGCCGCCAGCAGCACCAGACCGGAGAGCAGCGCGGCCACCGCCGGCGACCAGCCGTCGGCCAGCCAGGACAGCGTTGCCAGCGTCAGCGCGCCGAGCGCCCCGGACGCCAGCACCGGCAGCAGCCGGGCCACCTCGACCAGCCCGCGCGCCCAGAGCAGCCGGGCCGGCGGCTCGTAGGTGAGGCTCTGGTCGGCCTCGTCGGCCGAGCGCGGCAGGCGCATCGGCGGCATGCCCAGGTACGAGCCGCCCTTCTTCGCCTTCTTCGGCGTCGCCGACAGGACGCCCACCAGGCCGCGGGCCGGCACGGCCCGCCCGGGCGCGGTCATCCCCGAGTTGCCGAGGAAGGCGCGCTCGCCGACCTTCGCCTCGCCGAGCCGCACCCAGCCGCCGCCCAGCTCGTACGGGGCGATCAGGGTGTCGTCGGCCAGGAACGCGCCGTCCCCGACCGTGGTCAGGCTGGGCAGGGCCAGCACCGTGGACACCTCGGCGCCCCGGCCGACCTTCATCCCGAGCGCCCGCAGCCAGAACGGGGTGATCAGACCGGCGTACAGCGGGAACAGGATCTCGCGGGCCTGGTCCATCAGCTGCGTGACCGTCCAGGCCTGCCAGCCGACCCGGCCGTGCAGCGGGTGCACCCCGGGCGTCAGGCCGATGCTCAGCAGCCGTACCGCCGCCACCAGCTGCGCCGCGTAAAGCAGGCCGTACGCCAGGGTGGCGGGCAGCAGGGCGAGCAGGGCGCCGCCGAGCGCGGTGCCGAGGCCGCCGCCGGGGTGGACGAAGCGGGCGAGCACCGCGAGCGCGGCCAGCGCGGGCAGCACCGGCTGCAGGCTGAGCGCCGTGCCGCTGACCCCGTAGAGCACGGCCCAGCGGACCTGGCGCGCCGGGCGTTCCTTGGGCCAGGCCCGTTCGGCACGGCCCAGTTTGACGGCGGGTGCGCCGCCCCAGCGCTGGCCGGTCGGGACCTGTGCGGTCACGCTGGAGCCGGCCACCACCTGGGCGCGCTTGCCGACCCTGGCACCGGGGAGCAGCGTCGAGCGCGTCCCGACCACGGCGCCGGAGCCGACCTTGATCTGGCCGACCTCCAGACGGTCGCCGTCCAGCCAGTAGCCGCAGAGGTCCACCTCGGCCTCCACCGCACAGCCCCGGCCCAGCTTGAGCATGCCGGTGATCGGCGGCAGCGAGTGCAGGTCCACCTCCGGGCCGACCCTGGCGCCGAGCGCCCGCGCGTAGCGCACCAGCCAGGCCCCGGAGAGCCCGGTGGCGCCGCTCATCTCGGCGAGCCGTTCGGCCGTCCAGAGCCGCAGATGGGTGCCGCCGCCGCGCGGATAGCTGCCCGGTCGCAGACCGCGCAGCAGCAGCCGGGCGCCGCCGGCCGCGATCGCCAGCCGGCCCGCCGGGGTGTACAGGGCGAGTGCGCCCGCGCCCACCGCCCACCAGGACGCGGTCGGCGCCCACGGGTAGTCGCCGAGGTGGGTGAGGACGTTGCCGAGCGCCAGCAGCGCGACCGTCCAGCGCAGTCCGACCACGGTGAACAGCGGGATCAGCAGGAGCAGCTGGAGCAGTTTGGCCCTGGTCGGCACCAGGGCGATGGTGCGGGTCTCGCCGCTGTCGGCCGCCGTGCGCTCCAGGTGGCGGGCGAGCTTGCGCAGCGTCGGCTGCTGGTAGATGTCCAGCACCGCGGCGCTCGGGTAGCGGGCGCGCAGCAGGGTGGTGAGCCGGGCCGCTGCCAGACTGCCGCCGCCGATGGCGAAGAAGTCGTCGCGCGGGCCGCTCACCGGCACGCCCAGGATCTCGCTCCACTGCTCGGCCAGCCAGGCCTCGGTGCCGTACAGCTGCTCGGTCGGCCCGGCGGTCTCCAGGCCGGGCAGCGGCCAGGGCAGGGCGTTGCGGTCGACCTTGCCGGAGGTACGGGTGGGCAGCGAGTCGACGGGCGCGAGGAGCGGCACCAGGGCGGCCGGGAGCTCGGCGCGCAGCCGTTCGACGGCCTGTTCGCGGTCCCAGCCGTCCTTGGTGACCAGGTAGCCGACGAGCAGCTGGTTGCCGCCGCGCGCGGTGCGGACGGCGGCCGCCGCCCCGGCCACGCCGGGCAGGGCCTGGAGTGCCGCGTCGACCTCGCCCAGTTCGATCCGGCGGCCGCCGAGCTTGATCTGCTCGTCGGTGCGGCCGAGGAAGAGCAGGCCCGCCGGATCGGCCTGGACGAGGTCGCCGCTGCGGTAGGCGCGGTCCCAGCCGAGCGAGGGCAGCGGTGCGTACTTCTCGGTGTCCTTGACCGGGTCCAGGTAGCGGGCCAGGCCGACGCCGCCGATCACCAGCTGGCCGGTGCCGCCCGGCGTGACCGGGGTGCCCGCCTCGTCGACCACGGCGAGGTCCCAGCCGTCCAGCGGCAGGCCGATCCGGACCGGACCCTCGCCCGTCAGCAGCGCCGCGCAGGCCACCACGGTGGCCTCGGTCGGGCCGTAGGTGTTCCAGACCTCGCGGCCCTCGGTGACCAGGCGCTGCACCAGCTCGGGCGGGCAGGCCTCGCCGCCGAAGATCAGCAGCCGGACCTCGTTCAGCGCCTCGGCGGGCCAGAGCGCGGCCAGGGTCGGGACGGTGGAGACCACGGTGATCTCCTGCTCGGCGAGCCAGGGGCCGAGGTCGGCGCCGCTGCGGACCTGGGAGCGGGGGACGGGCACCAGGCAGGCGCCGTAGCGCCAGGCGAGCCACATCTCCTCGCAGGAGGCGTCGAAGGCGACGGAGAGGCCGGCCATCACGCGGTCGCCGGGGCCGATCGGCTCGTCCTGGAGGAACAGCGCGGCCTCGGCGTCCACGAAGGCGGCGGCGTTTCGGTGGGTGACGGCGACGCCCTTGGGGCGGCCGGTGGAGCCCGAGGTGAAGATGATCCAGGCGTCGTCGGAGGGGTCCGGACGGCCGGGGCCGACGGGCTGCCGGTGCTCTCCGGTCACGGTCAGCGCGCGTTCGGCGCCGAGCACGGCGGCGACCGCGGCCTCCTCGAAGACCAGCTGTGCGCGTTCGTCCGGGTCCTCGGCGTCGACGGGCACGTAGGCGGCGCCGGCGGCCAGGACGGCGAGGATGGAGACGTAGAGGTCGTTGGTGCCGGACGGGACGCGGACGCCGACCCGGTCGCCCGGGCCGACCCCGGCGGCGGCCAGCCGCCGGCGCACTTGCTCGACCTCGGCGGCGAGCGCGCGGTAGCTGAGCACGGTGTGACCGTCGTCCAGGGCCGGCTCGTTCGGGTGGGCGCGGACGGTGGCGTCGAGGACGTCGACCAGGGTGCGCGGGGCGGCGGCCGGGCGGCCGGGGAAAAGGGCCTGCGGTACCGGTGGGTGCTGGTTCGTCCGGCTCGGTTCAGCGGTCATGGCAGTCCGTGCGCTCCTTGTCCTCGCCCCGTCCCGACCGATGTCCGGTCCCTGGGGGCGGTGGGGGCACTCGTCTGACGGGTGACCCCACTCCGGGGCCGGAACGGGCAACCCGACCGATGCTAGTCCTGGGTGGTGAGGGCCGTACTGCCTGACACTCCACCCAACTTGCTCTGGAATGACTGAATCTGACTGTTTGTCAGTCAATAACTGAGCCTCCGTTGAGTCGACATGACGGCTTATCAGTAGAATTGACGGATCGTCAGTTCAGTTTTTCGGCAGTGATCCACGCCACACCGGATTCGCGCTCCCTCCGGGTGGCGGGCCCGCCTTCCGGGGCCGTGCTCGGATCTGTCCGGCCGTTCGTCGGGCCCGCCGTGGTGTGCGGAGGGGTCAGTGGAACCGGTCCAGGTGCTCGCGGAGGAACGCCTCCAGGGTGCGCGGGGCGCGGCCGGTCAGCCGGGTGGCGATGTCGTCGGGGACCTCCGGCCTGGCCGCCGCGAGCTGCTGGATCTCCACGACATGGGCGGCCAGCCAGTCCGGCATGCCGGCCCGCTGGACGAGGTGCGCGTGCAGCTCCCCGGGTGCCAGGTCGAGATAGCGCACCGGCCGGCCGAGCAGCTGGCTCAGCAGCCCGGCGAGTTCCGGGTGGCTGTACGCCCGCCCGCCGGTCAGGTGGTACGTCCCGCCGGCGATCTCCGGCCGGGTGAGTGCGGCGGCGGCCACGTCGCCGATGTCCCGGCAGTCGACGTAGTTGCACGGGGCGTCGCCCATCGCGCCGTGCATCAGGCCGGCCGCCGCTATGCCGGGTGCCAGGAGCAGCAGCTTCTGCATGAAGGCGTACGGACGCAGGATCGTCGCCGTGACGCCCGAGGCCCGCAGGTGTTCCTCGATCCGGTGGTGGCCCCGCGAGACGGCGACGGGGGAGTCCGGCTCGGCGGCGGGCGCGGAGATCTTGACGATGTGCTGCACGCCGCCGGCCACGGCCAGGTCGATGGCCCGCAGTTCGTGTTCGACCTGCTGGGGCCCGTTCGCCATGGTGAGGAACAGCTGGCGGGCGCCCTTGAAGGCCTCGCGCAGGGAGCCCTGGTCCCCGGCGTCGGCGAACACCGGCTCGACCAGTCGGCGGGTGTGGTCGGTGAGGTCGGCCGCGAGGCGGCCCGGGTCGCGGCCGAGTGCGCGGCTCGGCACGCCGAGTTCGGCGAGACTCCGGAGTGCGGCGCCGCCGGTGGCGCCGGTGGCGCCCATGATGACGATCATGTCGTCTGCCTTTCGAGTGGGGCTGAAATGGATCCGGATCGGATCCGGAAGGGGCCCGGAGGGTGCGGTCGGTGGGGTCAGTGCTGCCGGCGGCGGTGTGCGCGGGTGCCGCGCCAGCGCCAGGTGATCATGGTGGCGGCGATCGCCGCCGACACCGGCAGGTCGAAGCGGAGCCGCCCGGGCCACGGGCTTGCGGCCAGGGCCGGGATCCCGGGCAGCCAGTGCGCGCCGGACCAGCCGAGCAGCAGTCCGAGCGCCGCGGCGCCGAGCCCGAACCCGGCCGCCAGCAGGATGCGCGGCACCCGCACGGTCCAGGAGCGTGCCGGGCGGCGGCGCAGTCGCGAGCCGACCAGGGCCGCGACCGCGGCCGAGGTGCCGGCGATGGTGGTGCCGGCCGCGATCATCAGCTCCGGTCGGCGGGTCGCGATCCCGCCGATCCCGGCCATCACGGCGGGCATGGCGTAGGCGACCAGGACCTCGCGCCAGAGCACGAAGGGGGGTGGTGTGCCGGGGGCTTCGGCGGGGCTTTCGGTGAGCGTGTCCTGCCGTCGGGGCATGGGGGTCTCCTCGCCAGGTGATTAGGTGGCTAAGTATTGGTGTTTAGGTGGCTAACTATTGGGGCGTGAGAAGGACGGGCCGCCTGTCGTGCGCAAGGCGGCCCGCCGGGTCGGGTCGGGCCGGGTCGGCGTCAGTCGGCGGTCAGGGCGTTCATGCCCTCGACCAGCCGGGCCAGCAGGCCGAGAAAGACCGTGCGCTCCTCGACCGAGAGCCCGCCGACCATGGCCTGCATCCGCTCGAAGTGCTCCGGTGCCATGTCCCGCAGGCGCTGGGCGCCGCGGGTCGTCAGCATCACCACGTTGCCCCGGCCGTCATCGGTGGACGGTCGGCGGGCGACCAGGCCCTCGCGTTCGAGTCCGTCGACCAGCCCGGTCACGGTCGCCCGCGAGACGCCGAGACTGGCCGCCAGCTGGGAGGGTGACTTCTCTCCGTTGTGGTCCTCCAGGTCGGCCAGCAGCCGGTAGCGGCCGGTGGACAGGCCGAAGCGGGAGAAGTGTGCCTCTCCGGCCTGGCCGAGCCGGGCGCCCGCCGCCATCAGCCGCACCGCGACCAGTACCGCCTGCGGGTCGGCCGTCAGGCCGTAGCGGGCGATCTGTCGTCGTGCCTGGTCGAGCGTGGGTGCGCCGCTTTCGGCCGGGTGCTGCTCCATGGGAGTAATATGGCGCCTAATCAGTTGATCGGTCAAGCCTGGGCGATGGGTGTCGTTCGAAGCCGCTGTGGTCCGCCCCGGCAAGGGCGGACCACAGCGGCTCCGGTGCAGTCCCAAGGGGGGCCTGTCCGTGCTCGTCAGGCGCGGGTCGTGCTCGGGATGATCCGCGGCGGTGTCCAGTCGGCGTGCCGCAGAACCGTACGGATCATCACGCCGGGTGGGGTGAACCGGATCGCCGCGTTGCGCGCGGCGACGGTCAGCGGATGGGCGAGCTGCTGTCCCGTCCGGCCCGCCCGGCGCGCGTCGCGGGCCACCGTTCGGCTGCGCGGGCGCCGCTCGGCGTCGTAACGCGCGAGAGCCGCCTCCACCGTCGGCGCCGAGCCGAGCGCGGCGGCCAGGGTCACCGCGTCCTCCAGTGCCTGGCACGCGCCCTGGCCGAGGTGGGGCGTCATGGCGTGTGCCGCGTCGCCGAGCAGCGCGACCCGGCCCACCGCGAACGAGGGCAGCGGCGTGACCAGTTCGTTGACGTCGTGGTGCAGGACAGCCTCCGGGCGGGCGGTGCCCGCTGCGCGGTGCTTCGAGGAGGGGCGTACCGTACCGCCGTGCAACTGATCGAGATCTCCGACCTGATCGTCGCCCACGACCCGCGCACCCGCGAGCGGCTGCCCGTCCGGCGTGCCGATGTCGTCGAGCGGCTGCGGCGAACCGGGCAGCACCGCGCGGCCAGGATCGCCGAGGGCCTGCCCGCGGCCGGCGGAATCCTCGACCCGGCCGCCGTCGACCGCCGACTGGTGGCCGTCCACACCGAACTCCAGCGCCTCAGCGAGGAACTGCGCCTCGGCGACCGGCTCGCCGCCCTGCTGCGCCCGCTGCTCGACGCCGTCCGCCAGACCCGGCCGGGACTGGTACGGATCGTCGACATCGGCTGCGGCCTCGGCTACCTCGTCCGGTGGATCGCCGCCACCGGCGTCCTCGGACCGGACGTCGAACTGCTCGGCGTCGACCTCAACGCCGCCCTGGTCGCCGAGGCCGAACGGCTCGCCCGCGCCGAACACCTGCCCTGCCGCTTCGTCCACGGTGACGCCTTCCAACTCGACGAACCCGGCACGGTGTACGTCTCCACCGGGCTGCTCCACCACTTCCGCGACGCCGACCTCGACGCCTTCTTCGCCGCCCAGGGCCGGCCCGGTACGGTCGCCTTCTGCCACTACGACATCGCCGCCACCGGCCTCGCCCCGATCGGCGCCTGGGTGTTCCACCGAGCCCGCATGCGCGACCCCCTCGGACGCCACGACGGCGTGGCGTCCGCCCGCCGCGCCCATGACGACGCCACCCTGCTGCGTGCCGCCGCCCACGCCCGAGGCCTCGTCCCGCTGCTCTACGAGCCGCGCGGCCACAGCAACCCGTTCTGCACGACCCTGCGTCCGGTGCTCGGCGTGCTTCCCGAACTCGTCGCCCCACTGAGCGCCGCCCTGGAGTGGGACGCCCGCCGCCTCGTCGGAGCCGCCGGGTGAGTGCCGTCCTGCTTCTCCTCCTCGGCCTCCTCGACGCGGCCTTCGCCGGCTTCCGCGCCTCCAGCGGGCGCGACGGCCGGATCCGCCGTGCCGCCGGCAACCGCCGGGCCGCCCTGCGCGGTCTCGCTCACGGCACGCCCGGCCTGCTCGCGGCGGCCGCCGTCGCCGGGGCGGTCCTGCTCGGGTCGGACGACCCGGCGGCCCGCTACCGCGAACTCGACGAGGCGGGCCTGCGAATGCTCGTGGTCTACGGGCCGTACAGCGCCCTGGTCCTGGGCAGCCTGGCCTGCTACCTGGTCGGACCGTTCCGGCTCAGCACCCTTGCCATGATCATCGGTCTTGGCCCGCTCACCCTGTTGCGCCCGCCGGTCGTCGTCGCCGGTGCGGTGGCGGCCGCCTGGCAGAGCCTTCCGGCGGCCGTGGTCGCTCTCACGGCGGGCGTCGCCGTTCTTCTGGTGGAGCCCGTCGTCCACCGCCGCTGGTACACCGAGCCGCTCTGACGGTCACTCCGGCGCCGTGTCCGGTCTCGGTTCTGACGTCCGAGCGGCGTCGAGCCTGCGGCGGGTACGGGGGCGGGGCTGGATTCGGGGCCTGCCCGGTGGTGTCTGTGGTGCCCAGGGGGTGGTCGGGTCGGCGGGTATGACGCCGCATGGCTTCCTCCTCGGTGGCTGGTCCCGAGCTTCTGCTCGACCGGGTGACGGGACATTAAGCGGTGCCACTGACAATGCGGCGGGGAAGGCGCTTCGGAAGATTCCAAGAAAAGGACGTACTGTCACATTAATTCGTATAGGGATTCCCTTGCTCAAACGCCCGTGCTAGCGTGCGGCCGTCAGCTTCTCAGAGTCGAGAAAGTGGGGTCCTGGCATGGGGCAAGAGTTCTCCCGTCGTGGATTCCTCGGCAGCGCCGGAATGGCCACGGTCGGGGTTTCCGGCGCCTCGCTGGGCCTGGCGGACGTCACCGCCGCCGCCGAGGTGGCGGCGGTGCCCGAGGGGCAGTCCGTGCTGCCGGACGACTCTCGCTACCAGACGCTCAGTCAGGGCTTCAACCAGCGCTGGGGCAGCCGGCCCGCCTACATCCGGCTGGTGGGAAACGAGACGGACGCGGTGGCGGAGCTGAGGGCGGCGCTCGACAGCGGTCTGCGGCCGACGATCCGGGGCGGCGGGCACTGTTACGAGGGGTTCGTCGACAATGACAAGGGCGTCATTCTCGACCTCAGCACCATGCGCGGCGTCCACGCGGCGAGGGACAAGTTCGGCAGGCCGAGTTACTGCGTGGAGGGCGGTGCCACCAACTGGGACATCTACACCACCCTCTTCCGCAAGCACGGTGTCACGCTGCCCGCCGGCTCGTGCTACTCGGTCGGTGCCGGCGGCCACATCTGCGGGGGCGGGTACGGGGTCCTGTCCCGGCGGCACGGGTTGACGGTCGACCACCTGGTCCAGGTCGACGTGGTGACCGTCCGGGGCGGCACGGTCGAGGTGGCCAGGGCCCACCGGGACGACGGCGAGGGCTCGCCGGAGAAGGATCTCTTCTGGGCGCACACCGGAGGTGGTGGCGGGAACTTCGGGGTGGTCCTGCGCTACCACTTTGCCCGGAACATCCCAAGGCCGCCGCCGAGGGTCTGGCTGAGCAGCGTCGCCTGGCCCTGGGAGGACTTGGTGAACCGCCCTGAGGATTTCCGCACACTGCTGGACAACTTCGGCGCGTTCCTGATGGAGCACAGTGGAAAGGAGGAGCAGGTCTATCAGGGGTTGTTCTCCATTCTCATGCTCACCCACCGGTCGAACGGGAACGTCGTTCTGTTCAGCCAGTGGGACGAGGACGATCCGGCGCCATTGGAGGAATTCCTGGCCGCCATGGAAAGGGGGATCAGGACCAGATCGGTCGTTCAGACCCACGTCGCCGGAGGACTTTTCCTGCCCTATCCGGACAAGCGCCGTCAGATGCCGTGGTTCCAGGCCACCATGACGCTCAACTCATCCGGTGACAACCAACGAGGCAAGTACAAGTCGGCCTACCATCGACGACCCTTCACCACTGCCCAGATCGGGGCCTTCTGGGCAGGTCTGACGAGGGACGTCCCGGGCGGCGACCTCGGGCGGACGCTGGTGCAGATCGACTCCTACGGCTGCAAGGTGAACGACCGGCTGCCTGCGGACACCGCCGTGCCGCAGCGGGACTCGATCATGAAGCTGCAGTACCAGACGTACTGGACGGACCCGGCCCATGACGCCGCCCACCTGGGCTACCTCAGGGGCCTTTACCGGGACGTCTACCGGGAGACCGGTGGCATCCCGGAGATCGGTGCCGACACCGATGGTGCCTATGTCAACTACCCGGACGTCGATCTCGGCCTGGCCGGCCAGGCCGACCCCGCCTACCAGCGCCTCTACTACAAGGAGAACTACGCCCGGCTGCAGCGGACCAAGAAGATCTGGGACGAGGGGGAGGTGTTCCATCACGCGCAGTCGATCACGCTGCCGAAGCCCTGACCGTCCGCATACTTCGCTGGGGCTGGGGCTGGGGCCGGGGCCGGGGCCGGGAGTCCGGGCTGGGGCGGCGCATCCGGTACGGCCGGGATGCGGACACTGCCGCCGGGGCGCAGGGTCGAGGTATGAGCGGAGTGATCGTGCTGGTCGAGCTGGAGTCGGCCACGGAGGTGCTGGACGCGGGAGAGGTCGACGTGGGTGCCCGGGTGCGCTGGGTGCACGCGGCGCCCTCCGATCCGGATGTACCGGAGGACCCGGGGCCACTCACATTCTGCGGAATCGACACCGGTGACCTCGAACGGGAGCCGTACCGGCCGACCGGACCGGGCCGGCCCTGGTACCCGCCGTCGCAGCGGACTCGGCGGTGCCGGGCGTGCGAGGCGGCACTCAGGGCCCGCTGACCGCGGCCCGCCCGACCGCGACCGAATCTGCGGTGTGGTGCGGCAGGGCAGGGCGCGGCACGACGCAGTACGGCCGTGGCCCGTCCTCCGGACCGACCCGACCGACTGGGTCGACCGACCGACCGGGCCGGCCGGACAGGCCAGGGCCGAAGTGACCTCCCGGGGGGCCGCTCCGCGCGGGGTTGGGCTGCGACGGTGGGGCACGCTCCTACCGGGCCGGGCCGGGCCGCGGCAGCCGAGGCCGCTCGGTGTCTCCGGCGTGGTCACGCGATCAGGAGGCCCCCTCGATGAGTCGGCCGTCGCGGAGCTCGACCACCCGGTCGGCCAGCTCGATCAGGTTCTGGTCGTGGGTCGCGACCAGCACGGTGACGCCCTCGCTGCGGACGACCGCGCGCAGCAGCTGCATGATCGAGCGGCCGGTCTCGGAGTCCAGCTGCCCGGTGGGCTCGTCCGCGATGATCAGGTCCGGTTCGTTGGCGAGCGCGCGGGCGATGGCGACGCGCTGCTGCTGCCCGCCGGACAGCTCGCCCGGGCGCTGGTTGGCGTGGTCCGCGAGGCCGACCAGCGCCAGCAGGGTGTGGGCGCGCTCCTCGCGCTGCGCGGCCGGGATCTTGCGCAACCGCATCGGCACCCCGACGTTCTCGGCGGCGGTGAGTACCGGGAGCAGGCCGAAGGACTGGAACACGAACCCGATCCGGTCCCGGCGCAGCGCGAGCCTTCCGTCTTCGTCCAGGCCGGCCATGTCGGTGCCGTCCAGGCTGATGGTGCCGCTGGTCGGGGTGTCCAGCCCGCCGACCAGGTTGAGCAGGGTGGTCTTGCCCGAGCCCGACCGCCCCTTCAGGGCGGTGAGTTCGCCGCGCCCGATGGTGCACGAGACGCCACGCAGCGCGTGCACGGTTCGCTCCCCGGTGCCGAAACTGTGCCAGAGGTCGGTGACGGTCACCATGGGAGCGGTGACGGTGCCGACCGGTTGCTGCGTCATACGGCGGCCCCCTGGATGTGTTCCTCGGCTCTGCGGTCCGAGGTGTGGTGTGAGGTGTGATGCCTGGATGGTTTCAGGCGTATTGCATGATGTGTCCATGGCGTATTGACGGTGTGTCATGCGGGCTGACGTCGTCAATGCCGAGAATTTGCTCACTACTTACATGTTTCGCGCAAGTCCCTTCCGTTCTTGCAGTGAATCTGACAGCATCGTCCGCTATCCGGTGATCAAGCGCCGGTGATCACTGCCTCGGTGCGTGACAGGCATTCATCCCTGGCCGGAATCTGTCCGGAACAGGCAGCCGCGCGGAACCGGGACGAACCAGGGGGAGGAACGGGATGCTCGGCTTTGTCGTGCGCCGTCTGCGCGGGCGACTGTCGTTGGCCGCCGCTGTCCTGGTCACCATGCTGATCACCACGGCGGTGCTCACCGCGCTGGTGGCGTTCAACAGCACGGTCGGCGAAGCGGGCCTGCGCCAGGCGCTGCAAGGGGCCGGCCGCAACAGGGCCAACGTGCTGGTCACCAGCGAACACGGCCTCGACGGGCGGGCCAAGGACGACGAGGCGATCGGCGTCTACGGCGGCAGGCTCTTCGGCGACTTCCCGGTCCACACCGAGAGCCTCACCCGCAGCCGCTCGTACGGACTCCCGAGCAACGGCACCCCCCGGCCGGCCGACACCGCCGGGACACCGTCGGGCACCGGTGGCCAGCCGGACCTCACCCTGTTCGCCAACCTCGACCACGAGCACGTCCGGCTGGTCGCCGGCAGCTGGCCCGCCGCCGGGCAGGGGAATGTCCAGGCGGCCGTCCCGCAGACCGCGCTGGCCCGGCTCGGCCTCACCGCCGACGCCCTGCCCGCCGAGGTCCGGCTCGACGACCGCTTCGGCGGCCCGCCGCTCACCGTCCGTGTCACCGGCGTCTACCGCGCCACCGACACCGCCGACCCGTACTGGGGGCTCGATCCTCTGGGCGGGCGTGAGATCCAGGCGGGCGGCTTCACCACCTACGGTCCGCTGCTGGTCGACGACAGCGCCTTCACTGCCGCCGGCGTCGTGCAGGACGGCCGCAGCTGGCTGCTCAGCCCGGACCTCGCCGGCATCAGCGCTTCCGAAGCTGCCGCCCTCCGTGACCGGGCCACTCTCCTCGCCGACCAGTACAAGGGCACCACCGGCCTCCAGATCAAGAGCGAACTACCCACTCTGCTGACTGAATTGGAGTCCAGCGCCCTCGTCGCCCGCTCCACTCTGATGATCGGTGCCCTGCAGCTGAGCGTGCTCGCGGCCGCGGTTCTCCTTCTGGTCGTCCATCTGATGGCAACCCGGCAGGAGAGCGAGAACGCCCTGCTGGCGGCCCGCGGTGCCTCCAGCGTCCGTCTCAGTGTCTTCACCGCCACCGAGTCGCTGCTGCTCGCCCTGCCCGCAGCGCTGCTCGCGCCCCTGTTCGCTCCGCTCCTGCTGCGCGCCCTCGCCAGCTACGGGCCGCTCGCCCGGGTACCCCTCGACACCGGCGTGAGCCCTGCGCTCTGGCCGCTCGCGGCCGCCTGCGCCCTCGCCTGCGTCCTGCTCACCATCACACCCACCCTGTTGCGCGGCGCCGGCCGCGCAGTGCTGCGCCGCGCGGGACGGCGCCAGACGGCCGTCACCAACGCGGTCCGCTCCGGCGCCGACCTCGCGCTGCTCGTCCTGGCGGGCCTCGCCTACCAGCAGCTCAGCCAGTACAGCGGCGGGCTGTCGACGGACGCCTCGGGCCGACTCGGTCTCGACCCCGTCCTGATCGCCGCCCCCACCCTGGCCCTCTGCGCCGGCACCCTGCTGGTACTGCGGCTGCTGCCGTTCGCCGCCCGGCTCGGCAGCCGACTGGCCGCCCGTGGTCGCGGTCTGGCACCAGCCCTGGTCGGCTGGCAGCTGGCCCGCCGCCCCGGCCGGGCCACCGGCCCCGTCCTGTTGCTGGTGCTGTCCGTCTCCACCGGTGTGCTGGCGCTCGGCCAGCACAGCACCTGGTCCGCCTCCCAGCACGACCAGGCCTCCCTCGCCACCGCCGGCGGCCTGCGGATATCCGCCTCGGAGACGGCCCCGATGGGACAGGGCGGCCGTTACGGCTCCCTGCCCGGAGGCGACCGGCTGATACCCGTGACCCGCGAGGAGCGGAGGCTGCCCGACGGCAGCACCGGGCACCTGCTCGCCCTGGACGCCGCCGGGTTCGCCGACCGCGTCCCGGTCCGTTCCGACCTGCTCGACGGGAAGAGCCGCCAGGAGGTGTTCGCCCCGCTCGCCCAGCCCGCGCCCACCGGGCCACAGGCCGGTCTGCCGCTGCCCGGCCACCCGCTGCGTATCGAGGCCGACATCAACATCAGCCCGAGCAAGCCGTCGGACGAACACCCGCAGCTCTGGGCGCTGATCCGCGACCGCTTCGGCAGCACCTACCGCATCATGCTGTCCGGCGTTCCCGCCGACGGCGACGCCAAGGTCACCGCGGACCTCACCGCGCTCACCGACGCCCCGCTCGGCTCCGCCGCAGCGCCGCTCACCCTGTCCGGCGTGGTCGTCGGGTTCGACGCGCAGTACGGCGGTGCGCTCCACGGCAAGCTGACCGTCCGCCGGATCGCCGTCGCCGACACCGCGACCGGCCCGGCCACGGTGGTTCCCGTACCGGCCGACCTGACCTGGAGCGCCAGCGCCTTCGTCCAGGACGGCCCTCCCCTCTCCGCCGTCCTGCCCACGGAGACCGGCGGCCAGCAGCTGTTCAAGCTCGAGTACGTGCCGGGCAGCCTGTCCGCCCGCAGCCAGCGCGTCACCGTCGTTCCCGCCGGTGCCCCCGCTCCGGTGGAGGTCCCAGGCGTCGCCACCCACGCCTATCTGGCCGCCGTCGGCTCGGCCGTCGGCGAAACCATCCGCGTTCCCCTCGGCAGCGCCGACCTGCCGGTCAAGATCACCGCCGCGGTCGAGGCGCTGCCCGTGGCGGGCACAACGGCGCTTGCCGTCGACCTCGCCACCGCCGGCCGCTTCCTCGCCGCCGGGGGCAAGGAACTGCCGGGACCCACCGAGTGGTGGCTGCCCGCCACCGGCCCGGACGACCGGACACCTGGCGAGGCCGCCGCCGTGCTGCGGACCACCCCCGGTGCACAGAACCTGCAGCTGCGGGACGAGGTGGCCGACGATCTGCTCAGCGACCCGCTCAGCGCCGCCCCGCAGAGCGCGCTCGCCGCCATCGCCCTGGTCACCGCCGTCCTCGCCTCGATCGGCTACGCCGCCGCCTCGGCCGCCTCCGCCCGCGAGCGCTCCGGCGAGTTCGCGGTGCTGCTCGCCATCGGCACACCCCGGCGGTGGCTGCGACGGACGGCCGCCGCCGAACAGGCCCTGCTGGTGGGACTCGGAAGCGTCGTCGGCCTCGGCCTCGGCGCCCTGATCGTCCAGCTGATCGTCCCGCTCGTGGTGCTCACCCCCGCGGCCCGCAGGCCGGTGCCCGAAGTCCTGGTCGACCTGCCGTTCGGCTGGGCCGTGCTGCTCGCGGGCGCGATCACCGCCGTTCCCCTGTTGTCGGCCTTCGTCAGCGGACGCCGTCGTCGAGACGTGGCCGCCCGGCTGCGGCACGTGGAGGAGATGTGACCAGCCCGGCCGGTACCGGCGCGCCCGCCCCCGCCGACGCCCACCCGAAGACCGACTACCGCCCCGCGCCCTGGGTGCGCACCCGGCTGCGTTCGGCGCCGCTCGCCGCACTGCTCATGGCGGCGCTCGCCTTCGGCACCGTTTTTCTGGCCGTCGCGTTCCCACGAGTGCTCGACCGGGGGAACGACGACGCGCTGCGCGAGTTGCTGCGCAGCCGCGGCCCGGGCTGGACCAGCATGGTCGCCACCTCGAACCACCGTTTCGGCACGGCGGACCTCGACCAGGTGGCGGTGAAGCTGGCCGCCCGCACGGGAAAGACGTTTCACTACGAGTCGAGCGGCCTGGTCTACGGCGTGCGCAGCAACACGACACGCCCGCTGGTCAATCCCGGACTCGCCAAGATCGACGAGGCGGCGACCAAGCTCAACCTGCTCTATCTGAACGGCCTCACCGAGCACGCCACCCTGGCGTCGGGCCGATGGCCCGGCGGGGGCACCGAGACCGGACCGGTCCCGATCGCACTCAGCACCAACGCCGCCGCCACGATCGGCGCCAAGCTCGGCGACATCCTCGAGACCGGCGGCCCCGAGGAACCCCAGGCCGAGCTGGTCGGCCTGTACACCCCCAACGACCTGCACGACCCCTACTGGACCGATCTGTCCTGCGCCGAAGCCGCCTGCCTGTCCACCAAGGGCGGCTGGCAGACCGCCGGTGTCGTCGGCGGTGACGCTCTGTCCCGGATCGAGGTGTGGGGGTACGGAGCGGTGGACTTCTGGCGGATGCCCGTCGACACCGCCGCCCTGCGCGCCGATCTGCTGCCCGAGACCAACGCGGAGGTCGCCTCCTTCCTGGCCGGCCCCACCGGCGTGGGGCTGGCCGTCTACACCGGCCGACAGGACCTGGCCATCAACTCCACGTTGCCCCAGCTGTTCAAGCAGGCCACCGCCCAGCAGGCCGCCGCCGCTCCGGTCGCCGCGATCGGCCCGGCCGGCCTGGCCGGAGTCGCCGCCGTGGTGCTCTGCCTGGCCGCCGCTCTCACCGCCGACCGGCGCGCCGCCGAACTACGGCTGCTCCAGGCCCGCGGCGGATCGCGCGGAGGTGTGCTGCTGCGCCTGCTCGGTGAGGGCGCGGTGGTCCTCCTGCCCGCCGCGGCGGTCGCGACGGCGCTCGCCCTCGTACTGTTTCCCACCCCGCGCTGGACCGGCGCCGTCCTCGCGGGCCTCGCCACCACCCTGCTCGCCCTGCTGAGCTTCCCGGTCCGCGCGTCCGTGCTCTGGTCCGCGCCGCGTGCCCTCGGAGGACGGCGCCGGCTGGTCGCCGAGTCCGCCGTCCTGGCCGTCACCGTCGCGGCCGTGCTGGCGGTCCGGCGACACGGGGTCGCCCCGCCCGGGGAGGGCCTGGACCCGCTGCTGGTCGCCGCTCCGCTCCTGCTCGCCCTGACCGGCGGACTGCTGCTCGCCCGGCTCCAGCCGCTGCTGGTCGGAGCGCTCGCCCGGCTGGCCGGCCGTCGCCCCGGGCTCGTCGGATTCCTCGGTCTGGCCCGCGCCGCCCGTGGCACCGGCGGCCGCACGGGCCCCCCGATGCTGCCGCTGCTCGCGCTGCTGCTCGCGGTCACCACCGCGGGCTTCGGGGCCACCGTGCTGGACACGATCGACAGCGGACGGCTGCGTTCCGCCCGGATCGCCACCGGCGGCGACGCCTCCCTCGCCGTACCGATCGGCGTCAACCTGTCGCCCGGCTTCCTTGCGGCGGCGGCCGCGCTGCCCGGAGTGCGGACGGCCGTGCCCGCCTACACCGAGTCCGAGGGATTCCTCCTCGGTACCGGTGACGGGTCCACCCGGACCACCGTGGTGGTCGTCGAGCCCGAGGCGTACGCCGAGCTGTCCCGCACCGTCGGGCGCGGCGAGTTCGACCCGGCCGTGCTCGCGGGCGGAACCGGCGGCGCCGACTCGCCCGTTCCGGCCCTCTTCAGCACCGAACTCGCGAAGAAGGGCATGGACGGTAACCACCGTCTGCGCCTGCCCAACGGTGGCGAACTCGTCACCACCGCGGCAGGAACGGTCGACGGCACGCCCGCGCTCCCGGGCCTGGGCCGACGGTTCGTCGTGCTGCCGGCCGGACCGGCGGTCGCACGGGTTCCCGAACTCGGCCACCTGAATGTCTGGCTCGCCACGGGCGACGTGGACGAGCGGCAGCTGAAGGGACTGGTGCGCACGCTGGCGGCCTCGATCAAGGAGGGCGCCGCGGCCGCGGCGGACTGGTCCCAGGCGGTGGCGCCTGCCTCGTTGCCCACCTCCGGTTCTGCCAAGCCGTCGGTGCCCGCGTCGTCCGCGCCGGCCCCGGCGTCCACGTCGGCGTCCTCCGCGTCCGCCCCGGCCCCCGCGAGCGCCGACCCCGACGCCGTACCCAACGGCTACCTGGTGAAGACCAGCGCGACCGTGGCCGCCGAACTCGCCGCCGACCCGCTCCAGCGCTCGGCGAGCCGGCTGTTCTGGGTCGCCGTGATCGGCGCCGCCGCCTTCGCCCTCCTCGCCGTGCTGCTGACGCTGCTTCGCGCCGCCCCCGAACGCGTCGCCCTGCTCGCCAGGCTGCGCACCATGGGCCTGCGGCCCCGGCAGGGTCTGGCGTTGATCGTCGCCGAGACACTGCCGCAGACCCTGGTCGCCGCCTTCGGCGGCGGACTGGTCGCCCTGGCCGCGGTCGCCCTGCTCGGGTCGGCGTTCGATCTGTCGGTGCTGATCGGCGCGGACGTCCCGGTCGGCCTGCGGCTCACCGTGATGCCCGTTCTGGTGCAGACACTCGGCCTGGCCGCCCTGGTGTCCGTCGGCGTACTGGCCGAGGCGTTCGTCTCCGGCCGGCGCCAGATCACCACCGAACTGCGGGCGGGGGACCAGCGGTGACCACCACCCCGGAGACGCCATACCCGGACGGTACGGGAATCAGCTCGCGGCAACCGCGACCAGGAGCGCGCCCAGGCGCAGCGGTGACAGGAGACCAGTGGTGAACAGCGCCCCCCAGACCCGGCCGGACGGCCAGACCCCCACCTTTCAGGAGCTCCAGGACCAGGCACGCGCCGCCGCGGCACCGAAGGCGTACGGCGCGGGCGCGGCCATCGTCTGCGACCGTCTGGTCCGTATCTTCAGCGCCGAGGGAATCGAGGTGCAGGCGCTCCAGGGGCTGGAGCTGACCATCCGGCAGGGCGACCTGGTGGCTCTGGTCGGTGCCTCCGGCAGCGGCAAGTCGACCCTGCTCACCATTCTGGCCGGGCTCGACGTCCCGACCGCCGGCAGCGCGGCCGTGGCCGGCTGCGAGCTGCTGGACATGTCCCCCCGTGAACGCCTGCGCTACCGCCGTGAGGTGGTCGGCTTCATCTGGCAGCAGACCGCCCGCAACCTGATGCCCTTCCTCACCGCCGCCGAGAACGTCGCGCTGCCGATGCAGCTGCGCGGCCGCCGGGGCGGGCCGGGCGGGGCGAAGCAGCAGGCCGCCCGGGTGGCGGAGCTGCTGGAGGCGCTGGAGATCGGCCAGCTCGCCCACCGCCGCCCCGCCGAGCTCTCCGGCGGACAGCAGCAGCGGGTCGCCATCGCCGTGGCGATGGCCAACAACCCGCCCGTCCTGCTCGCCGACGAGCCGACCGGCGAGCTCGACTCGGAGACCGCGGCCACCATCTTCGAGGCGTTCCGCACCGTCAACCGTGAACTCGGCACCACCGTCGTCATCGTCACCCACGACCCGATGGTGGCGGGTGAGGTGCGTCGCACGGTCGCCATCCGGGACGGCCGGACCAGCAGCGAGGTGCTGCGCCGCACCATCACCGACGAACACGGCGAGGAGTCGATCAACGAGCGCGAGTACGTGATGCTGGACCGCACCGGCCGGGTGCAGCTGCCGGTCAAGTTCCTGGAGGCGCTCGGCATGGAGCACCGGGTCGCCGTCGATCTGGCCGCCGACCACATCGCCGTCAGCCCGGACGACCTGGCCGGCCACGGAGCGGACGGGCCCTGAGACGGGCAGCCGCCGGTACGGGCGTGCGGCACTGATGCGGCGGGCGGCGGGCGGACGGCCCTGGGCATCCTCGGGGCGGGTGGCGATGGGATGCTGAGGCCGACGTTCCGGGTGAGAGGTGCCGCATGAGCAGCCGAGTGAGGGTGCTGAGGAAGCAGAACCGGCTCAGCCTGGAGGCGCTGGCGGCGCGGGTCGGGGTGACCAAGAGCTACCTCTCCAAGGTGGAGCGCGGTCTCAGCGACCCGTCGATCTCGACCGCGCTGAAGCTCGCGCACGCGTTGAACGTCGATGTCAGCCGGCTGTTCTCGGACGAGGTGGAGCCCGAGCTGGTCACCGTGGTCCGGGCCGGCGAACGGACACCGATGGCGGGCGGGGCCGGCCCCGGCGCCCCGCACTACGAGGGCATCGCGACCGGCCTCAGCGGCAAGCGGATGGTGCCGTTCATGATGTACCCGCGGATCGAGCCGGCCGACTCGCCGTTCAAGTCCCATGCGGGTGAGGAGTTCTTCTTCGTCCATGCCGGGACGGCCGAGCTGGGGTTCCCCGAACGGACCGTCCGGCTCGGCCCGGGCGACAGCGTCTACCTCAACTCGGCGCTCCCGCACCGCTGCCGGAGCACCGGCGCCGAGCCGGCCGCGATCCTGGTGGTGATCCACGACGATCCGGCCGGCCCGGCGGACCGGGTGCCGACGCTGCCCTGACCGCCCGTCAGCGCGTGGTCGTCGGCAGCAGGCCGACCAGGAGGTCGGCCCGGTCCCGGTCCAGTGACAGCAGCGGGTGGCGCGGCTCGCCGACGTCCAGACCGTGCAGCGCGAGGCCGGCCTTGACCGTGGCGGGGGTCCCGCCGCGAACCGGGCGCGTCGTGCGTAGTAGCCGAAGGAGGCCTGGCCGCGCTTGGGCGTGGAGATCGCTCCTTCGTGCGGGAACGCCGGGGAGCGGTGCGCCGCAGGGCGTGCGGCGTCGCCGGTGCCGCACGCCGAAGCACGCGAGGAGACGTTGTCTACTTCAGGACACCTTGTGTTCTTGCGTCGATCCGTCAACTACCGTCGCCCGTACGCTGGATCAGTCCGCTGTGCTCGGCCTCCTCCCGGAAGTCGTCCCGGGGCGCGCCCCGGTCGCCGCGGTCACGGCGGTCGCCCCTCGCCGCGGCGGTGCAGAGGGCGAAGACGAGCAGGGCGCCGGCCGCCACGGCGAGGATGCCGAGCGCGGTCAGGACGCGAAGCCAGGTCACGGAGGGCGCCTCCTGGGGGCGGTGCAAGGGAGCGTCGCCGGGAATATCGGCAGACCGGCCCGCACGGTCGAGTGTCCACGGACGGCTCCGCGGAACGCCCGCCGCACGGGGGAGCGCGCACGCGGGCGGGCGAAGCGCCAGAGGCGCGCGAAGCCTCACCGCGCGCCCCTGAGGTGCCCGCCGGCGGCCGCCGGTTCTCTAGGGCTTGTCGCCCGCCGTCGCCGCGCCTCCGACCTGCGCCCGCAACGCCGCGAGGTCCGGCTTCCCGGTCTCGCTCAACGGAATGCCCGGCAGGACCAGGATCGTCGACGGATCACAGAGCGGCCCGCTGCGTTCGAGCACCCACCGGTGCAACTCGGCCGCCGTGACCGTCGCCCCGGGCTCCGTGGTCACGGCCGCGTGCACCCGCTCCAGCCGGTCCCGGCCGGTGGTGGAGAACATCACCGCCTGGCGCACCCGAGGGTGCGCCAGCAGCGGCTGCTCGACATCCCGGGGAAACACGTTGTGCGCGTCCACGACCGCCATCGCCTCCCGTCGACCGGTCACCGTCAGATACCCGGCCGCGTCCAGGAAGCCCAGGTCGCCGGTGTGCAGCCAGCCGTTTCGCAGCACCCGCGCCGTCAGCTCCGGATTGCGCCAGTACCCCGACATCGCCGTCGGAGTCCGTGCGCAGATCTCCCCGGTCCGGCCGGGCGGCAGCAGCCGGCCCTCCTCGTCCAGGATCCGTACCTCGGTGTCCGGGAAGGGGCGTCCGGCGGTGGTCAGCAGCCCCGGGGCGAGATGTTCGTCCGGCGTGAGCCGGGTGACCGGCCCGCACTCCGTCAGGCTGTACGTCTGGTGCAGCACCCGCCCGATCCGGCGGGTCGCCTCCGCCAGCCGCTCCGGCGACGGCAGGCAGCCGGTGTACGTGACCCGGCGCAGACTGCCGAGGTCGGTCCGGCCCAGCCCGGGGTGGTCCAGCACCTGGTAGAGCAGATGCGGCGGCAGGTACGCCCGCGACACCCGGTACCGCTCGACCGCCGCCAGTACCGCCCCCGCCGCGAACCCGTCCTGCAGCACCACCGAGCCGCCCGCCGCCAGCGCCAGATCCGCCGTGGTGCCGCCCCCGTGGCAGAGCGCCGTGCAGAGCAGGAAGGCGGACGCGGCCACCAGCGGCGGCCGGGGCGGACGGGCGAAGTGGCGCAGCACGCCCTTCGGCCGCCCGGTCGAACCGCCGGTGAACCGCACCGCCATCACGTCGCCCGGCCGGTATCCGGGCGCCAGCGGCGCCGGCGAGAGCGGCGCCGCCAGCTCCAGCAGATCCTCCCCGAGCGGGGTCGGGCCCAGCGCCAGCAGGCCCGCCCCGGGCAGCGCCCCGGCGATCCGGCCCGCCGCCGCGCCGAACCGGTCCGGGTCGAAGACCAGCGCGGCCGTCTGCGCCTCCTCGGCCATCGCGACCTGGTCCGCCACCGGGCGGTCCGTGTACAGCATCGCCACCCGGCAGCCGATCTGGTTC
Source organism: Kitasatospora sp. NPDC088548 (assembly GCF_044753005.1). Lineage (NCBI taxonomy): Bacteria > Bacillati > Actinomycetota > Actinomycetes > Kitasatosporales > Streptomycetaceae > Kitasatospora > Kitasatospora sp. NPDC088548. The sequence continues at coordinate 158,773 of NZ_JBIVMI010000006.1, forward strand.
GCCGCCAGCCGCACCAGCACCGGTTCCGGCCGGTTCCCGGACAGGACCGTCACCCCGTCACCGGGCCCGAGGCCGACGGTGAGCAGCGCCCGCGCCGTCCGGTACACGTCGTCCAGACACTCCTGCGCCGTCAGTGCCCGCTCCCCGTACCGGATCGCCACCCGCCCCGGATCCCGCGCCAGTCCCTCCAGCACCATTCCGGTGAGCGTCGCCGCCCCGGATCCCGCGCCCGCGTCCGGCCCGGCCGTTCCCAGCGTCCCCGTCACGTCACGCCCTCCACCGATCCCGATACGCCATGCCGACTCCGGCTCCCGCACCGATGCCGACGCCATTGCCCGAACGCCAAATTCTGACGGTCCATCACATCGGCGCCCACCCTAGGGCACTCGGTGGCGGGGTCCGGACCGGCTGCTCCCCGGTCCGGCGGCAGTTGTTATCGTTCCGGGTCGGGCACGGACGGGGATGAGTGAGCACAATGGACAGGCCGACCACGCGGGGCGGGCAGACCGCGGTACGCCAGGGCGCGCAGGCGCGGGGCGCGGAACAGGGGGCGCAGGCCGGGATGGAGCCGCGAGGCCTGGTCGACCTGCGGGGCGCTGCCGGGGCGCCGTTCACCGCCCACTACCCGGCGGACGCCGTCGTGGTCGTCTCGGGCCTCCCCGGCAGCGGCAAGAGCACCCTGCTGCACCGTTGGTCCGCCCAGGCTCCCGGGGCGGCCACCGTCGACCCACGCGCCGTCCACGAGGCCTGTGAGGCGGTGATGCCCGCCCGCCTGCCGTACGCGGTCTACCGGCCGTGGGCCCGCCTGGAGCACTTCCGCCTGCTGCGCGCCACCGTCCGGCGGGGCGGGCCGCTGCTGGTCCACGACTGCGGCAGCCGCGCGTGGATGCGCCGCTGGCTCTCCCGTACGGCCGCCCGGCAGGGGCGGACGCTGCACCTCGTCCTGCTCGACGTCGGCGCCGAGACCGCCCTCGCCGGCCAGCGGGAGCGCGGTCGCTGGGCCTCGCGCCGGGCCTTCGCCCGCCATCGCCGAGGGCTCGACCGCCTCCTGGCGGCGTTCACCCGGCACGCTCGCGGCGCCGCCCCCGCACCCGCGCCGGAGGCCGTCTCCGTCCTCCTGCTCGACCGCGTCTCCCGCGAACGTGCCGCCGCCATCCGGTTCGGCCCGGCCCCGCAGGACGGGTGAGGCGGCGTCGGCCCACCGGGTGGGCCCGGTCGACGCCCGTGACGGGCCGGGGTTCCGTACGGGGGAGACTGGGGCAGGAGTGACACGCGAAGCTGATCCGCACGCAGAGAGGTTGTCCCGCATGCCCGGCAGCATCACCACCGAGAGCCCCTGGTTCCGCCGCTTCCATCCTGTCGACACCGCGCCCGCCCGGCTCGTCTGCTTTCCGCACGCGGGCGGGTCGGCGAGCTACTTCCTCGACTACTCCGCCGCGCTCTCGCCGTACGCCGATGTGCTCGCCGTCCAGTACCCCGGCCGGCAGAACCGGTTCGGCGAGCCGGGGATCGACTCGGTGGACGTCCTGGCGGAGCGGGTGTACGAGGCACTGCTGCCCTGGGCGGACCGGCCGCTGACGTTCTTCGGGCACAGCATGGGCGCGGCCGTCGCCTTCGAGGTCGCCCGCTGCTTCGCCCGGGACGGTGCGCCGGGACCGGTGCGGCTCGTCGTCTCCGGCGGTCGTGCGCCCTCCCGGCCCCGGGACTCGGCCGTCCACCAACTGCCGGACGCCGAACTGCTCGCGGAGCTGGCCAGGCTGGGCGGCACCGACGAACGGGTGCTGGCCGACCCGGAGTTGCGTCTGATCATCCTGCCGTCGCTGCGCAGCGACTACACCGCCATCGAGACGTACCGGTGCGCGCCGGACGCCGTGGTGTCGCAGCCGATCACCGCCCTGGTCGGGGACGCGGATCCGCGGGCCACCCTCGACGAGGTCCGTGACTGGGCCCGGCACACCACCGCCGCCTTCGACCTGAAGGTCTTCCCCGGCGGTCACTTCTACCTGGCCGACCAGCGGCCCGCCGTGCTGGACGTGCTGGCCGCCCACCTCGGCGGCTGACCGGGTCTCGGGGAGGGCGGGGAGTCGGGGGCCGGCGCGGGGGCCGGCCGGGGTGGCCGGCCCCGGCCGACATCGAAAGTTGACACGTTTGTGACAAGCGGTCGCGCGTAAAGCCTTCCCCAAGTGTGCCGCTTTCTGGCATGTTGCGTTCAACCCCGTGCGTACCCCCTCGCGCACGGGTTGATCGGAGGACGCACATGTCACCCCTGATATCCCGGCGGCTCGGCCGACCGGTCGCCGCGCTCGCCTTCCTCACCGCCATGGCGCTGGCCGCTCCCGGGTCGCTCGCCACCGCCGCCCCCACAACTCCCGGCGGTTCCAAGGGCGCTGTCGTCGCCTCCGCGGTCACCGCTCCGGGCGCCGCCGCCGGCTGGGTGGCGGGGACCCGGGCCTACCTGGTCATCGGCGCGCCGGGCGACACCACCGCCGCCAAGGCCGCGGTCACCGCCAACGGCGGCACGGTCTTCGCGAGTTACGACGCGATCGGCGTGGTCGTCGCCCACTCGGCGTCCGCCTCGTTCGCCGTCACCCTGCGCGGTGTCGCCGGCATCCAGCAGGTCGGAGCGACCCGGACCTCCGACGTTCCGGCGGACGCCTACAACCCGGCGCTGCCCGCCAACCCCGCGCAGGCGACGACCACGCTCACCGAGTCCAACCGCTGGGACATGACCCAGATCAAGGCCGACCGGGCGTGGGCCGTGACGACCGGTTCGCCCACCGTCAAGGTCGGGGTGCTGGACACCGGCGTGGACGACCAGCACCAGGACCTCGCGCCGAACTTCGACGCGGCCGACTCGGTGTCCTGCGCGTACGGGAAGCCGGACACCCGTACCGGGGCCTGGCGGGACGTCGACACCCACGGCACACACGTCGCGGGCACCATAGCGGCGGCGAAGAACGGCAAGGGCGTCGTCGGCGTCGCACCGGGCGTGAAGATCGCGTCGGTGCGGATAGCCGAACCGAGCAGCACCCTGTTCTTCGCCGAGAACACCGTCTGCGGCTTCGTCTGGGCCGGTGACCACGGCTTCAAGGTGACCAACAACAGCTACTACACCGACCCGTGGGCCTTCAACTGCCCGAACGACCCCGACCAGGCGGCCATCATCGAGGGCGTCAGGCGCGCCCAGGAGTACGCCGAGGGCAAGGGCTCGCTGCAGGTCGCGGCGGCCGGGAACTCCAACTACGACCTCGCCAACAAGACCACCGACACCACGAGCCCCAACGACTCGGCCCCGGTCACCCGGACCATCACCAACGCCTGCCTGGACATCCCGACCGAACTCCCGGGCGTGGTGACCGTCGCCGCGATGGGCAGCGGCAGCGTCAAGGCCTCCTACTCGAACTACGGCAAGGGCGTCATCGACATCGCGGCACCCGGCGGGGACGGTGCCAACGGCGTCTACTCCACGCTGCCCGGCGGCCGTTACGGGACCAAGAGCGGCACCTCGATGGCCTCACCGCACGTCACCGGCGTCGCCGCGCTGATCGCGAGCAGCAACCCGGCCCTCACCCCGGCCGACATCCGGGCCCGCCTCGCCGCCCAGGCCGCCGATGTGGCCTGCCCGGTCTCCGACAGCCGTTGCACCGGCACCACCGCGAACAACGCGTTCTTCGGCGAGGGCCAGGTGGACGCGTTGAAGGCGGTCGGCGGCAGTACTCCGACGCCCGGCGCCTACTTCGAGAACCTGAACGACGTCGCGATCGGCGACAACACCACGGTGGAGAGCCCGATCACGGTGTCGGGCGTCAGCGGCAACGCCCCCGCGGCCCTCAAGGTCGGCGTGGACATCAAGCACACCTACCGCGGCGACCTGGTGATCTCCCTGGTCGCCCCCAACGGCACCGTCTACCTCCTGGAGGACTTCCCGAACGGCGACAGCGCCGCCAACGTCGCCAGGACGTACACCGTGAACGCCTCCGCGAGCGTGGCGGCCGGCATCTGGAAGCTGCGGGTGCGCGACGGCGCCTCGGGTGACGCCGGCACGATCGACGCCTGGAACCTCACCTTCTAGTAGTGCTTTGTCAGGTGGTGTCGTAGGTCTGCCATGGGATGGGTTGTCGGCATGTGGGGCAGGTGCCGGTCCAGGTGGCGATGAGGTGTTGGAGGAGGTCCAGGGCCTGGTAGAAGGTCAGGCCCTGGCCAGGGCTTTGGGGAGGGCCCGCTGTTCGGTGAGGAACAGGTGGGCGGCGCTGACGAGGGTGACGTGGCGGTGCCGGCCGATGCAGGAGCGGCCTTCGAAGTGGTCCAGGCCCAGGCGGGTCTTCAGCTCGCGGTAGTCGTGTTCGATCCGCCAGCGTGACTTCGCCAGCCGGACCAGGTTTTTGGCGGGGATGTCGGCGGGCAGGTTCGAGATCCAGTACCTGACCGGTTCCGCCTCGTTCTCCGGCCACTGGGCGATCAGCCAGGTGAGGGGGATCGTGCCGTCGTGGGCCGGTCTGGGGCGCCGCCCGGCGGGCCGGATGCGCAGGAGGACGAAGTGCGAGCTCATCGCGGCTTTGGAGCCCTTGCGCCAGGTCACGCTCCGCCCGGCCCGGCGTCCGGCGGCCGGAACGTGCTCGCGCGGGGAGACCGGGCGGGAGCGGTGGCGTGGCAGTGGCCGCGGACCGAGGCCTCCGTAGGGCGGCCGGTACGGTTCGGCGTCCTCGCTGTGGGCGGTCATCTCGCCCTTGGCCTGCAGCACGTAGGCCAGGAAGCGGTCCTCCGGGCCGTGACGGAAGTCGGCGTTGGCGCCGTAGGCGGTGTCCGCGACCAGCACGGCGGGCCGCAGCCCCGTGCCCGCGAGCTCGTCGAGCATGTCCAGCGCCAGACGCCATTGGGAGCCACTGATCGGGTGGCCTGGTGGGCGTGGGCGGAGTGTCCGTAGGGACTGGGGTGGGGGCGTCGGTAGCTTGTGATCGCAGGCTCGGGTCGCCTCCCTGACAAGTCGCGGCCAGGGCCTCGCTCCTGGACGCGCCGGAGGGCTGGTGTCCGCGTACTCGTTGAAGTGCTCAGCCGGGTACGGATAAACGTGCACAGCGTCGTGCGGATCGGCGATGAGACGAGCGGATGCAGAACCGACGCTTCAACCGACCGCGATCCGACCACCGGACTCAGCGAGACCCATAAGAACAGTCCGGCGGCCGCCGTGATGTTCCGTTCCCGGCGCCCCGGCATCGAGCGTGTGCCGCATCCGCTTCTGCCGACTGTATGGGGACACTGCCGCCTGCCAGCACTGCACTGAGCCGTCCGCAAGGCCAAACATCGGGTGTGTCAGAGCCGTCTCGTGGTGAACAGGGTGGTTCCGTGCGCCGCGTCCACTTCCTTCCGCTCGGTCTCGGTGAACCCGACCTTGGCCAGAACACGGCGAGAAGCGGTGTTCCAGTCCCAGACCGTGGCCCACAGACGTTCGTATCCAGACGATCTCGCCCATTCCAGAACCGCCAACGAGGCCTCGGTCGCGTATCCCTGACACCAAACTCGGCGTAGCAGCTCGAATGCCAGTTCCGGTTCCCCTACCGATCCTCGCCCGCTGTCTACCAGCCCGCAGTAGCCGATGACGTCATGAGAGGCCTTCCGCTCGACCGCCAGCAACCCGATCGACCACAGCTGGTTGGTGCGGATCGAATCCTCGAGCTCCGCGACCGTGGGATGTCCGTCTGCGTCGATTCGGCGGTGCGGCGGCACTCGTGGATCACGTTCGGTCCACAGCTCACGCTGGACAACAGCCTCGGCTACCCGCCAGGGCCTGAGCAGCAGGCGACTCGTCTCAAGTACAACCTCGCTGTCCGGAGTCGCGCCATCTGTCATGACAGTAACCATCTCACGGGCGAACGCGCTGTCGTGCCACGGGGTGCGGGGTCGGTCCTGCCGATCGTGGACGCTCGATATGCGGGACAACCGAGATCAATCCCTGAGCGTCGTCTTGGACTTGTGCACGTTCACCAGCACGTGGCTGAGCACTCTCACATGTACGCCGCCAGCTAACCCGCGGGGTCCAGCCCTCCGTGCTGCTGGTGGCGTGTCAGTTCGGGGTGGGGAAGAGAGATTCTTGGGTGGCCTGATAGCGGTAGGACTCGGTGCCGGTCTGGATCAGGGTGCAGCGGAAGGTGATCCGGTCGGCGATGGCCGCGCAGAGGCGGGCGTCGCCGAAGGTCCTGTCCCACTCGGTGAAGGGTGAGTTCGTGGCGACGGCAGTGGCCTTGCGCTCCTCGCGCTCGGTGAAGATCTGGAACAGCAGCTTCGCGCCCTTGCGGCCCAGGTTCAGGTAGCCGAACTCGTCCAGACACAAAAGATCGATCTTGCCGTAGCGGGCGATCACCGAGGACAGCCGACGGCTCGCGTCGGCCTCGGCGAGCTCGTTCACCAGCGCGCTGGTGGTGGTGTAGCGCACCGACAGGTCGGTCTCGGCGATCGCGGTGCCGATGCCGATCAGCAGGTGGGACTTGCCGGTGCCGGAGTCGCCGATCAGCACCAGCGGCCGTCCCTCACGGACCCAGGTCGGGGACTTCAGGTCCGCGACGACCTCGGGGGTGACGTTCGGGTTCTTCGAGAAGTCGAAGTCCTCCCACCGCTTGGGCCGCGGAAATCGGGCCAGCCGCTGCTGGCGGCGAAGGTCCCGCTCGGCCTCGAAGTCGAACCCGATCGAGGTCGGCCGGCCGTGGATGTGCCGGGCGTCCTCCGCGATGTCGATCGCGACCAGCCGCTCGTTCAGCTCCGCCAACGAGTCGACCGCGGGAGGCGGGACCAGGTGCTTGCGGCGGAACCGGCCGCCCTCGTGCTCCACCCCGCCCTTCTCGTGGGCGCCGTCCTCGCCGGGCGCGCAGTAGAACGCCGAGAACTCATACCAGGACTTGAACGACGCCCACCGCGCCGACTCCAGCCGCGAGCGCCCGAACAGCACCTGCTTGACCGCCGGCTTCAAGTTGTCGTACCGGATGTGCACCGACAGCACCCCGCCCAGCACCGTGAACGCCTCCACGTGCCCTTCCAGGAACGCCTCCTGGGACGCGGTCGCATAGACCCTTCTCTGTACTTCGCACCCCAATGCCCGAGTGGATCTTGGGCTTCAGTTGGCGGGACTGAGCGGTTGAGTCGGCGAGGGCCAGGGGTACGTAGGATCCTCAGTGATCTTCACCTGTTGCGGGGCGTTTCGGGGGAAGGTCCAGATGCGGCCCAGGGTGCTGGTGGCGGTCACCGTGGTTCCATCCAAGGTGACTTCGGTGAACGGATTGGACGAGCAGGAGACCGCGAGCCATTCCAAGGTGTGGTGGTCATCGTCCCGCGTCAGGGCGACCCAGCCGATACTGCCGTGGTCCGATGATTCACCTGCGAGGGCACGGCTTCCGGCGTAGGTGCGTGAGGCAAACGTCGTATCGACGTCCATCCAGTCACTGGGGGTCCACGCGGTGGCCCGGAGGACCTCCCACCACTGCCAGTTCTCGGCCCGCATGTCATGGCGCTGATCTGCGGGGGAGAAGCGCATGAGCCTCATCACCGACAGAGATCCGTCGGAGAACATGATGAAGTCTCCGTGGGGTGCCTCCCGGGCACGCCAACGTGCATGGACCAGGTCGGCATTGGGTGTTGCGACGGAGGAATTCACACCCGCCATGATGACATCGAGGAACGGCGCATGCTGAAGGCCTAGATCATCACCGATGAGTGATCGCCTATCCGAGCGATGCGACCCCGGCTTCACCGTGCCCGGCTTGGGCACGTAGGCGTTCGGCCTGCTGTTTCTTGTCGGCGATGTGCCGCAGGCTTTCCTGCAGGCCGGCGACCTCACCGAGCCACTGCATCCGCTGGGCCTCTCCGATGCGCTGGCGGGTGTTGGTCTCGATCTCCAGCAGCCGCGGTTCCTGGGCCGGGTCCAGGCGGAGCATGGGGCACCTGACACAGGCTTCTCTGAACTCGTCGGTTGGGCCCCTGGACCACCTCCGGAACCTCGATGGAGTCGGGGTGATGACTGGGAACCGAGGCCGTTGGCCGAAGATCGATGAGGAACGCGGCGTCGAAGACGTGACGCTTCTGATCTTGGAGTGGCTGGGCGAGCAGGGTGTGAACGCCATGATCAGGATGGACGCCGAGAGACTGGCCGACAACGCGCCAGCGTGGACGTTCGCCGCCAGCGGCGGCCCGTTGGCGCATGGGATGCGAGCCGACGGGAGGACTGTTCGGCAGTGCATGTCCGTTGCTCTGGCCCGCCTGCGCGACTCCGGTCTGTCGGTTCCGTTCTGATCTTCGACCGCCTTTGCTGAACCTCGCCTTGGGAACTCGGTTGGGGCGATCTGATTGCTGGAGGGCTGGTCAAGGCAGGAGCGGTCGGGTTGCGGTCCAGGCCACGAGTCGTTCCCGCACCGGGCCTGGTGCCAGGTAGCCGACCAGGCTTTCGAGATGTGCCGTCAGGTTCTTGTGTCGCCGCAGCTCGCGGATCTGCCCGGTGGGAAGGTCGCGCCAGTCCTCGGCGAGAGCGGCGGCCTGCGGGGGCGTGAAGGACAGTGCGTCGAGCGTGTCGGACGCCAGCGCCGCAGGACTCCAGTCGGGGTCCGTGTCGTCGGGGCCCAGCCGGTCGATTACCCAAATCCGGAGCATGAAGTCCTGCTGAGCCACGCGCGCTGGGTGTCCCTCGGCGTGGTCGAGCATGCGTCGGTTCGCGAGCAGCGACAGCTTCGCCCACTGGCGACGGGCTTCCTGGGGATGGCTGGAGTTGTAGGCCTGTCCCTGCGCGGCGACGCGTGCCGTCTCAAGTTGCTGGCCGCGGGCGTCATGGATAAACGTCTGGAGCTGGTCGAGCGTCCACGTGCTCAGATCGTGGCCTGGTTCTTCTCGATGTGCGTCGCTACTCAAGGTCCCCGCTCCTCGTCGTAGGCATGCCGAGGCTGATGGTGGTCTTCTGGGACTGCCTGTCGATCTGGGCGAGCTTATCCTCGGCGCCGGCGAGGCTGACTTTGAGTCCTTCGACCTCTCCGAGCCAGCCCTCGCGCTCGGCCTCGGCAATGCGGGCGAGGAGGTTGTCGCGGATCTCCTCCAACCGGTCGCGCTGGGCCGGGTCCGGCCGGAGGAGCGAGCAACGAACGTCCCGTTGACCGAACTAGTTTGGGCTCCCTTCCAGGTCAACTCATAGTGAAAACAAGGGGGTTGTGGCTACCGCTGGCGGGTCGCGGTGACTGCGCGTGTGGTGGTGGATCTGGTTTCATCGCGTGTCGTCGAGTAGGTCGACCCGTGGAGGAATGGATGCCAGAGCACAGCACGACGGTCCGGGACGTGGCGGCGCTGAAGGTGGCGCGGGTCGGCCGCGTAGAGAAGAGCGATGACCCGCTGCGGCCGTTCCGGCTCGTAGACGCTGATGGCACCGAGGTGGCTGCGGTCAGTGAATTCCTGCATCACATGCTCGCCGACGACGCGAGTCCGACGTCGCTGCGGTCCTACGCCTATGAGCTGTTGGCGTGGGTCCGGTTCTTACGCGCCGTGGACGTGCCCTGGTATCTCGCGAGCCGAGTCGAGGCCCGCGACTTCGCGCTGTGGCTGAAGACCACGAAGAAGCCGCCGCGCCAGCGCCGTCCCGATGCGCCCGCCCCGGGATCGGTGAACCCGGTCACGGGGAAGGCCGCGCCCGGCGAGAACTATGCCGCTCGGACCAGGCGGCACGCTCGCGCGGTGATCCGCTCGTTCTACGAGTACCACCGCGAGACCCACGGCCGACCGCTGATCAACCCGTTCCCACAGGGCGGGGCTGCCGACGAGGGGAGCCCGAATGCGCATCACAACCCGATGCAGCCATTCCGGCAACCCTCGCGCCGGGGCACCTATCAGCCCAAGGAGCCCAAGCCGACCCCGCGGATCATTCCTGACCAGGCGTTCAACGACCTGTTCGCCGCGCTGAAGTACAACCGGGACAGGGCTCTGATCGCGTTCTACATCTCCACCGGCGCCCGCGCCTCTGAACTGCTGGGTGTCCCGCAGGGCCTGGTCGCGCCCGGGGGCCAGACGATCGGCGTGGTCCGCAAGGGCAGCCAGGTCCTGCAGCACCTTCCCGCCTCCGCCGACGCATTCGTGTGGCTTCGGCTCTACCAGCAAGAACTGCGCGGCATGGTCCCCAAGCACCCGTCGGAGCCACTGTGGTGGACGCTGCGACGGCCCTTCCGCCCGCTGGAGTACGACGCGGCCCGGATGGTCTTCACCCGAGCCAACCAGCTACTCGGCGCGAACTGGACCCTGCACGACCTGCGGCACAGCGCGGCCAAGAGGATGGTCCGCGATCCGAACCTAACCCTCGCCGACGTGCAGTGGGTCATGGGACATGCCCACATCACCACCACGGAAATCTATATCGCTCCCACTCCCGACGAGGTCGTCGCCCACCTCCTGGCCCACCACGAGCGGCAGCGCACCGAGCAGGCCAAACCGCCAGCCCCGCCGGCGCCGGGCTACCGCCCCGAGGTGCTGGCAGCACTGTTCGGCACATCAACCGCGGGCGGGGAGAGCCGGTGAACCCGACCGCGAACGTCGACGTCGCCAGGCCCGTCGAACCACATGAGGTGGGAAACGCGCTGGAGTGGGAACCGCGAGTCGGCGAAGCGAGCTGGTGGCAGACCCGTCAGAGCCGAGAGAGCCTGGTCGAGCGGCTGCTTGGACTGTTCACCGACCCCAGTGCGGGCCTGACCCGAGACAAGACCCGGCGGCGGGGCCTGGGCAAGCTGCTGGACTGGCTCGAAGGCCAGCCCGGAGAGACCTGGCAGGATCGCTGGATGGCCAGCGGGGCTGACGACGCCGGCTTCGAGTGGACCGATCTGCCCCTGCAGGGACGCGGCACACCCAAGAGCCACTGGCGCGATGAACTGGCCACGGGACTGGTGCTCCTGGTCGCTGGGCAGGCCATCCGCCCCAGCTACCCATGGCTGCTGCGGCAGCGTGCGACGGTGATGCTCACCGAGTCCCGAGCCGCCAGCGACCCCGATACCTTCCAGCGACTCGAACGACTGGCCCAGCACGCGACACCCACAGCCAGGTCCGACGCCCTGAATAAGCTCACCTGGATCGTGATCCGAAAGGGCGGCCTGGTCAGCGACATCACCGTCGGCGACTGCATCGAGCTGACCACCGCGCTGGAGGAACACCACTTCCGGGGCAGCGCGGGCCGGCCACTGTTCTACGCCCTACTCAAAGAGACCAGCGTGCTCCCGGCCAGCGCACCGCTGCGGCTGCGGGCGCTTCGCATCGAAGGCCGCCGCAGCGTCGAGCAGATCGTCGACGCGTACGGCATCGAGTGCCGGGCCGTCCGTAACCTGCTGGTCGAGTACTTCACCGAGCGGGCACCCGAGCTCGACCACGTCTCGCTGCGTTCCATCGCCCGCAACCTGTGCCGGTTGTTCTGGCGCGACCTGGAGATCCACCATCCCGGCATCGAGTCACTGCGACTGACACCTGAGGTCGTGCAAGCGTGGAAAGAACGCCTGGCCTTCATCCGTGACGCCCAGGGCCACCCGGTGCGGCCGCGGGTGAACTTCCGCAGCGAGCTGGTGTTCATCCGAGCGTTCTACCAGGACATCGCCCGCTGGGCCGCCGACGATCCGGCACGGTGGGCGCCCTGGGTCGCGCCGTGCCCGATCAAGGCGAACGAGTGCGCGACGAAGAAGTCCAGGTCCGGGGTGAAGTCCCGGATGGACCAGCGGACCAGGACCCAGCTGCCGCTGCTGCCCGCCCTGCTTCGCGCCGTCGACCGGCAGCGCAAGGACGCCGATGCCCGCATCACCGCGGCTCGCGCGACGCCGGCCGGTGGACGGTTCCTCGTTGCTGAGGAGGAGTTCGAGCGCTGCGGGTCCGGGCAGGCCCGCCGCATCTACGTCACCGAGGTGGCCACCGGCAGGCGGCGGAATCTGACCCACGAGGAGGAGGCGGCGTTCTGGTCCTGGGCGACGGTGGAGGTGCTGCGGCACACCGGCATCCGGATCGAGGAGCTGCTGGAACTCACCCACCACAGCTTCATCGCCTACACCCTGCCCACCACCGGCGAGGTGGTTCCGATGCTGCAGGTCGCCCCGTCCAAGACCGATTCGGAGCGCCTGCTGCTGGTCTCCCCGGAGCTGGCGGAGGTGCTGACCGCGGTGATCTTCCGGGTCCGGGCCGGGAACGCCGCCCTGCCGCTGGTGTCGGCCTACGACGTGTTCGAGCAGACCTGGAGCCCGCCCATGCCGTTCCTCTTCCAACGCCGGTACGGCACCGAGGACCGGCCGCTGACCCGCAGCTACATCCGCGAGTGCCTGGTCGCGACCTCGCAGTCCGCCCAGATCACCGTGGCCGGCGACCCGCTCGAATGGCGCCCCCACGACTTCAGAAGGATCTTCGTGACCGACGCCATCCGCTCCGGACTGCCCCCGCACATCGCCGCGAAGATCTGCGGCCACACCGCTTTGGACACGACCATGGGGTATGCCGCGATCTACCCGGAGGACGTGATTTCCCATCACCGGGCCTTCATCGCCCGCCGCAGAACGGAGCGGCCGAGCGAGGAGTACCGCGAGCTCACCGCCACCGAGTGGGACGAGTTCCTGGCCCACTTCGAACTGCGCAAGGTCGCCCTGGGGACCTGCGGCCGCGACTACGCGACCCCGTGCCAGCATGAAAACGCCTGTGTCAGATGTCCCCTACTGCTCGTGGACCCGGCCCAGATGCCACGCCTCCAGGAGATCCACGCCAACCTCGTCGACCGCCTCCAAGAGGCCAGGGACCAGGGCTGGCTCGGCGAGGTCGCCGCCATCGAGACCACCATGGCCGCCGCCGCCCAGAAGCTGGAGGCCATGCGCGACCGTGCAGCCCAGCCGTCCACCGTCCACTTGGGCATGCCCGACACCCGCCGCATCGTTGCTCGCATCGACCTCGGGCAGTGAAATGAGGATGCGGAGCAGCAGCTCTGAGCACTACAACAAGGAGATGACCGTCTTCCTTTGTTCCAAGTGCGGCACAGCGATCACGTCGGAACTGATCGAGCTCATTACCATCCCCGACCTCCCGGACCGCGAGCAGAATCGGGACAAGAAGACCCGTCGGGCGCCGTCCACCCTCCAGCAGGGGTATTACGCGATCGACCCCGAGCCCTGGGGGGCTCCCTATGTCGTGCAGGACGATCAGGAGAACCCGAAGCCGGCTCACTCCCGCGGGTTCATGATCAGCCGTGAGGAGGGGTTCGTCATCTCGGCGGGCGCCACAGGCACAGTGCTCGCGCACCCCGAGGACGCGCCCGACCTCCAACCCCTGCCCGGCTGGGAGAACAGTTACGGGTGCTGCGGGCCGACTGGCGACTCAGGACTCAACCGAGCCTGTCCTTGCGGAGCTCCGGTCGCCACGCTCGCAGCCGACTGCTTCGGGCCCTACGAACTGCACCTCGACCCCGTCCGGACATACGCGCTCTCATAGCAGGACCGCGCAACTATCCGGGCCCGCCCGAAGCCGTTGGACAGCCTATTGCCGCAGATGACAGGCTCCGCCTCATGGAGCTACTCGACGTCCTTGCGGAGCTCGCCCGGTCGGGACACCTTGGGCCGGTTGAGAACGGCGCGGCTTGGGGTCAGGTCACCGCGGCGCTCGGTGAGCCCTGGGAAGTGGTCGTCGGGAAGCGGCGGTCATGGCCGCGCCTGTTCGCTTACGGCGACCTTGAACTCAGTGTCTGCCGCTGCCAGAAGATCGCTCTGATCTGCCTCCAGACCTGGCGTGATGTCATTGGCCTCCCTGCCGGCCTGGTCGGCCGGGATCGTTTCCCCGGCCAACCCAAGTACGCCGACGTGATCGCTTCTCTCGACCGCGTCGGTTGCGCCTGGCAGCCCTACACACCCCTCACCTTCGGCAACCAATGCGCCATCGAGGCCACGTCCTCCGGCGTCACCTTCGTCTTCGAAATCCCGGACGGAGAACACCCGATCCTCAACGTCGTGGGACCCCCGCCCCATCAGCATGAGTGCCCCGCGACACTGTGAGCGTGAAGCCGACCAGTGTTCACGGCGGCCCCGGTGGCCTGACGGCCGCCGGGGCCGCCTCGTCAATATTGGGCCCGTCACCGCCTTCATACACATGTTCAAAGTCGCGCAACATACGACACGCCCGAGAGAGTCCGTTCGCCCCACTCGACACGACTACTTTCCGTGGCGAACCGCTCGCAGGCGAACTCAGCGCCGAGCTGGGCTAGTTCGGATAAGCAAGCGTGTTCATGAATACAAGGGCTTGAAAAGGCGCGACCGCAGGTGCCGATGGAGACCTTGCGTTTCTCGAAGTGCGCAAGGAATGCGTCCCATTCCTCTTCGGTGGGGGTTCGATACTCTTCGCTGGGTCGGGTTGCCCTGCGGCGGGCGATGAAGGCGCGATGGGCCTCGATGGTCTCGGCGGGGTTGATCGCCTTGTAGCCCATCGTCGTATCAAGACTCTTATGTCCGCAGAGCACTTGGGCGATGTGCGGTGGCAGGCCGTTCATGATGGCGTCGGTCACGAAGATCCTGCGGAAGTCGTGCGGGGAGAAGACGAGGGGTTCGCCGCCGGCATCGGTCAGGCCCGTGGCGGCCAGCGCGTTGATCAGCAGCTTGCGCAGCGCAGTCGGGGTGAAAGCGCGGTGTTCGGTGCCGATATCGCGTTGGAACAGCAGCGGCATGGGCGGGTTCCAGACCCGCTCGTGGACGTCGTAGGGGGCTACCAGTGGGATCGCACGGCTTCTTCCTCGCAGGCGGCAGACGATGGTGGAAAGGACGTCCGCCAGTTCCGGGCTGACCAGCAGGAGCCGTTCGCTGTCGGTCTTGGACGGGGCGACCTGCAGCAGGGGCACGACTTCGCCGGTGCTGGGGAGCCGGTATTCGGTGATGCTGTGGTGGGTCAGCTCCAGGAGCTCCTCGTTGCGGATGCCGGTCAAGCGTAGGACCGAATCCCGCAGAGGAGGGTGTCCCTGCCGGGCGGCCCGGAGGACATGCTCATCGACGAGGCATGCCGGGACCTGAAGCTGCCCGCGTTCCGTGAGCGGTTCATCGAACTCGCCGGCACCGCCCGCCGCGAGCAGGCCACCTACAAGCAGTTCCTCCTCGACCTTCTGCAGGTTGAGCTCGCCGACCGCGACGTACGCCGTCAGCAGCGGCTCCTGCGGCTGGCCCGCTTCCCGCGGCCCAAGCGGCTGGAGGACTTCGACTTCACCAAGCCGACAGCACGGCGTCGCCGGCCTCCTGGTGGGCGTCGGCGAGGCGCTCGGCGACCAGGGCGGTGAGCTCGGCAACGCGGCCCTTCAGGTCGACGACCGCGCGCACCGGCAGGACCAGGTCGGCGGTGTCCCACGCGTGGGACACCCCGAGCCCACGCTGGACGGTGTCCTCGATCGCCTCGGCGACGGCCGCCAGGCTGAGGGTCTCCACCAGGGCGTCGGCCGGGGTTCCCAAAACGGCGGCGCCGCCCGGCTCGCCCGCGGTCGTCTGCCCGGCCACGGCGACGGGTGCCAGCGGGGCGAGGGGCTCCCAGACCGAATCGGGGGCGGCCAGATCGGGGACGTCGATGCCGAGGTGGGGCTGCCGGGGGTGCGCCGGGTTCGGGGATCACCCGCAACGGGCATCAAGCCCCGCATGACGATCCCTCACCGTTTGGTCGGCACCGGCGCCCACAAGGTGCTGGTCCTGCACGACTGGTTCGGCACCAGCGCCGGCTGGGGCCCGTTCCCGGACTACCTGGACGGCTCCGCCTTCTGTTACGCGTTCCTCGACTACCGGGGCTACGGCGAGCGCAAGGACGTGCCCGGCGCCTACACGCTGGCCGAGATCGCGGACGACGCGCTCGCGCTGGCCGACCAGCTCGGCTGGCCGGAGTTCTCGCTGGTCGGGCACTCGATGGGCGGCAAGGCCGTCCAGCAGGTGCTCGCCCGGGCGCCGCACCGGGTGCGGAAGCTGGCCGGGCTGGCGCCCGTCCCGGCCGGCCCGTACCCGATGGACGCGGAGGGCGAGGCGCTGTTCTACGGCGCGGCCGAGGACCGGGCGAAGCGGTACGAGATCCTGGACCGGGTGACCGGGTGACCGGGCGGCGGGCCGGCCGGGTCTGGCTGGACCGGATGGTGGACAGCTCGCTGGAGCTGTCCACCCGGGAGGCCTTCGGCGGCTACGTGCGGGACTGGACCACCGCCGACCTGGTGGACCGGATCGCCGGCAACCCCGTGCCGGTGCGGGTGTTCGTGGGCGAGCACGACCTCCTGCTGACCGCCGACGCGATGCGCGGCACCTTCCTCGTCCACTACCCCAACGCCGAGGTGGAACAGCTGCCCGCCTCCGGCCACTACCCGATGCACGAGACGCCGGTCGCCCTGGCCGCCGCCCTGGAGTCCTTCCTGCACACGTAGCGGCCCGGGGCCGCCGGCGGTTACCCGAGCTCCTTGATCCGCTCCCGCACGGCGGGCGAGGCCTTCGCCCAGGAGCCGCTGTCGAAGGGCGGCCGGGGGTCGTACTCGGCGTGCAGCTGGATCGCCCGGGCGGTGGTCTCGTCGGTGAGGAGGGCGGCGAGGTGGAGCGCCATGTCGATCCCGGCGGAGATGCCGGCCGCGGTGACGATCCGGTCCCGGCGCACCACCCGTTCGGGGGTGTAGGCGGCACCGAACCCGGCCAGCTCGCCGGCGGCCGCCCAGTGCGTGGTGGCGGCGAGGCCGTCGAGCAGGCCGGCGGCCCCGAGCAGCAGCGCGCCGGTGCACACGGAGGCGGTGAACCGGGTGGTCGCGTACGTCCGGCGCAGCCAGTCGAGGAACGCCTGGTCGTCCATCAGCGGCCGGGTGCCGTGCCCGCCCGGGACGAGCAGCACGTCGCACGCCTCGACGTCCGTGTACCGGGCGGGCACGTCCAGCCGCATCCCCCCGATGCTGTCGGCCACCGGCCCCGTCTCCCCTGCCGCCACGAACCGCACGGCGGCCCCCGGCAGGTAGCCGAGCACCTGGTAGGGGCCGATCGCGTCGAGCGGCTCGAATTCGTCGAAGAGCACGATGGCGATGTCCATGTCCCGCAGCGTAGGCTCGAGTTGGCCTCCGGTCCCAGCCCCGGTCAGCGGATTCACGAGAACGAGTGGTCTGCACCACCGGCCTTTACCTCAGCGCATCCAGCTCCGCGCCGATGGCGGTCCGGATCGGGTCGTGGGCGGCGGTGAGGGCGTGGGCCGGGTCGGCCGCCCGGCAGGCCCGCTCGACGGCCTCGCCGAGGCGGTCGAGGTCCTCCAGGTAGGCGATCCGGCGGGGCCGGGGCAGGTCGGAGAGCCGCTGCACCCCCGGCCGGTCGGTGAGCAGGATCGTGTACCCGGGCAGGAACTGCACGTCCCCGGCCACCGCGAACCCGGCGTCCAGGCGCCGGATGACGGTGGGGTTCCGGCCCCGCAGTGCGCTGCCGATGCGGTCGGACTTCCAGTCGCGGTTCTCGTCGGTCATCCGCCGATGCTAGGGCGTGACCGGCGGTTCCGGGCGTGCGGAGCGCCCGGCCGGGGAGTCCCGGCCGGGCGCCAGTAGTGCTGGTCGGGCGGTCAGTACTGGGTGCTGACCGTGACGCCGCTGAAGTCGGTGACGGCGTACAGGCTGAGGTAGCGGTAGCCGGCCGTCGGGTTGGTGACGGTGAGGGACTGGGTGGTGCCGCTGCCGGTGGAGGAGGCGGTGAAGGCCTTCGGCGAGGCCCAGGTGTCGGCGTTGTAGTAGAGGTGCGCGGTACCGGTGCCGCCGGAGGTGGTGACCTTCAGCGTGGTGGTGCCGGCCGGCAGGTAGAGGTACAGGTAGTCGGAGTTGCCGGCGGTCGCGGCGCGGCCGCTGCGCGAGCAGTTCTTGCCCATCGCGTCGTTGCGCGGCTCGGTGCAGTTCGGCAGGGTGACAGGGCCGCCGGAGGTCACGGTGACCGTGGCCGCGGTGGTGCCGGCCTGGCCGGTGTCGTCGGTGGCGGTCAGGGCGACGGTGTAGCTGCCGGCCTGCGCGTAGGTGTGGCTCGGGTTGCGCTCGTCCGAGTAGGTGCCGTCGCCGAAGTTCCAGCGCCAGGAGGTGATCCGGCCCGGGCCGGTCTGCACGGACCGCTCGCTGACGCTGACGGTCGCGCCGTTCACCGTGGTGTCGAACAGGGCGTTCGGGCCGGCGGCGTAGCAGGCGCCGGCGGCGCAGGCGTCGAGCCAGGCGTCGAAGTCGGCGTCGTACGAGGTGCCGACGTTGTTGTAGACCGCGTAGCCGCCGGGGTAGTCACCGGCGCGGAACCGCGCCAGCATGGCCTGGACGTCGGCCGGGTGCTTCTCCAGCATGTACCGGACGGCCAGGTAGCCCCACGGGTAGGTGCGGGTCGAGTCCGAGTTGCCGTAGGTGCTCTGGAAGAGGGTGCTGAGCTTGTAGGTGTGCTTGGCCGCCTGGGCCATGGCGTCGGTGTCGGTGGCGCCGCGGTAGGTGTGCGAGACGTACTCGGCGATGCCCTCGACCCACCAGAGGTCCGGGACGGACATCTGGAGGTCGTAGTTGCCCTTCATGTCGTAGATGCTGTCGAGGTAGTGGGTGTACTCGTGGTTGAGGTTCCACACCCGCGCGGGGTCGTTGACGTTCCAGGCCTTCTGGTACATCACGGTCACGGCCTGCTTTTTCGGGTCGGTCGCGTCCATGACGGTCTGGCCGCCGTTGTCGGTGCCGTTGCCGAAGATCGCCCACGAGTAGGTGGTGTAGTCGGTCTTGTTGGCGAAGATCCCGAAGGTGACGGTCTTGGCGTACTGGTTCGGGATGGGCCCGTTGTGCTTGACCACGCTCTGGAAGTACCCGTCCTGCTTGCGCAGGCTCTCGCACACGGTGGCCAGTTCGGCGGCCGACAGGGCCTGGGCCTGGAGGGTGCGGTTGTCGCAGACCAGCTGGTTCGGCAGCACCACGGAGGTGAGCTTGGCGCGCAGGTCGCAGATGCCGTAGTAGGAGCACTGGCCGTTGTTGTAGTAGGCCGCCTGGACGGCCGTGTACACGTACAGCGGCGCGTAGGGCGTGAGGAGCGGCGCGGAGTCCAGCACCTTCTTCACCAGCGGCTTGGCCACGGCCTCGGCGGTGGGGCTCGCACCGGCGAACCGGGCCAGGTCGTTGCCCGCGTTGGTGTCGAGGACGGCGTTGGGACCGTTGAGCAGGTCCCGGTGGTTGACCGCGAAGTCGGCGAGCGAGGTGATCAGGGCCGGATCGGCCGCCAGCGACCGGACGAAGTCCGCGTTCCGGTAGCCGCCCCAGAGCGGGTAGAACAGCACGGAGTTGACCGCGCTGATCATCTGCGGGAACGCGTTGTACGAGTTGTCGTACCCGTCCAGTATCCGCTTGTAGACGCCCGCGTAACGGGCCTGGAGGTTGGCGCTGTCGGTGAGCCACACCACCTCCTTGAGGATGCGGCCGTTGTCCTCGGTGACGTCGCGCCAGCGGGTGCCGGCGAAGAGCGTGTCCAGGGCGGAGCTGACGGCGGTGGCGAGCTCGCCGGTGTACGGGCCGGCCGCATCCGGGTAGTAGAACTGGATGTAGTAGCCCACCTGCAGGTACTTCACCAGCTGCGCGATACCGGTCGAGTTGTCGCCGGTGTAGCCGGCCGCCAGGCTCTTGAGGGCGTCCGCGACGGACAGCATCCGGGCCTGCCGGAAGATGCCCGGGTCGGCGCTGCCGCTGGTGTACAGCGACTTGATGCAGTCCGTGGTCGAGTTCTTGACGAACGTGACCAGCTCGGCACCGGTGCGGGCCGCGAAGTCGGCCGGGGTGCAGCTCTGTGCGGCGAGGGACTTGGACAGGGCGGGGGCGCCCGCCCCGGCCGCGGCGGCCGGTTCGTCCAGGCGCGTCGCGCCGATCAGCGCCGGGGGCAGCGGGGCGGTGGGCGCGGCGGGGGCCTCGGACCCCGTCGTGGCGGCCGGGGCCGTCAGGCCGGCCGGGCCTGCGGAGGCGGCGGGGGCCGGCCCGGCGACGGCGGCAGGGGGTGCCGCGAAGGCCTGGGCCGGCAGCACGGCGGTGGCCGTGGCGCAACAGGCGACGACGCCTGCCGCGAGCATGGAGAGTCTGGTGCGCAGGAGCACGCCGAATCCTTCGTCGAGTGGGGGCAGCCCGACGTGGGATCGGGCTGAAGGAAGGAGATTGGCGTGGATCCTGTCACCGACCGCGGGTCAGAACAATGTCACAGTTCATATGACACACGATTTCCAGCCACTCCGCCGCACCGCGGGCCGGGAGGTCCGCCCGCTGCCGCGCAGGCCGGCGAACCGGACGGACTGGCCGATTCGCACCCCCATCCGGGCCGACCCCCGGGGCTCTGAATTGTGACCGGGATCACATTCGGCGGCCGATGAGTTTCCGCGCCGCGTCCGGTCCTGTGAACAACGAACGAAGGAGAGCCCCACCATGACCGCCACCCCCGCCGCCAAGGGTCCCGCCAGCTACTTCCCGTCCATCGAGCAGAAGTACGGGCAGCCGGTCGCGCACTGGAAGGAGCTGATCCGCTCCTCCCCGCTGACCCGGCACATGGAGCTGGTCGCCTGGCTGAAGGCGGAGCACGGGATCGGCCACGGGCACGCGAACGCCCTCGTCAAGCACACGCTCGACGAGGGCGGGAAGCAGGGGCCCGGGAGGGGCGCGGCCTCGGCTTGGAATTCATCCTCGTCGGGCTTGGTGTTCCTTGATCGACTCGGCGCGTTTGACCGTCTTTTCGACGTCGTGACGTGCGGCCCGTTGCTTGTTCTTCGAGCCGGGAGGCCGTCCCGGGCCTGGCCGGGACGGTTTCGGTGCCGCTGCTGGGCGAGCGGTGGTCGGGCGGATGTTGCGAAACCCCCGCCGCACCCGGGCGGGGGTGAGGCGGCGGGGCTCGGCGGGCCGCTCCCAGGGGTGGCGGAGGTCCTCGGCCAGCGGCCGGGCAGGGCGGAGTTGGGTGTGGGCGGCGATGATGAGCCAGGTCCACAGGTCGGCGCTGTCGGCGTGGCGGATCTTCGGGGCGGTCCAGCCGAGCCTCTGCTTCATCAGGCGGAAGGTGTGTTCCAGGTCGAATCTGCGCAGGAACGACTGCCACCAGCAGTCCACGTCGGCGCCGGTGGCAGCGGTGGCCGAGCACCACAGCCAGACCGGTTTCGGGTCCCGGTCGCCCGGCAGGCGCTCGACCTTCAACCGCACCAACGTACCGTGCAAGATGGGCAGTTCCTCCTCGGTGTTGTTCAGCCAGGGGCCGCGGTGGGTGAGCCTGGGGTGCATCCGGTCCTACGCGATTGCCTCCGCGGTGCCGTAGCGGGTGGTGTCTGTGACAGTGGTGACCTCGGGCCGATGCCAGCTCTCGGGCTTCGTGCTCTCGGGCTTCGTGAAGGTGAGGACGCCACCGTGCCGACGTGGGTGCCCGCCTTTCGGGGTGGAGCGTGCGGGGCCCGCGTCGCGGAGCATGACGCGGTCCGAGCGCTGGCGCCCGACCAGCATGATCGGAAGGTCCACGAGAGCGTGGGAGAGGTAGGCGACGTCGTAGCCCGAGTCCGTCATGATCAGGATCTCCGGGTCGCCCGGCTGCCACTGTTCGGCCTGTTTCAACCGCTCGACGACATCGCGCAGTTGGGCGGCGGTGACGGCGGTTGCGTCGTCGGCCGGCCCGAGGCGCACGGCGTCCAGCAGCGCGACCCAGGAGGTGCGGCCTGTCTCCAGGGCGGCGACGAAGGAGTACGGCCAGCCGGGAACGAGCTCGTCCGTTTTGCGGTCGCCGCGTCCGTGGACGTGACAGAAGAGCCGGTCATCGCTGGTGGGGGCGTCGGGGCGGAGCCAGTTGCTCACGTCGACGGCCAGCACGATCCGGCCGTCGGCCGCCTTGGCGGCGACCTTGATGCCGGAGGCCCAGTGCTGGTTGACGCTGCGCTCGAAGATGTCCTTGCGGTTGGCGGGGGCGGCCGCCCAGTCGTCCTGGTAGCGCTCGGCGATGTCCCGGGTCTGGACGCGGAACATGCCGCGCCCGGGCCGGATCCAGCCGCCGGTGCCGACGTCGCTGCCGGCCTTCAGGCTGTCCTGGTCCCAGCGGCCGTTGACCAGGGTGTCGTAGCGGGTGTCGGCGTCGGGGCGGAACACCAGCCGGGTGCCGCCGGTGCCCGAACCCTGGCCGCGCAGGACGAGGTAGTCGGCGTCGACGTAGATCTGCCGGGAGACGTCGATCCGGCCGGCCGGGAGGGAGATCAGCGAGAGGCTGTCGAAGTTGGCGTCCGGCGAGCAGGCGGCCTTGATGTCGTCGACGGCCTTCTGCAGGCCGGTGGTGTCGTCGGCGCCGTCGTCCGCCCGCACGCCGTACTGCGAGGCGAGCCGGTCCGGGGTGATGCGGCAGGCGGCGTTTCCGGTCAGGTCGCCGCCACCGGGCAGCGGTCGGCCGCCGCGGAATCCCACGCGCGACCAGTCGGGCATGCCGGCGGGCGGGCTCGTGCGGTTGGCGGAGGTCAGGTCCGGCTTTTCCGCGCCGGGACCGGCCGTCACGGCGGCGGCCGGGGCGTCCGCGGCGGGGGCGGCGGTGGAGAGCGCGGGGAGGGCGGCGGTGGAGGGCGCGGGGAGGGCGAGCGGGAGCAGCAGGCCGGCGAGCAGCGCGGCCGCCGGGCGTAGGCGTTTCATGGGATCTCGTTTCGGTGTCGTCGTGGTGCTCCCGGGCCGGGGAGGGCGCACCGGGAGGGCGCACGGGAACGCCCCCGGCGCCTCGCGGGGGCGGGGGCCGGGGGCGTCGGGACGCGGGCGGGTGCTACGGGCACCAGAAGCGCACGGCCGACAGGCGGTCGTTGAGGTGGTGGTCGGGGTGTTGAAGCCGTAGTCGCCCTTCGCACCCCAGTTCCAGGTCGGGGTGAAGTCGAGCTGGGACGGGTGCAGCTCGCCGTAGGGGTCGTCCCAGAACTCCACCTGGCACTGGGAGTTGGTCAGCCAGGACGACACCTGGTCGTTGGCCAGGGCCCCGTTCAGGAAGTGGACCTTGGTGAGGCGCACGATCTCGCCGTTGCCGCCGGCCGCCGGCGGGACGACGATCGCCTTCGACCCCGCGCCGCCGCCGTCCTGGTAGAGGCAGAGCGCCCAGGCCGGGCAGCCGTCGTAGGGCGGGTCCGCGGCGGACGCCGGCGCCGCCGTGAGGAACAGCGCCGCCCCGGCGAGCGCGCCCGCGATGGCGGTCGCCGGCTTGAAGGACTTCAGGGCCACGGTGGAACTCGCTTTCCAGGCGGGGACAGTGCTCGTGCGCGGCGGGCCCGGTCCGGCCCGCCGCAGCACGAGATTGTCCGGGCGGGGCGGGCGGCGGCATCAGTCAAATGACTGCGGATCACCGAGGCCCCGTTTCCCGGCGCGTCGCGCCGGGAAACGGACCAGAAACATGGGATGTTGCCGCACCGGCCACTGCGGCGAGGATTCGGACCACGGCGTCGGCCACCGAAGGCAGGTGCCGCGCGCCGGCGATTCCGTTCCCCCCGAGGAGGGTTCTTCCCATGAGTCTTCGCCGACCGGTCGCCGCGGCGGCCACCGCCGCCGTGCTGGCCCCGCTGCTGGCCCTGGCCGCCGGAACCGCTCACGCCGCGCAGGGACCCGCCACCCAGCCGGGGCCCATCAACGTCGCGCAGGCGCCCGCCCCCGGGTTCGACGTCCTTCCCCCGAACCCCTCGATGCTGCAGCTCACCCGGCGCGACCAGTGCATGGCTTCGTACAACGTCAACTACTGGGTCGGCGGCATGCCGTTCGCGCTGACCCAGCTGAAGGTCTGTCTCAGCGCGCCGGCCGCCCTCGTGCGCGGCGCCCAGATCTTCTTCCCCGGTGACGTGAACTTCGTCCCGTCCGAGCCCGTCCTCGTCCCGACCGAGCCGGCCTTCCCGTGATCCGCCGACGGCTCCGGGACGCGTCGGCCACCTTCGAAGGAGAGTCCACCACCATGCGAATCCGTCGACCGGCCACCGCGGCCGCCGCCGTGGCCGTGCTGGCCCCGCTGCTGGCCATGGCCGCCGCCGCCCCGGCGAACGCCGACTAGGGCGGCACGCCGGCGCCTCCGCCGTACTCCCACGTGGTCTCGCACTCGCAGTACGAGCAGTGCGAGGCGGCATGGAACGTCAACTACTGGTCCGGCGGCGTGGCCTTCGCCACCACCCAGTGGAACCTCTGCATGAGCGCCCCGAGCTGACCTGACCCCTGCGGACAGCCCCGGCCGGATCGGGGGCGGGGCTGTCCGCGGCCCGGTCGCCGGGCGTCCGTCCGGGCAGAGAATCGGCCCGGACGGACACAGACGGCCCGCCGTCCGACCGAACTGTCGAACCGTCAGGCATGATGCGGCCTCGTACCGAATTGGTACAGACCACATGCGGTTCGCTGTGGTAGAACCTCAACTCTGCTCCGCGGGAGGCCCCGTGGCGCGGTGCGCCCGCCCCGCCGCACCCGCCGACCGAAGCTGGAGTCGATGTGATGGCCGCCGACCAGGAACCGGGCACGGAGACCTTCCTGACCGCCGAGGGCAGCGTGTTCACCGCGCAGGACCTCTCCCGAGCCCTGCCGCTGTGCCGGCTCACCACCCTGCAGTACGACGTGTGGCACACCGTGCTGGGGGAGATGACCGACGGCGGCTTCGTCACCCTCACCCTTGACGACATCGCGGAGCGGCTGGGAACCAGCAAGAGCAACATCTCGCCGGCGCTCAACCGGCTCGCCGAGCTCGGCCTGCTGTGGCGGATCTCCAACGGGCTGCACCGGATCAACCCGCGGATCGCCTTCAAGGGCTCCCAGGAAGAGTGGATCGAGGCCGTGGAGGAGGTGCCGGCCGATGTCCCAGAGGTCGTCCTGCCCAGCTACTGAGCTTTGCCCCGCGACGTGGACACCCTGACACTTGGATCTTGTAGATCCAGGAAGGGAAGTCCAGACGGGACGTCCGTCGAAGTACTCGGACGAGTTCCGCCGTGATGCCGTCGCGTTGTACCGGGCCTCGGAGGGTCGGCGCACGTTCGCGGCGGTGGCGAAGGAGATCGGGGTCAACCATGAGACCCTGCGGAACTGGGTGCGCGCTGCCGATGCCGAGCCGGCGTCGGCCGGGCAGATGCTGAACGCCGAGGAGCGGGCCGAGCTCGCGCGGCTTCGCACGGCCGAGCGCGAGTGGCAGGTCGAGAAGGAGATCCTGCGCCGGGCAGCCGCGTATTTCGCACGGGAGATGAAGTGAGGGCCCGCCGCTGGGACTTCATCTCCGCCCACGCCGCCGAGTTCGGTGTCCAGCGGTTGTGCGAGATCCTGGGCGTCGCCCGATCCGGTTACTGCGCCTGGCGGGCCGGTGCTCGGGCGCGTGCCGACCGGGCGGCGGCGGAGGCCGCGCTGGTGGGCGAGATCCGCGAGGTCCACCGGGAGACGCGGGGCGCCTACGGGGTTCCGAGGGTGCACGCGGAACTGCGGGCCCAAGGTCGGGTGGTCAACCGCAAGCGGATAGCCCGCCTGATGCGTGAGCACGGCATCATCGGCCGTCACCTGCGCAAACGCTGCCGAACCACCGTCCAGGACAGGAGCGTGCCGCCGGCGCCGGACCTGGTCGGACGGGACTTCACCGCGGGCGGGCCCGATGTCCGGTGGGTCGGCGACATCACATATCTACCGGTCGGCGGCTCGTGGATGTACCTGGCCACCGTCATCGACCTGCACTCGCGCCGGCTCGTGGGCTGGTCGATGGCCGACCACATGCGCATTCGGCTGGTCGCTGACGCCCTGAAGGCCGCGGTGGCGACCTGCGGCGGCCTGGTCGACGGCGTGATCTTCCACTCGGACGGAGGCTTTCAATACGGCTCGGCCGAGTTCGCGGGACTCTGCCGGTGCCACGGGATCCGGCGGAGCATGGGGAAGGTCGGCTCCAGCTACGACAACGTCGCGGCGGAGAGCTTCTTCGCCTCGCTGAAGCGGGAGTTGATGCACGGGGCCCGATGGGCCAGCCGGCATCAGGCGAGGCTGGAGGTGTTCCGCTGGGTCTCCTTCCACAGCCTCCGCCGTCGCCACTCCACGCTCGGCTACCTCAGCCCGGTCCAGTTCGAACAGCAGGCAGCGGCGTCCCGTAGGATCACCCTCGCCGCATGAAACCCCGGTGTCCACCTCCCGGGGGAAGGCTCAGTCGGCGACCTGGCCCGCCGCTGGGCCCAGGCCAACGGCCAGCCCAACGAACCGGTCGACCGCGACGGGCCCTGAAAATGCCTCGACGCCGCCCCCGACCACCGCCACCCGCCACTCACCGACGACGACCTGGTCGCCCGGCTCCTCACCGACGCCGACCTGGTCCTCGCCTTCACCGACAACCGGGCCCTGGACGCGCAGATCGCCGACGCCGCCGGGCACGCCCACATCCCCGTCAGGAGGTTCACCGCATGACCAGCACCACCCAGGAGCCCGGCGGCGCCGACCTCGCCCGCACCGCCCTGCGCGCCGCCCGCCCCAACGGGGACCGAGCGCGACCACCGCCCCACGGTCGAGGACGAGCAGGCCCTGGCCGAAGCCGCCCGAGCCCGCGACCTTCTTGCACGCCACCGTGCCGCCCAGGCCGTCGCCCGCGGCCATGCCGTCCCGCTGCGCACCGCTCGCCAGTCGCAGCCCGGCGCCGTGCGCGGTGCCGCGTGAGGACGCCGACCGCCCGGCCGATGCCGAGTAGCCTCACACCCAACGAGAGGAGCGCCGCCATGAGTCAGCCCGCGCACGACGGAGTCGAGCTTATTCCCAGGCCCGAGCAGAACCCGGCCGCTCTCAAGGCCGCCCTGGCCGTGGTCGCCGCGGACCGCCTCCCGGAGATGATCGACGGGCAGACCAAGGCCATGGCCGAAGCCATCACCACGGGCAGCGTCCAGCCGATCCGCTCGTTCGTCGACCACTGGGCCACCGTTGTCGAGATCGAACGGCACCCGGCCACCGCGTAGGCCTACCACCGGGCGAACTACCTCGCCAACCACGCCACCACCATCGCCGAGCTCTACCGCGCCGCCTAGCCGGCGGTGACCGGATGACCTGGAGCTGGGAGTACCTCCCCAACCCGGAGCACGTCACCGCCGGCGCGCCGGCCGACTTCCTCGCCGCCGTCGAACACCGGGCCAACGAACTCGCCCGGGCCGCCGCAGCGCTCTACCTCGACGGCACCTCCTACCAGGGCAGTGGCGAACCGATGCGCTACCTCTACACCGACCCGGGCAAGCCCCGCATCGCCTGGAACGACGAGCAGGCCCGCGCCGACCTGGTCGACGCCCTGGTCCGTGACGCGCTCAACCTGCTCGGCCGCCTGCCCGAACGGCAGCTGGACGAGAAGGCCGCGGACGCGGTCGGGCTGCTGGCCCTGGTCGCCGGCCAGGACATGGAGATCACCGACGGCTCCGACAGGCGCGACGGACGCTGGCGCACCGCCCGCGGCACCGTCCACGACCGGGTGGTCTCCACCGTCGATCCCGAGGCCCGCCACACCCACAAGAACCGAACCCGCTACCAGGACGACTTCCGCGCCCACGGCGCCTTCGAACCCGAGACCGGCCTGCTCACCGAGGTCGAGCTCACCGCCGGCACCGGCGCCGAGAACCACGAGGCCGCCGTCGCCCGGACTCTCCTCGCCGACGGGACCGGGGACCTGACCGTCCTCGGCGACACCGCCTACGGCACCGGCGACCTGCGCGAAACCCTCGAAACCGACGGCCGCACCCTGATCATCAAACCGCCACCACCGCGACCCGCCGTCCCCGGCGGCTTCACCGCCGACGACTTCCACGCCGACACCGCCAAAGGCGAGGTGACCTGCCCCGCCGGCCACACCTGGACCCTCGCCCCCGCCGCCACATAACGATGGAGGGGCACCTTCACCCGGGACACCCCTCCACCAACAAGATCTTCAGGAGACTTCTAGGCCTCCGGACGGATCGCGGGCCGGAACGCCGGAGAGGGCGCCGGACGGATCGCAAGACGGACCGGCGGACCGGCCGGACCCGACGGGATGGTCGGGGCCGGCCGGTCCGCCGGAGGTGTGATCCCGGGGCCGTTACCGTGCGGTGCCGGCCGCACCGGGCACGAGCGGCCCGGTGACCTGCTCGATGTCGTGACTGTCGTCCTCGTCCGAGGTGACGGCGGTGGTGATCGAGCCGGTGGCCCAGGAGATCAGCCCGATCAGGAGGAACGCCACCAGCAGCCCGCGCCCGCCGCCGCTCAGCACCAGCGGCCGGGTCGCCGACACCGGGCCGCCCGGTACCGAGCCCGGCTCGTCGCCGAAGAGCCGCTTGGGGTAGGCGGAGGAGACAAGCAGCAGATACGCCATGAACCGCATCCGGTAGCGCAGGATCGCCGCCGTCGCCTCGAAGAGCGGCAGCGGCATCCGGCCCATGATCAGCACCACCAGCCAGCCGAAGAACGCGACCGTCCACCACCCGGCGTACAGCAGGCTCTGGACGATCATCGCCGGGACGGCCAGGACCAGCCGGAAGAACACCGCGAGCCGGTTCAGCTCACCGGGCCGCAGTTCCACCCGCACCGGATACTCCGGGGTGTGGAACCGGAACGGCGGATAGCGGTCCACGGTGAGCAGCAGATACGCGTTCACCCGGGTTTCGTACGGGACGTAGTTGGTGAGGTAGACCGCGGCGAAGCCGGGCAGCCGGCCCAGTACCAGTGCGACGAACCAGCCGGCCACGGCGACGAAGAACGCCACCACCGACAGCACCCACACCACCACGAACTGCGGGATCAGCAGCAGGACGCGCACCAGCACGGTCAGCCGGTTCTGCGGGGCCGGGGCGGGCATGTCCAGCACCGGCAGCCACTCGTTCTCGACGGGGGCGGGGGGAGCCTGCCACATCCGGGCCTCCAGGTGTCGACACAACGCGGACGCGGCGGTGGGCGCACCGCGTGCTCCGAAGATCGCAGCCGGGCAGCATCACCGCGCGCTGCGCTGGGCCGAGCGGGGGACATCCGGGGCTCAGGGCCGTGGGCACCCGGAGGGTACGGGACCGAGCGGCGCGGGCGTGGCGCTACCGATCGGTTGGCTGATCGCATTCCGTTCATGGTCAGACATGGATCGGTCAAAAGAGCTCCAAGGAGGGGCACTTCCCGACATCGGGCCTGGCGCCACCGAAGCGGGAGGCAGGATCGCAGCGGCGGTCGGCCACGTCGTGCCACGTCCAGTCATGGAGTGGCATGTCCTGGCCACACAGCGATCACTGTGGGGGTGCCCGTTTTGCCAGCGACCGACGACCTCTTCGAGCCGGCCGACCACGCCGGCCCGGGCGATCTCCCGGACCCGGAGGACCTCGCCGACCGGACCGACCTCTCCGACTTCGACGAGTTCCTCAGGATCTCCGCCGGGCTGACCGGCTTCGACGAGACCGAGCTGCGGGCGACCGGCATGGCCCATGAACACCACCGCACCACGCTGGCCCACCGAGTCCGCGACGAGCACGCCCTCATCCACCTCTGGTACGTCGGAGCCTGGCCCAACGAGGCACCGTCCTCGGCCCGCGCCCACGACGAGGGCCTGATGTGGCGCACCTTCCACGGCACCCCGCCCGGCGCCGCCGCACCCGGCTACGGCAGCTGGGCCGAGGCCCCGCGCGGTGGTGGCGACCGGTGAGCGCGCGCTGGGACGCCATCGTGGTCGGCGCGGGCTTCGCCGGATCGCTCGTCGCCCAACGCCTCGGCGCGCAGGGCTGGCGGGTCCTCGTGCTGGAGGCCGGCCGACCCGCCGACAGCGCCGCCGCCACCGCGACGGCGTACCGCGCCACGGCTGGCGGCACACCCACCTCCCCGTACCCGCACAGCGCGGACGCCCCGTCCCCCGACGTCGGCGACCTCACCGGGCTCCCGGACGGCGGCTTCACCGCCACCGGCTACCTCGTCCAGCGCGGACCGCTGCCCTACGCCAGCGGGTACCTGCGGGCCAACGGCGGCACCGGCCTGCTCTGGACCGGACTCGCACCGCGCATGCATCCCGAGGACCTGCGCACCGCCGACCTCGGGCACGGCCGCAACTGGCCGATCACCTACCGCGACCTCGAACCGTACTACCGCCGGGCCGAACGGGAGCTCGGCGTCGCCGCCGACGCCGACCAGCAGCGCGAGGCCGTCGGACTGCCCATCCCCGACGACTACGCCTTCCCGATGCGCGCCATCGCGCCGAGCTACCTCGACCGCCGCCTCGCCGACGCCCTCGACGGCCGCACCGTCCGCGACCCCGCCGTGGCCGACCCCGCCACGCTCACCGTCACGGCCACCCCGCACGCCCGCAACGGTCTGCCCACCGAGCCCGGGCGCCCGGGCCGCCCGCTCGGCAGCCCCTGTGCGGGCAGCGCCAGCTGTGTCCCCGTCTGCCCGACCGACGCCAAGTACACCCCGCTGCGCACCCAGGCCCGCTGGGCGCCCACCGTCCGGCTGCGCACCGAGGCGGTGGTCAGCCGGGTGCTGGCCGACGGCACCGGCCGGGTCACCGGCGTCGAGTACCTGTCCGGCGGTGCCGCCCACCGGGTGGAGGCGGAGCTGGTCGTGCTCGCCGCCCACGCGATCGAGAGCGCCAAGCTGCTCCTGCTCTCCGGCCTGGCCAACCGCAGCGACCAGGTCGGCCGCAATCTGATGGACCACCCGGTGCTGCTCACCTGGGGCCTGATGCCCCGGCCCGTCGGCCCGTACCGCGGGCCGGGTTCGACCAGCGGGCTGGAGGCCTTCCGCTTCGGAGCGCCCCGCCTGCTCCGCGCGCCGTTCCGGATCGAGATCGGCAACTGGGGCTGGTCCTGGGCCGCCGGACCGCCGCAGACGGAGGTCACGGCGCTGCTGGGCGCGGGACTGCGCGGCAAGGAGCTCCGCGACCGGCTGGGCGACCGGCTCGGCCGACAGTTCTCGCTCCAGTTCGAACTGGAACAGCCCGCCGACCCGGCCAACCGGGTCACCCTCGACCCGTCGCTGCGGGACGGCCTCGGCCTTCCGCGCCCGGTGCTCGACTACGACCTCTCCGCGTACGTACGGCGGGGGATGGCCTCCGCCCGGGCCGTCTCCGACCAGCTGTTCGCCCTCCTCGGCGCCGAGGACCACACCCGCTACGAAGCGGGCCCGCAGTGGCCGGGCCGGCTGGAGTTCGAGGGCCGCCCCTACGCCTACCGGGGCGCGGGCCACGCGGGCGGCACCCATGTCATGGGCGACTCGCCCGTGAACTCCGTCGTCGACCAGTGGCAGCGGTGCTGGGACCACCCCAACCTGTATGCCGTCGGCTGCGGTTCCATGCCCTCGCTCGGCACCTCCAACCCGTCACTCACCATGGCGGCGCTCGCGCTGCGCAGCGCCGACCGGATCCACCGCGACCTGCTGGCGCTGCGCCGCCCGGTGACCCTTCCCGCCACCCGGCCGCCGGGGCCTGTCTCCGCCTCCGTCTCCGCGTCCGTCTCCGGGCCGGCGCCGTCCCCCCTGCCCGCTCCGTCCACCCCGCCCGCCGAAACCATTCGGGAGTCCTCATGACCGTCGGCCTTCCGCTCCCGCCCGTGCCGGAGCCCTACCATCTGCCCTTCCACTACGGTGCCCTGCACAACATCGGCGTCGACTACCTGGTCGAGCCCGAGCCGGTGCGCGAACTGCTCGGCAAGCGGCACCCCGGGCTGGCCGCCGCCGAGTTCGACGGCATGGCCTGCGTCTCGCTCAACTACCAGCTCTACTTCGCGCACTACCCGGGCGGCGGCGGGATCACCCAGGAGGTGGAGATCAACGTCATCGCCCACCCGCTGTTCAGCGGCGACCGGGTGCCCGTGCTCAACTACGGCCAGTACGCCCGGGGGTACGACCAGACCAAACTGCTGGGCATCGCCCGGCTGCACGTCCTGTGCGACAACCCGCTCGCCATCGACGCGGGCACCAGGCTGTACGCCGAGCCCAAGTACCCCGGCTGGTTCGAGACGGTGATGCCCTCGCTCAACGCGCCGTCCGTCCGCGAGCGCTGGTCGGTCTCCTGCCGTCGGGCCTCGCTCGGGCCGGACGGCCTGCGGCGCCACGACGAGGAACTGTTCGCCGTCGAGGCGGACCTGGTGGGCCTGACCCCCGAACCGGTCAGCAACACGCCGATCACCGGCTACGGCACCGACGAGGAGGGCACCCTGCTGGCCGGCCCGCTCAACGTCCACCAGCCCTACCGCTACTACGCCCTCGACGACCGCACCGCCGAGCGGGTCCGCCTCGCCCTCGGCAACCCGGCGGAGGAGGCCGCCCGCGACCTCGCCCGGCTCATCGCCGACGCCCCGGCCGCCGGGGTGTGGACCTACCAGTCCGCGCCGGTCGCCGCCCACAACCGTCCCTATTACGTTCGCTGACCGGGAAACGCCCGCCGCCCGCCGCTCGCACCCCCGGGCGGCGCGCGGACGGGCAGCGGCGGGCAACGGACGCACCCGGACGACCGCGCGTCACACCCCGACCCGGGGACATACCACCGCCGAGGGAGACGTCAACCCCACCGCCGAGCGGCCCTCCGATCGACTGATGCGCCGACGGGGCCGGCCCCGCGGCGCCCAGGCGCTGCCAGACTGCCGATATGACGGCCAACTCCGAGAAACCCTTCGAGCCGGGTGCCACCGCCGTCCGGCGGGACATCATGCACGGCAAGGTGTGGACGGCGATGCCGCTGCGCACCCTCGCCGACACCGGCGACACCCTCGCCCTCGCCGCCTGGCCGGGCATCGAGAGCCTCGCGCCGACCACCTGGATCACCTCGCTGCGCACCGGTGACGAGGCGGTGCGCAAACAGGGGATCGCCGATCTCGCCGCCGGCCGCTGGGAACTCGGTCGCTGGGTCTGGCGCGACACCACCGTGCTCAGCTGCTACACAGCCGGCGAGTACTTCAGCGTGCACCGCTTCCTCGACGAGCAGGGCCGGCCGCTCCGCTGGTACGTCAACTTCGAACTGCCCCACCGGCGGACCGCCATCGGCATCGACACCTTCGATCTCTTTCTGGACCTGGTGGCCGCCCCCGACCTCTCCACGCACGCCTGGAAGGACGAGGACGAGTATGCGCAGGCGAGGCGGCTCGGGCTGATCGACGACGCGCACCACCGACTGGTGGACCAGGCCCGCGACCGCGCCCTCGGCCTGCTGCGGCGGCGGCAGGGCCCGTTCGCGCCTGCCGGTTCCACCTGGACGCCACCGCCCCTCTTCCCGCTGCCCACCCTGCCCGACACCGCGCTCTCGGCGCCGCCCGCCCGGCCCTGACCCGCCCCCTGGTGCCCGCCCCTGGTGAGGGGGCCGACCAGTTCTCCGCCCTCCGGGGTGGGCACCGGCGGGCGGAGTTGCTACGGTGGCCCGCCGGTATGGATGATCTCGAAGCTCTCGACCACCTGCACGACGGCGGGGACTACCGCCGCCTCGCCGAACGCACGGCCAACCCCGTGGTGCTGCGCGAACTCGCCCGTTGTGGGTACCCGTTCGTCTGGCACGCGATCGCGGCGAACCCGGCCACCCCGGGAGATGTCCTCGCCGGACTGGCCGATCGCCGGCACACCCCGTGGAACGACAACCGGCTGCTTCTGCTGCTCGCCGAACACCCCGCGACCGTGGGCGAGGCCCTGGACCGCGTGTACGACGCCGTCACCCGGCAACTCGCTGCCGGTCACCGTCCCTTCGCGGCGGTACTGGCCCTGGCCCGGCGCCCCGACCTGCCGGGGGACCGGGCCAGGGGGCTGGGGTCGCTGCCCGGGGCCTCGGCTCGTCTTCGCCGCGGAATCACCCGGGAGCTTGCCGCACGCCCGGGTGGCTGACCCGGGCCCGCTGGTCGGCGGGCGTCGCCGGTGGCCCGGGCGCGGCCGGGTCGGCTTCGGGCGGCAACCCGGGAACGGCCCTGTCCGGCCCCGCCTCGTCGGGAGCCCTGGACCAGCGGCTTGCGAGCAGAGTGCCGGCCGCCAGCTGAAGCTGGTGGTATGCCATCAGCGGCAGCACCAGCAGGCCGGCCTGCGGTCCGAACAGCACGGTGGCCATCGGCAGACCGTTCGCCAGGCTCTTCTGGGAGCCGCAGAGGACGGCCGCGATTCCGGACGCCCGGTCGAGCCCCAGCAGACGTGAACCGAGGTGGGCGAAGGCCAGGGCGGCGGCGAGGAGCGCGAGCAGCACGGCCAGCAGCCCGAGCAGGGCGGCGGGCGTGGCAAGGCTCCAGATGCCCTGGGCCATCGCCGCGCTGAACGCGGTGTAGACGACGAGCAGGATCGAGCCCCGGTCCACCGGAGTGAGCAGCCGTTTGTGCCGGGTGAGGGATCTGCCGATCCGCGGGCGCAGCAACTGCCCGGCCAGGAAAGGTGCCAGCAACTGCCCGCCGATCCGCAGCAGGCCGTCCGCGGACAGCGCGGTGTGCGAGCCCAGCAGCCAGGCGGCCAGCAGCGGGGTGAGGACCAGGCCGGCCAGACTGGAGTAGGTGCCCGCACAGATGGCCGCCGGGACATTGCCCCGGGCGGCGCCGGTGAGCGCCACCGAGGACTGCACCGTGGAGGGCACCAGACAGAGGAAGAGCACACCGGTCTGCAACTGCGCGGTCAGCGGAAACGGTGTCAGCACGGCGGTGGCGAGCCCGAGCAGGGGGAAGAGGACGAAGGTGCAGGCGAGCACCAGCCCGTGCAGCCTCAGATGGCGGAGCCCGTTCAAGGTCTCCCGGGCGGAGAGCCGGGCGCCGTAGAGGAAGAAGAGCAGCCCGATCGCGAGGTCGCAGGAGAGCTCGGCCGCCCGGGCGGCCGAACCGGTGGCGGGCAGCAGCGCCGCGAGGGCGACGGTGCCCGCGAGCGCCGCCATGTAGGGGTCGAGGCCGCGCAACCGGAGCCGTGGACCGGGCCGATCCCGGTCATCCCGGTCATCCGGGCCAGACGGCGCGGCCGCCCCGGGCGGGCCCGAGGGATCGGGTTCGGAGCAACCGGGGCCGGGTGGCGGCGGGCCGTGCCTCGGAAGCCCACCGCTCATCCGCCGCTCCCTGTCGTCGAGCCGGCCGTCCCGGAGCCCAGCAGGCCGCCCACCAGGGCGTTGGCGCCGTCGTGGTCGCTCCCCGCCGTCCCGCTGCCGGTCTGGAGGTTGGCCGTCCGGTCGACCTCCAGCACCGAGTCGGCGTGCGAGTTGTCGAGCACCGTGATCAGGCTGCCCTCCGCCGACGCGGGCACCGCACCGCAGACGAGTACCGCACAGACCCCGGCCAGCCCGGCGGCCGCCGCCCGCCACCGGGCCACCGCCCACCTCGCCACCGGCTCCGCCCCTGCTCCCGGCTCGGGCCCCGGCCCCAGCCCTGCCTTCGGCGGATCCGGATGGTTCGGCGCGGGCCCGGGCAGCGAGGCCGTCACGCCGTCACCGTCTCGCGCGGGCGGGCGATGTTCCGCTCCAGCAGTTCGGTGGACTCGCGCACCCCCACCTGGCGGCTCTCCCCGGCGGCGGCCGGCAGCCGGCCGTCGGCCACCTTCAGGCCGGCCAGCGCCTCGTCCATGGCGCGGTGCGCCGCGAAGAGGCACGGCGTGCTGTAGATCGCGACATCCACCCCGAGGTCGCTCAGCTCGGACAGCGAGAGCCGGGGCGACTTCCCGCCGGCGATCTGGTTGAACAGCAGCGGTTTGCCGTTGACGACCTGACGGATCCGCCGGATCCACTCCTCGCTGCGTACCCCGTCGACCAGGACGACGTCCGCGTCGGTGGCCGCCAGGGCCTCGGCGCGCTCCAGGATGTCGCCCTCCTCGGTGGCGTCCGTCCGGGCCACCACGACGAGGTCGCTGCGGTTGGCGAGGACGAGGTCCAGCTTCTCCAGGTACTCGCCGAGCGGGAGCACCTGCTTGCCGTCCGCATGGCCGCAGCGGCGTGGCCGTTTCTGGTCCTCCAGGATGACGCCCGAGGCGCCGATGCGTTCGAGTCGGCGCACCACGTGGCAGGCGACCTCGGGATCGACGTAGCCGTCGTCGATGTCGACCAGCAGATGGTGCCGGGGGAAGGCGCCGCGCAGCCGCTCGACGAAGGCCACCATGTCGGGCCAGGCGATGAAGCCGATGTCCGGCAGGCCGTAGTAGGACGCCGCGAAGCCGAAGCCCGAGACGAACATGCCGTTGTAGTGCTCGGCCGCGATGGACGCCGAGTACATGTCGTAGACGCCGATGAGAGGGGTCGCCCCGGGCCTCGCGATCTCCTCGCGGAGCCGCTGTCCATAGCCCGAAGCCGTGTTTTCGTGCAGCAACGCCTTCTCCTCGCTTGTCAGGGAGGCGTCGTGCGGAGGGCCACCGCATCGGCTGCCGACGGGGCCGCCACCCCGCGCGACGCCACGGGACTTTGCCTGGACTTGGCCATATATAGGACCAACTGAGGCGTAATCACTATGTGGCCTTTAATGTTCCGTGGGCAAATCTTTAAGCGAAGTTCCCTCGTAAGGGTGAATCCAGTCGGATCAATAGGAATGAAATATCAATAGCCGTGGCGCGCGGAGAGCGGCGAGATCCCGGTGGCTTCGGAGATCGGCGCGCAGCCGTGGCGGGGGCATCGGTGCCCGGGCGAGGGCGCGGTCGCAGGCCCGGGGGAGAGCGGACCGCAGTGGTTGGGAAGCGTCCGGGCGGCGGACCCCGAGGTCACCGCAGCAGGGTGAACACCAGCGCGCAGACGCCGCCGAGTGCCGTTCCGGCCGCGACCTGGGCCGGGGTGTGGGCCCTCAGCGCCAGCCGCGACCAGCCCACCGCCGCCGGGACGGCCGCCGCGAACGGCAGCAGCGCCGGGCCGAACACCAGCACCAGGATCATCGCGGCGCCCCCGGCCACCGCGTTGTGCAGCGAGACCTGCCACCAGACCGTCACCGCCAGCGCCGACAGCAGGCCGCCGAGCATGGCGACGACCAGCGCGCAGACCTCCGCCGGGGCGTGCAGCGCGTACAGCAGTGCCACCCCCGCCAGCACCGACAGCAGGCTCGCCGCCAGCGGCACGACGCGCTGGCGGCGGATCCGGACGTGTTTGTCGGTCAGCGTGCCGCGCCGGACCCCCAGCGCGATGATCCCGATGGGTACCACCCCGCAGAACGAAGCCGCCAGCAGCCCCCACCCGGCGCCCGACCAGCCGTCGGCGCTGTGGGCGCCGACGAGCAGGAGCAGAGCTATGACGAGATGGGCCGGCGCCAGGACGTCGGTGACGATCCGCGCGCCCTTCTCGCGGGGCGAGGCGACGGCGAAACGCGGCGGCTCCGGCGGGACGAACGTGCTCATCGGGGCAGCCCGGAGGCTATGGGCGAGACGGTGGCGCGGCGCATGGCGACAGCGTACTGACCCCGGCCGGGAGCCGGATTCGGGGCCGGACCGCCCGGCCCGTGTTCAGCCGGTCCGGACCGCCTCGGCCGCGCGGCGGCTGCGCAGCGCCTGGAGCACCCGCCGGGTCGCCCTGGTGGCGACCGGCGGCAGCAGGTCCAGCGCCAGCCGGCGCGAGGCCGACCGGGGCTGCGTCCCGGCCGGCCGCACCGGGCGCTTCAGCCGCAGGACCCGGGCGTCGGCGATGCTGTCCTCGTCCAGGGAGTAGCCCTCGGACCGCCAGTCCCGGCTGAGCAGGACCCGCTGTGCGGCCTCCGCGTCCCCCCAGGTCCCGTAGAACTTCATCGGGGTGAGCAGCACCGGGCGCAGCCCGCCGGTGAACACGGCCTGCCAGACCGCGGCCGAGACGCCCGGGGTGTGCTCGGAACGGTAGTCGTCGAGCACCACCAGGCCGTCCTCGGCCAGCGCGGCCCGGGCCACCCCGATGTCCCCGGCCACGTGCTCGTACAGGTGCGAGGCGTCGACATGGACGAAGCGACAACTGCCCGCCGGGATCCGCCCGTCGGCCAGCGCAGAGGTGGGCGCCTGCACGATCACCGGCAACCGGGCGTGGAACGCCAGGTAGTTGGCCTCGAAGGCGCTCCTGGTCAGGGTCTTGCGGTAGGACATCGTCATCTCGGCGGCGTTGTCGGCGTCGCCGGCCTCGGAGTCGAACAGGTCGCAGACGGTCAGCTGCTCGCCGGGCTTGAGGTGGTCGCCGAGGAGTACGGCGCTGCGACCGAGATAGGTGCCGAGTTCGAGGATGTCGCCGGTGCGGCCGGCCTCGTTCTGGGCGGAGAGGAAGTGGCCGAAGGCCTCCTGGTCGACGTTGAAGAACCAGCCCGGGATGCCGTCCCGCGTCAGGCGTGGCGGGTGGACGGTACTGGTGGCGGCAGCGGGCATGAGGGCCTCCAGAGGGTGCGGGCGTGGCCCGGCGGACGGTTCACGCCCTGGCGACACCATGGTGTGAGGCGGATCATCATAGCGACGGTTCCGCCCGGTTGCGCCAGGTCCGGAAGGCCGCAATTCCGGTCACCCCTCGCACCGTTCCGGGGGCTCTCAGGCGCGGCCCCGGACGGCCTCGGGCCGGG
Organism: Kitasatospora sp. NPDC088548; assembly: GCF_044753005.1. Lineage (NCBI taxonomy): Bacteria > Bacillati > Actinomycetota > Actinomycetes > Kitasatosporales > Streptomycetaceae > Kitasatospora > Kitasatospora sp. NPDC088548. The sequence continues at coordinate 197,095 of NZ_JBIVMI010000006.1, forward strand.
CCGGAACGCCGGCCCCCGACGGGCCGGGGAGGGCGGCGGCGAGCACGGTGGCCAGGGCCGCGACGACGGCCAGGGCGAGGACGGCCGGGCCGAGCGCGGTGGTGAGCGGCGCGTGGCCGGCCAGCGTGGTCGCGGCGGCGACCCCGACGGCGGGGCCGATGTTCAGGGCGGTCTGCTGGAGGCCGCCGGCGACTCCGGCATGGGCCGCGGCCGCCTCGCGGACGACGACGGCGGTCGCGGTGACCATCACCGTCCCGAAGCCGGCACCCAGCAGCAGGAAGCAGCCGCCGATCGCGACGGCGCCGGAGGACTCGTCCAGCCCGGACGTCAGCAGCGCGCCCAGGGAGATCAGCGCCATCCCCGGGACGGCGGTGCGCCGCGCTCCCTGACGCTTCATCAGAACCGTGGAGGCGGGGGCGGCGAGCACCATGGCCACGGCGAGCGGCAGCGCCCGGAGGGCGCTCGCCAGCGGGTCGAGGGCGAGCACGTCCTGCAGGAAGTAGGTCCCCAGAAAGAGCGTGCCGAAGACCGCCGTCGAGGCCGTCAGCAGGACCGAGGGCGGCGGTGACCGTCACCGCCCCGAGCACGGCCGGCGGCAGCAACGGGTGGGCGGCGCGCCGTTCGTGCCGGGCGAGGGCGAGACCGAGCGCCACGGTGACGAGCAGCCCGAGCCCGGTGGCGGTGGTCCAGCCCCGCTCCGGTATCCCGACCAGCGTGTGGACCAGGCAGACGAGTGTGACCGCGAGCAGTCCGGCGCCCGGCAGGTCGAGCCCGGCGGCGCGGCCGTCCGAGGGCGGCCGCGGCAGCCGTACGGTGAGCGCCGACAGGCCGACCGCGAGGGCCGGAACGACGGTCAGGAAGAAGACGGCGCGCCAGCCCAGTTGGGCGGTCAGCGCGCCGCCGACCAGCGGACCGGCCGCGGCCGCCAGGCCGATCGCACTGGTCCGCAGTGCGATCGGCATCGCGAGCCGGTCGGCCGGGTAGGCCGCGCGGAGCATGCCGAGGGTGGCCGGTTGCAGCAGCGCGCCGGCCGCGCGCTGGGCGACGCGCAGGCCGACGACCCAGCCGATGCCGGGCGCGAGGCCGATCCCGGCCGACGTGGCGGCGAAGCCCAACGCGCCGATGGCGAAGACGCGTTGATGGCCGTAGCGGTCTCCGAGCCGGCCGGCGAAGACCAGCAGGCTCGCCACCGCGATCAGGTAGGCGGTGCTGGTCCACTGCACCGCTCCGAGGGAGGCGTGCAGGTCGCGCTGCATGCTGGGCTGGGCGACGGTGAGTACCGTCCCGTCCAGGGCGACGATCACGGCGCCGGTGATGCTGCCGGTGAGGACGAGGCCCCGGCGGCCGACCCGGTTCACCGGGGCTCCGGGCCGAGGTGGGCGTCCAGGGCGGCCCGCAGCAGCGGCTCGATGTCGTCGGCGCCGGTGGCCAGCCGCAGACTGCCCCAGGTGCGGAGCTGGGCGAGGCCGTGCAGGTTCGCCCAGAGCGCGGTGGCGACGGCCGCCGGCGCCCCGCCGGACGGTGGCCGGACCTCGGCGACCAGGCGGGTGAAGGTCTCGAAGAGCGGCAGGGTGGTCCGCCGCAGGTCCGCACCGCTGCCTTCCAGGAGGTCGTGGCGGAACATCAGCTCGAACATGCCGGGGTCGGCGGCCGCGAAGCCGAGATAGGCGCGGCAGAGCGCGGCGAGCCGGGTGCGCGGGCCGGCCCCGGGGCCCGCCTGGGCGTCGGCGGTGGCCAGGGCGGCGGCCAGTTCACCGAAGCCGTGTCCGGCGATGGCGGCGAGGAGTTCGCGGTGGGTGGGGAAGTGGCGGCGGGGGGCGCCGTGCGAGACCCCGGCCCGGCGGGCGATCTCGCGCAGGGTGAGCGCGTGGACGCCCTCGCCGGCCAGTAGCTCGACCCCGGCCGTCACCAGACGTGCGCGAAGACCCCTGTCCTGATCGTTCATGGACACTGTCCACCAGCGCGCCGTAGACAGTGTCTATCCGCGGGTGCGCACCGGTCGGTGCCGGGGGAGCCGGACGGGGGATTGTCGGCGGTATGGACGAAGGCGGCGAGCCGGCCTGCTGGCCGGACCGGGTGTGCGAGGAGTGCGGGCGGCTGCGCGAGCGGCCCGGGCCCGGCCGGTGCGAGCAGTGCGGCGCGGAGCCCCCGACGGGCCGGAAGGATCACAAGAACCCGGACGAGCAGGACGGCCGGAAGCGCTGAGGGCGTCTCCTGCGGATCCTGCCGGGTGTGCGACGGGATCCGCAGGAGACGCCCTGGCCTGCTGGGGGTCAGCGCGGCAGGCTGTTGACCTGTTCCTCGTGGGCGAGCTCCGGCTGCTCGGGGATCAGCCCCGGCGGCACGTCCGCGACGGTGGCCGGCGCCGGGCGGCCGCGCCGGCGCAGCGCGCCCAGCCGCTCCACGGCGGGCTGGGTGTACCGGGCCGCGAGCGGGCCGGTGACCACCAGGATCAGGACGTACGCGGTGGCGAACGGCCCGAGTTCGGGTTCGATGCCCGCGGTCACGGCCAGCCCGGCGATGACGATCGAGAACTCGCCGCGGGAGACCAGCGCCCCGCCGGCCCGCCAGCGGCCGCGTTCGGCGATTCCGGCGCGGCGGGCGGCCCAGTATCCGGTGGCGACCTTGGTGAGCGCGGTGACCACGGCCAGCAGCAGGGCCGGCAGCAGCACGGGCGGGATGCTGGCGGGGTTGGTGCTGAGCCCGAAGAAGACGAAGAAGACCGCGGCGAAGAGGTCCCGCAGCGGGCTGAGCAGGGTGTGCGCACCCTCGGCGGCCTCGCCGGAGAGGGCGATGCCGACCAGGAAGGCCCCGACCGCGGCCGAGACCTGGAGCTGTTGCGCGATGCCCGCGACCAGCAGGGTGAGCCCGAGGACGACCAGCAGCAGCTTCTCCGGGTCGTCGTGGGAGACGAACTTCGAGATCAGCCGCCCGTAGCGGAGCGCGATGAACAGCACCGCGCCGGCCGTGGCGAGGGCGATGGCCAGGGTGATCGAGCCCGCGAGCAGCCCGGCCCCGGCCAGCAGGGCGGTGAGGATGGGCAGGTAGACGGCCATCGCCAGGTCCTCCAGCACCAGGATGCTGAGGATCACCGGTGTCTCCCGGTTGCCGAGCCGTCCGAGGTCGCCGAGTACCTTGGCGATCACCCCGGACGAGGAGATCCAGGTGACCCCCGCCAGCACCACGGCCGCGACCGGCCCCCAGCCGAGCAGCAGGGCCGCCGCCGCGCCGGGCAGCGCGTTGAGGACGAAGTCCACAGCGCCTGCCGGGTACTGGGCCTTGAGGTTGGTCACCAGATCGGCGGCCGTGTACTCCAGGCCCAGCATCAGCAACAGCAGGACGACGCCGATCTCCGCGCCGGTGGCGACGAACTCCTCACTGGCGCTGAGCGGCAGCAGTCCGCCCTGTCCGAAGGCCAGTCCGCCGAGCAGGTAGAGCGGGATGGGGGAGAAGCCGTAGCGGCCGGCTATTCGGCCGAGCAGGCCGAGGACCAGGATGACCGAACCGAGTTCGATGAAAACGCTCGCGGTGTGCATCCGATCACTCCCTGCCCAGAATCGCGGCGGCGGCGTCCACGCCCTCGCGGGTACCGATGACGATCAGGATGTCCCCGCCGGCCAGCCGGAAGTCCGGCGCGGGGGAGGGGACGGCATCGGTGCGGCGCAGCACCGCGACGATGGAGGCGCCGGTGGCGGTCCGCATCTGGGTCTCGCCGAGCAGCCGGCCGTTCCAGTGCGAGGTGCCGCTGACCGGGATGCGCTCGGCCACCAGGCCGAGGTCGGTGGTGTGCAGCAGGCCCGGGCTGTGGTGGGCCGGGGTCAGGGCGTCCACCAGGGCGGCGGACTCATCGGCGGTCAGCCGGAACGCCTGGGAGCAGGCGTCGGGGTCGTCGGACCGGTAGACGTTGAGGCTCCGTGAGCCGTCCCGGTGCGCGATGACCGACAGGTGCCGCTGTTCTCGGGTCGTCAGGTCGTACTGGACGCCGACACCGGGCAGGGTGGTGGTCCGGACACGGGGGATCGACACGGCGGCTGTCCTCTCGTCAGGGCTTCCAACGGCGTGCGCGACTGCGCCGGAACAGGGGCCGGCCTGGCGGGCGGTGCGGGGGTGACCTGCGCCGCTCCACGTGCGGCACGCGGAAGCGCTACCGCCAATAGTAATGAGTATGTAAAGTCCGCCGGTGGCCGGGGACGTCGACGGCGTGGCGAGCACCCCGGAGAAGGGGCTCGGCGGCCCGGGGATCGGCCAGGATGCGGAGCCCCGGAAGCGCGGGTCCCGAGACATGCGGCACCCCGGTCCGGATCGGGCGTCGGACCGGGGTGCGGGGTCCACGGGGCGGTCGGACCGCTCCGGCGGGCTGTCGGGCCCGCGAATGGCGCGAGGCCGAGGGCTACTGGGGCGGCTGGTCGCGGAACTGGTCCTTGAGCTTCTCCTGGGCGGTGTCCACCTGCCCGCTGTACTTGCCCTGGGTACGCTCGTCGATCATGTCGCCGCCCTTGTCTACGCCCTTCTCGGCCTGGCTTTCGTGGCCCTTCAGCATCTGCTTGATCTTCTCGATCATGGACATGCGGTCACACTCCTGGATGAGACGCCCCCTCCCTTCCAGGATCACCGCGCGGCCGGGTGTCCGCATCCGGTCAGCTTGCGCGGCGGGGTTGGCAAGCCGACGCCGGGCATGTCAAATCGGGAGTCCCACGGACTGTCGGAAGGACTCGCCTTGAACGCTTGGACCCGTCGCCTGACCGCCCCGCCCCGCTCCTCGGCCGCCCCGGCCCGCCGTGCCGCGGGCGCCGCGCTCGCGGTGGCGGCCCTGGTGACCCCGCTGCTGCTGGTCGGTGCCGGGAGCGCCGCCGCCGACCCCGACCCGGCGCGGAAGGGGGCGAAGCTGGCGGCGCGGCTGGTCGCGGAGAGCAGTGCCCGTGATGCCTACGACACCCTGAAGGTCCTCCAGCGGATCGCCGACCGCAACGGCGGCACCCGGGTGGCGGGCGCGCGGGGGCACGACGAGTCGGCCCGCTACGTCTACGAGCAGGCCCGCCGGGCCGGGCTGAAGGTGTCGAAGCAGGAGTTCGAGTACACGTTCTTCGAGGCGCTCACGGAGCGGCTGACGGTCCTGTCGCCGCAGAACGAGTCCGTGCCCGTGAAGGCGATGACGTACTCGGCCGGCGGCCCGGCGGCCGGCCTCACCGCCGAGCTGGCGGTCGTCCCGGTGGACGACACCACCGGCTGCGAGGCGGGCGACTACGCCGTCGGCGCGTTCACCGGGAAGATCGCGCTGATCAAGCGCGGCGGCTGCAGCTTCGCGATCAAGCAGGCCGCGGCGGCGGCGGCCGGCGCGGTCGGGGCGATCATCTACAACAACACCGAGGGCGACCTCAACGGGACCCTCACCGACCCGACGGCGGGCCGGGTCCCGACCGGCGGGATCACCCAGGCGGCCGGCCAGGCGCTGGCCGCCGAGGCCGCCGCCGGTCCGGTCACGGTCGGCCTGGACATCCGCACCTTCATGGAGAAGCGCACGACCTGGAACGTGATCGCCGAGACCCGCGGCGGGGACGCGAACAACACCGTCTTCATCGGCTCCCACCTCGACTCGGTGGCCGCCGGACCGGGTATCAACGACAACGGCTCCGGCTCGGCGGGCATCCTGGAGGTCGCCAGGAACCTCGGCACCCGGCCGGTGAAGAACAAGGTCAAGTTCGCCTGGTGGTCCGCCGAGGAGTTCGGCCTCAAGGGCTCCGAGGCCTATGTGACGTCCCTGTCCGAGGCCGAGCAGAAGAAGATCAAGCTCTATCTGAACTTCGACATGATCGCCTCGCCCAACTTCGCCCAGTTCGTCTACGACGGCGACGACTCCGACCACGTCGGCTCCGGGCCCGGCCCCGACGGCTCGGCACAGCTGGAGCGGCACATCACCGACTACCTGGACCGCCGGGGCAAGGCCCACGAGGGCACCGACTTCACCGGCCGCTCCGACTACGGACCGTTCATCGACGCGGGCATCCCGGCCGGCGGCACCGACACCGGCGCCGAGGTGATCAAGTCCGCGGCGCAGGCGGCCCGGTACGGCGGCACCGCCGGAGTGGCGTTCGACAAGTGCTACCACAAGGCCTGCGACAACCTGGGCAACCTGGACCTGGGCGCCTTCGACGTGAACATCGACGTGATCGCCGACTCCGTCGGCACCTACGCCTGGGACCTCTCCTCGCTGCACGCGCCGGTGACGCCGCAGCACACCGACGGCCAGGCCGGCAGCGGCGGCGGCCTGCGCGAGGGCCACACCCACGAGGTGGACGCCTGACGCGCGGCCTCCGCCGGCGGGCCCGCCGCTCCCGGTGCGGCCCGCCGGCGGAGGCGGGCGTCCGGAGGGCCCCGATGGGTGCGCCGGCCGGGCTCCTGACACGATGGCATCCGGATCACGTCACCGTGGCACCTCCGGAGGAGTCAGCACCATGAGCAGCACGCACTACGATGTCGTCGTCCTCGGCGCGGGCCCCGGCGGCTACACCGCCGCCGTCCGGGCCTCCCAGCTGGGCCTGCGCACCGCCGTCATCGAGGCGAAGTACTGGGGCGGGGTCTGTCTGAACGTCGGCTGCATCCCCTCCAAGGCGCTGCTGCGCAACGCCGAGCTGGCGCACATCGTCACCAAGGAGGCCAAGACCTTCGGCATCAAGGTCGAGGGCCAGGTCAGCTTCGACTACGGCAAGGCGTTCCGCCGCAGCCGCTCGGTCGCCGACGGCCGGGTCAAGGGCGTCCACTACCTGATGAAGAAGAACGGCATCACCGAGTACGACGGCCGGGGCACCTTCGTCGACGACCGCACCCTCCAGGTCGCGCTCAGCGGCGGCGGCTTCGAGGTCGTCACCTTCGACCACTGCGTCATCGCGGCCGGCGCCACCACCCGGCTGCTCCCCGGCACCAGCCTCAGCGACCGCGTGGTCACCTACGAGGAGCAGATCCTCGCCGAGGAGCTTCCGGGCAGCATCATCATCGCGGGCGCCGGCGCGATCGGCGTCGAGTTCGCCTACGTGCTGCACAACTACGGGGTGAAGGTCACCATCGTCGAGTTCCTCGACCGGATGGTGCCGCTGGAGGACGTCGAGGTCTCCGCCGAACTCGCCAAGCAGTACCGCAAGCTCGGCATCGAGGTGCTCACCTCCACCCGGGTGGAGTCCATCGACGACAGCGACCCGGCCGCCAGGGTGAAGGTCACCGTGGTCCGCGACGGGCAGCAGCAGGTCCTGGAGGCCGACAAGGTGCTCCAGGCGATCGGCTTCGCACCCCGGGTGCACGGCTACGGCCTGGAGAACACCGGCGTCAAGCTCACCGACCGGGGCGCGATCGCCGTGGACGGGCGCGGCCGGACCAGCGTCGAGCACATCTTCGCGATCGGTGACGTCACCGCCAAGCTGATGCTCGCCCACGCGGCCGAGTCGATGGGTGTGATCGCCGCCGAGACCATCGGCGGGGCGGAGACCATGGAGCTGGACTTCGTGATGATCCCGCGCGCGACCTACTGCCAGCCGCAGATCGCCAGCTTCGGCTACACCGAGGCACAGGCCCGGGAGCTGGGACACGACGTCAAGGTCGCCAAGTTCCCGTTCGCCGCCAACGGCAAGGCGCACGGCCTCGGGCACCCGATCGGATTCGTCAAGGTCATCAGCGACGGCAGGCACGGTGAGCTGCTCGGCGCCCACCTGATCGGGCCCGAGGTCACCGAGCTGCTGCCGGAACTGACCCTGGCGCAGCAGTGGGACCTGACGGTGCACGAGGTCGCCCGCAACGTTCACGCCCACCCGACCCTCGGCGAGGCGGTCAAGGAGGCGATCCACGGGCTGGCCGGTCACATGATCAACATGTGATCCGCCGGGACGGCGAGGGCCGCCACCCGCCTCGGGTGGGCCCCGCCGGCGCGCGGCTGCGTGGTCCCCGCACTGAGCACCGTGGGGTCTTCGGTGTCCCGCCAGATTTCCTGCCTCAGGGGCCGTCGGCCTGCTACCGTGGCGACCATGAAGCGCGCTGTTGTCGTCACGACGACGCCGGAGAGAGTCCCGGCGCGCTGACTGCTGAGCTAGTCCGAAGCCCCGGGGTGAGTGCCCCGGGGCTTCGCCGTACCGGTCCACTCGCCCGCAGAACCGAGTGGAGACCACCGCCATGCACGACCATCGCAAGCTCGGCCGCGAGCTCGAACTCTTCGACACCGACCCGCTGATGGGCTCCGGCCTGCCGTACTGGCTGCCGGCCGGGGCTGCCGTCCGGCACACCCTGGAGGAGTTCATCCGTGAGCGTGAGCGGCGGGCCGGCTACCGGCACGTGTACTCGCCGGTGCTCGGCAAACGCGAGCTGTACGAGATCTCCGGCCACTGGTCGCACTACCGCGAGGACATGTTCCCTCCGATGGACCTGGGCGCCGAGCAGGTCGTGCTGCGGCCCAGCCTCTGTCCGCACCACGCCCTGATCTATCGATCCAGGGCCCGAAGCTACCGGGAACTTCCGCTCAGGATGGCCGAGTTGGGTAGCATGTACCGCTCCGAGCCGTCCGGGGTGCTCGGCGGGCTGACCCGGGTGCGGGCGATCCAGCTCAACGACGGGCACGTCTTCTGCACCCCCGAGCAGGCCGGCGACGAGGCGGTGGCCGCGCTGGAGCTCATCCGCGAGGCGCACCGCGCGCTCGGCATCCGTCCGGTCCGCTATCGCCTCTCGCTGCCCGGAGAGGGCGGCAAGTACGTGGCCGATCCGGCGCTCTGGGAGCGGGCCACCGCGCTGCTGACCGAGGTGCTGGAGCGCTCCGGGGTGCCGTTCGAGGCGGCCGAGGGGGAGGCGGCGTTCTACGGGCCCAAGATCGACATCCAGATCGCCGACGCCGCCGGGCGTGAGTCCACCCTCTCCACCGTGCAGATCGACTTCCACCAGCCGGAGCGCTTCGGCCTGCGTTACATCGGCGCCGACGGCGCCAGGCACCGGCCGGTGATGGTCCACCGCAGTGTCATCGGCAGCGTCGAACGCGTGGTCGCCCACCTCATCGAGCTGTACGGCGGCGCGTTCCCGGCCTGGCTGGCCCCCACTCAGATCGTGCTGCTGCCCGTCTCCGACGACGAGCTGCCACCGGCGGACCGGCTCCGGCAGCGCTGCCTCGACCTGGGCCTGCGGGCCGAGGTCGCCGGGCCTGAGCACGGCAGCCTGGGTGCCCGGATCCGGGCGGCCCGACTGGTGCCCTACCAGGCCGTGGTCGGGGCCAGGGAGGCGGCGGACGACCTGGTCGCCCTGCGGCTGCGCGACGGCCGCCGACTCGACCCGCTGCCCGCCGGCCAGGCCCTGGCCCGGATCGGCGCCCTGGTCGCGGCGGGCAGCTCCGACCTGTGGGACGGCGCCGACCTGTGGGACGGTGCCGTGTAGGCGGCCCTGTGAGGGGGAGCGGTGCGTCGGCCGGGGCGGCCGCCGCACCCGCTGCCCGAGGACGGCCCGGTGCGCGACGTTCCGGTGGGCGCCGAGGCCCGCGCGGTGCGGGACGGCGCCCTCGCGCCGCCGGGCGCACAGGAGTGCCAGGTGCTCCAGGGTTGCCGCTCCGCGTCCACCAGGGGCCGGCCGACGCGGAGCAGCCGCTACCCGAGTGCCGACGGGCGCCTGGCGCCCGCGAACTCGCCTGCCCAGCGGGGGATTTCGAGCACGCCCTCAAGGCGGGCGACCAGCGTCCCGGTGTGCTCGGCGTGGATCATCGCGCCCTCGCCCGCATAGATCCCGACGTGGTGCAGCGGAGCGTCCGGGCGGGAGAAGAAGAGCAGGTCGCCGGGGAGCAGGTCGGCGCGCGCCACGGCGGCGGAGCGGTGGTACTGGGCGACGGTGTAGTGCGCGAGCTCCACCGCGCCGCCGCTGGCCCGGTACCAGCAGTACAGGGAGAGCCCGCTGCAGTCGAAGCCGACCGTGCTCTCGCCGAGGCACTCGCCGTTCAGACAGCCGTTCTCCTCGTCGCAGAACCCGAGGCCCGCCCCCAGCCGGTCGCCGCCACCCCACGCGTACGGCACCCCGGTCTGCGCGGCCGCCACCTCGGCGACCCGCCGGCCGAGCGGGCCCGGCTCGGCGGACGGCTCGGGGGACCGCGCGGTGGTGGCCGGGGCCGCGGCCCCCGCCGGGGCGGCCGCCAGTGCCGGGGCGACGCCCGCCCCCAGGGCCAGCCCCAGCACCCGGCGGCGGCCGACACCTCGACCCGAGGACGACAAGACCATGGCAGACCCCTTGCGCTCCGCTGTCCGACACCCGCTGTCCGACGGAGCACCAGGATCCCGGCCGGGCGGTCCGACCCGCCATCACCCACAGCGGTGAACCGGGAGCACGGGCGCCGGAAGGCGCGGGCCGGGGGCGCGGACCGTCCGCCGGTAAATCGGTTGACGGGTGATCACCACCTGCCAAGCATGGACGGTGAACGCCCTTCGACCTCTGGAGAGCCCGATGAGCAGTGCCGTCCGACTGATTCGCAACCCGCAGCTCACCCAGGCCGTGGACTACGCCTACGGGGCGGCCGTCGACGCGCCGGTCCGGTCGCTCTGGCTCGCCGGCGCCTGCCCGCTGGACACGGAGGGGCGGACGGTCGCGCTGGGCGACTACGAGGGGCAGGCCCACCAGGCGATGCGCAACCTGAGAGCCGTGCTCGAAGGAGAGGGCGCCGCGCTGACCGACCTCGTCCGGACCACCGTCTACGTCGCCTCCTCGGATCAGGCAGACCTGGTGAAGGTGTGGAACGTCTACCGGGAGTACCTGGGCGGGCATGACGTGCCCAGCACCCTGCTCGGCGTGACCGTGCTGGGGTACGACAACCAGCTCGTCGAGGTCGAGGCGGTCGCCGTGCTCCCCTGAGCCGGGAGCGCGGCCGTCGGGCGTACGCCGCTGGGCGCGTTCTCGGCGGGCCCGTCTCCTCCCGGCGGCGTACCGGGGTACCTCTGCCGATCTACCCTCGGCTCCTCACCTGGGGCGACGACCCGAAGGCCGTGCAACGGCCAGGCTGGCGACAAGGCGGACGGGGCGTCCGCCTTGACCAAGGGGAGGGCTTATGAAACGTCGTTTCGCCTGCGGACTGGCCGCAGCGGTCTGTCTGGCACTGGCGGCTCCGGCCGTACCGGCCGTCGCGTCCACGGTGGGCGCCGTGGACACGGTCGGCACGGCCGGCGCCGAGAATGTGGCCGGCACCTTCGGCGGGGGGCAGCGGCAGACCGCGCTGGAAGGGCTGACCCGGGCCGGCGCGACCTCCGCCATCGCGGAGATCCGTGACCGTGCCGGGGTCTGGCGCGGCACCTCGGGGGTGTCGGACCAGGCCGCGGGCGCGCCGGTGCGCGGGGACGGACGCTTCCGGGCGGGGAGCGTCACCAAGATGTTCGTCGCCACCACCGTGCTCCAGCTCTCGGGAGAGCACCGGCTCGGCCTGGACGACCCGGTGGAGCGCTACCTGCCGGGGCTCATCCCGAACGGTGCGAACATCACCCTCCGTCAGTTGCTCAACCACAGTTCCGGACTCTGGGACCCGACCAACGAGAAGGGCGGGATCTTCCCCGACGAGGCCGATCTCCCCGCGCTCCGGGAGTGGGTCGCCAAGGGCGGGCTGAACCGCACCGTCACCGCGCGCGAGCTGGTGGCCGCGTCGACGGCGCACGCGCCGTACTTCCCGCCGGGAACGCGGCACCACTACTCCAATGTCAACTACACCCTGCTCGGCATGATCATCGAGCGGGTCACCGGGCACGGCTACGCGCAGGAGGTCTCGGCGCGCATCCTGCGGCCGCTCGGGATGACGCGGACCACCTTCCCCGGACTTTCCAGGGGCATTCCGGGGCCGCACGCGCACGGCTACCTCACGCTGGGCGAGTCTCCCGACCCGGCCCAGAACGACGTGGACGTGACCGAACACAACCCGTCCTGGGCCGGTGCCGCGGGGGAGCTGATCTCGACCACCGACGACCTGCTCCGCTTCGAACGCGCCCTGATCGGAGGCAAGCTGCTGAAGCCCTCGCTGATGCGCGAGATGACCTCGATGATCCCGCTCGGGGAGGAGAAGAAGGTCCAGGCGGAGTACGGGCTCGGGCTGGCCCGGGTGCAGCTTTCGTGCGGGGAGATCCTCGGCCACAACGGCGGGATCTTCGGCTACTCCACCGAGCTCTGGGGGACCGCGGACCGGCAGGTCGCGCTCTCCTTCACCCCTCGTGGTGGTGAGGCCGAGCAGACGGCGCAGGCGCAGGCGGACTGGGCCTTCCTGAACGCGGCCTTCTGCGGCAAGCGCTGACGGCGGCCCGGGCGGGTACCACGGCTCCTCGGCCGCGGTACCCGCCCGGGCGGCGGGCGGTGGAGCGCCCGAACGGCGGACTACTCCTGCTTGATCGCGGAGATGTCGAACTCCAGCACCACCTTGTCGCCGACCAGGACGCCACCGCCCTCCAGCGCGGCGTTCCAGGTGATGCCGTAGTCCTTCCGGCTGATCGTGACCGAGCCCTCCAGACCGACCCGGAGGTTGCCGAACGGGTCGCGCGCGTTGCCGGTGTACTCGAAGTCGATGCTGACCGGGCGGGTCGTCTCCTTGATGGTGAGATCGCCGGTGACCACGTAGTCGGTGTCGCTCTTCCGCTCGACCGCCGTCGAAGTGAAGGTGATCGCCGGGAAGTTGGGGGCGTCGAGGAAGTCGTTGGTACGCAGGTGGCCGTCCCGCTGCTCATTGCCGGTGTCGATGCTGTCGGTGGTGATCGACACCCGGCCGGTGGAGCGGCCCGGGTCGCCGCCGTCCAGATGGGCGGTGCCCTCGAAGGTGTGAAAGGACCCGCGGACCTTGGTCACCATGGCGTGGCGCGCCACGAATCCGATCCGGGTGTGCGCGGGGTCCAGTACGTAGTCGCCGGTGAGGTCGGAGAGGGTGGCAGTCATGGTCAGCGGGTCTCCTGGCTGGTGCGGTGGCGGCGGTGCGACGGCGGTGCCGATGCGGGCCGGGTGGCCGGTCGAACGCGGGCCGGGCCGCCTCGGGCCACGCTAGGCGGTTACGTCCGGCCCCGCATGCGGTTGTTCACCCGGACGGCCCAGCTGGGTCCTGGCGGGTGCTGCCGGGCGCGGGCGGGCCGGTGGCGCGGCGACGCCGGTCCGGCCGTGCGTCGCCGAACCGGTGGGGTGTCGCGGTGGGGGAGCCGCCCCGGGTGCTACGCGCATAGCACCGACGACCTGCGGATTCTTCGCGCGGAAGATTCCGGCAGTTCCTTGACCCTCGGAGTTCGGCTGTGCCACTCTCTCAGCCAGGTCTGGACCAATGCCCTATGGAGAGGTGTTCGGGGCCGGCCTGATGGGGCAACGGGGAGAGTGTCAGGTTCCATGCACAGAGCCACGGTTGGCGATGCCGAAAACGCTTCCGGCGGGACTGCGTCCGATGGGGGCGCTGCCGGTGGGACTGCCGTCGGCGGGACCGCTTCCGGTGCGGCCCGGGTGGCCGGGCCGCCGGCCGGCCGCACCGTGCACGGTCTGCTGGAGCTCCGCTCGGCGGCACAGCCCGACCGCACGGCGATCAGCACGGACGACGGGCAGCGGCTGACCTTCGCCCAGTGGCAGGACCGCTCGACCGCCGCGGCGACCGCCCTGGTCCGGCGCGGAATCCGGCCCGGTGACCGGGTCGGCCTGCTCTTCGGACTGCGCGACTGGCCCGAATTCGCCGTCCACTACTGCGCGGTGACCAGGGCCGGCGCCGTCGCCGTGCCGGTCTCGGACCGCCAGCCGGCCGAGGCGGTCGCCTATGTGCTGCGCCACTGCGGGGCCGCCGGCCTGATCGCGGGCCCCGCCGCGACCGTACCCGGCGGTTCCTGGTGGGTCGCCGGGCCCGCCGAGCTGGCCGCCGAAGTGCCCGAACCGGCTCTGGAGGACGTGGAGTTGCCGGAGGTCACCGCCGAGCACCTGGCCCAGGTGCTCTACACCTCGGGCACCACCGGGCGCCCCAAGGGTGTCCTCGCCACCCACGGCAACGTCGTCCACGGCACCCGGCCGACGGCCAGGCACCGGCCGCTGGCGCACTCGGAGGAGTTCCTGCACTCCTTCGCGGTCGGCACCAACGCCGGGCAGACCATGCTGATCAACGCGCTCACCGCACACCCGGCCGCCCTGGTCGCCACCCGCTTCACTCCGGGCCGGTTCGCCCGGCTGATCCAACAGCGGTCGGTGGGAAGCGTGTTCGTGGTCCCCGCGATGGCCGCCGAACTGCTCAACGCCGGCGTGCACACCCGCTACGACCTCTCCTCGGTACGACTGCTCGGCTCGACCGCCGCCGCGCTGCCGCCCACCGTGGCCGCCGCGCTGACCCGGGCGTTCCCCAACGCCACCGTGGTCAACTACTACACCTCCACCGAGGCCGCGCCCGCGCAGACCGCGATGATCTACGACCCGGACCGCCCGACCGCACTCGGCCTGGCCGTACACGGCACGGTCATGGTGGCCGGGCCGGACGGCCGACCGCTGCCGCCGGGGGAGACCGGGGACGTCCACCTGCGCTCGCCCGGGGCCCAGCGCGCCTACTACCGTGACACCGAGGCGAGCGCGGCGGTCTTCCGCACCGGCTGGGTCCGGATGGGCGATGTCGGCTTCCTCGACGAGGACGGCTACCTGCACCTGGTGGATCGCGAGTCCGATGTCATCAAGTCCGGTGCGTACAAGGTCTCCACCCTCCAGGTCGAGGCGGCGGCGCTGGAGCACCCGGCGGTCGCCGAGGTGGCCGTCGTCGGGCTGCCGCACCCCGTCCTCGGGATGAGCGTCGGTGCGGCCGTCGTCCCCGTCCCCGGCGCCGGGTTCGAACCGGCCGACCTCCGGGCCTTCCTAGCCGACCGGCTCGCCGGGCACGAGATCCCCGTCCGGATCACCACCCTGGACACGCTGCCGCGCAATGAGGGCGGTAAGCCGCTCAAGCGCGCCGTGCGCGAACTGCTGGCCGCCCCGGCCTGACCGGGACCGCCGCTCCGTCAGGGCCCCGCCTTCCCGCCTTCGTACCTCCACCTTCACGGCCCACCCGCCGTCCTCGGCGTCACCCGGCGCGTCGGCGTACCCGCCGTCTGACCGGAGCGCCCCTGCGCGTCTCCCCCTCCCCTGGCACCTCCCGACTCCGAAGCGAGCTGTCGATGCCCGACCGCATCCCCGAACCGTCCCCCGTCACCCCCACCGCCGTCGGCCTTTCGCGGCAGGGCGTCTGGCTGACCGAGCGCCTCGGCGCCGCGCGCACCGGCTTCCACCTGTCGCGGCGGATCACCTTCGAGCGGGTGGACACCGCCGCCCGGATCCGTACGTCCCACGGCGTGGACGTCGAGTTCGACGTCTTCTTCGACACCCCCCATGCGACCGGCCTCGCCGAGGCCGTGAAGGAGCAGCTGTGACCGACCGTGTGAGCACCGTTCAGGCCGAGGGCCTGCTGACCATCCTGGCCGGCTTCGTCGCCGAGGCCTCCGACGGAGCCGTGACCGCCGCCGAGCTGACGGCCGCGGCAGACACCCCGTTCGTCGCGCTGGGCATTGGTTCGCTCGCCCAACTCCGCCTGGTGGACGCGGTGGAGGAGCGGTTCGAGGTCTTCCTCGACCTCGACGGCGGCGGCGACTTCCTGCGCAGCCTCGGCGCGCTCGCCGAGCACCTGGCGGTCGGGCACGGTGTGGCCGGCCCGGGAGGGAGCTGACGGCACCTCGGCAGGTGCCGCGCGGTGTCCGGCGGTTTCCCGCAGGCGTGACTCAGGGGGAACCCGGGTCCCCGCCCGATGCGTCGGCGGCGTTCGCGGCGAGCACCCCGGTCCGCTGCGAACGCCCGCCAGGGCCGATGGGTTGGGTCAGCGCGCGGCCCGGGTGACGCGTTCCTCCACCGCTCGGAGGAAGGGCTCGACCTCGGCTGCGGGGAAGTACCGGGTGTCCACCAGCAGGGTGGCGAGCGCCTCGCCGTCGCGGTGCGCCAGGCCGAAGAAGAACTTGCAGTCCTGCCGGGCCCATCGCGACCGCCACCCGAAGCGCCCGGCCGGGAGACCGTCCGGATCCCCCTGCTCCGGTGCGGCGCCGCCGCCCGGCGGGCGGTCCGGTTCGCGGTGGTCGTTGAAGAGCGCGTTGAGGTCCAGTTCGGTGCCGCGTCGCTTCCCCTCCTCCGCCACCGCCGCCGCCAGCGCGCCGGGGTCGTAGTGGCCGTGCCGGAAGGTCTGCATCTGGGACCGCCAGGCCCGCTGGGCCAGTTCGTCGAAGTCGCCGGAAGTCCCCAGGACGACAAGGCCGTTCTGGGCGAAGGCGCCGACCGCCGTCCGCTGGGCCTCGCTCACCCGGTTGCCCATGATGACCTTCAGCGGGACGGCGTCGGCACCCGTGCGCTCGCCCAACTCCACCCCGACGGCGGCCAGGACGACCGCGCTCGCCGACGTTCCGGTGCGGACCGCCGCCACCCGGCTCGCCGAGTCCAGCCGGGGGCAGACGAGTTCGCCCTCCCACCAGCGCTCCGCCTCCCCGGGGCCGGCCTCCTCGGGCCACAGGGAGGCCGGAATCCCGGCGAGTTGTCGGGTCCAGAGGCCGATCGCGGCGTTGCTGCGGGCGGCCGCCTGCGGGCCGGCCTCGTACGCGGCCTGTTCCCTCGGCCGGCGGCCCGGTGGTGGCGGCGGCAGGGTGCCCGGGCGCCGCCGCGCCTGGACGAGCAGCCGGTGCAGGTCGTCCCGCACCACCTGCGCTCCGGTGCCGTCGGCGGCGATGTGCGCCACGGTCAGCACCGCTCCCGCCACCAGGCCGTCCACCAGCACCGCGCTGACCCGCAACGGCAGCCCGTCCCCGAGCAGTTCGAAACGGACCGCCCTGTCCTGCGTGGCGACGCGCCCCAGGGCGGTGGCCACCGGCTCGCCGGCCGGGGCCGGAACCAGCCGGACGGGCAGTATGCCCCGCCCGTGCAGCCGTTGCTCCAGCGAGCCGTCGGGTGCCAGGCGGTACAGGGTGCGCAGGGACTCGTGCCGCTCCAGCAGCGCCCGCAGCGACGCCCCGAACGCCTCCGGTTCGACGGGACGGCGCAGTTCCAGCGGCAGCGCGATGTTGAAGTAGTGGTCGTCGGGCGCGTACCAGGAGATCGGTGCCCAGATCGTCCGCTGCCCCCAGGTCGCCGGTCCGGTCTCCTCCGCCAGCCCCTCGAAGGGGACCTCCAGCCGCCCGCCCTTTTGCAGCCCGTCGTCGTGCATCGGCATCGGGACGTCCCCCGCCTTCCGGTGGTACAGACCATCATGTGGCACCGGATCCTAGGGCGTTCCATCGTGCCCGGGCTACCGCCTGCCCACCGTGCGGACCAGCGGCAGGGCGGCCGCGACCAGCACCGCGCTGACCCAGAGCGGCGAGCGGTAGCCGAGGCCCGCGTCGATGGCGGTGCCGCCGAGGAGCGGGCCGGCCGTCGCCCCGGCATTGAACGCGGCGGTGGCGAAGGCGCCCGCGAGCGTCGGGGCGTCCGGTGCCGCGTAGAGGACCTCCGCGACCAGCGTGGCGCCGACGGCGAAGGAGAACGAGCCCAGGAGCAGGACCAGTCCGAGGGCGGCGACCGGCTCGTCGGCGGTCATCGCGAAGGCCGACCAGGCGGTGAGCAGAACCGCCCCGCCCGCCGGCAGCAGGAGGCCGGGCCGGGTGTCGGCCAGGCGGCCCGCCGTGGTGACGCCGGCGAAGGCACCCAGCCCGAAGAGCGCCAGCACCGCCGGGACCCATCCGGGCGTGATGGCGGTGACGGTCGTGACGAGGGGCGCGAGGTAGGTGAAACCGCAGAACGTGGCGCCGTTCACCAGGGCGGCGAGCAGCAGGATGCGGACCAGCCGAGGCCGGCGCAGGGCGCGCAGTTCATCGCGAGGGGAGGGAGCCTTCGGCTGCTCGGCCGCGGTGTCGGCCGTCGGGCGGGGCAGTGACCTCAGGACGGCGATCAGGGCCGGTGCCGTCACCACTGCCACCGCCCAGAAGGCGGCGCGCCACCCCCACACCTGTCCGAGCAGGGCGCCCGCCGGCACACCTACGACGCAGGCCATGGTGGTGCCGCCCAGCAGCACGGCGGTGGCGCGCCCCTTGGCGTTCGGCGCGACCAGCCCGACGGCCGTGCTGAGGGCCACGGCGAGGAAGCCGGCGTTACCGAGCGCGGCGACCACCCGGCAGGCGAGCAGCACCGGGTAGCTGCTGGTGGCCGCACCGATCACATGAACGAGCAGGAAGGCGCCGAGAAAGGTCGCCAGCGCGCGCCGCTGCGACCAGCGGCTCCCGACCGCCGCCATCAGCGGCGCCCCCACGACCATCCCGGCGGCGAATGCCGAACTCAGCGCTCCGGCGGCCGGGACGGACACCTGGAGGTCGTCGGCGAGGTCCGGCACGAGACCGGACAGCATGAACTCGGAAGTCCCCTGGGCGAAGACCGCCAGGGCGAGCAGATAGAGAACGAAGGGCACAGCAAACCCCGCAACCATGTCGAAAAACCCCGGCAGCGGACCCGGGCAACGGCCGGATCCGCCGGTGAACGCGCTCGCGGTACCACCAGGGGCCGCGCGTGCGGCGGCCGGTGGTGGTCAGCGTCTTGACGCCTCAGGGCTCGACATGGGGCAGAGGGTAGCAATGGTGGGCTCGCGGCCGCCAGGAAGTTCGGGTGCCCCGCGGATCGGCCCGGCCGCAAGCCGGACTTCGCGGATTGCATACCGAATATCCGGTTTCTATGCGCGTGAATCGGTGAGGAGTTCGGGGTGGTGCGGGTCGGCGAGGTCCGCCCGGTCGGCGGGGACCACGGGAGCGGTGCGGTGGTGGAGGGGGCGCGGCCGGCGCCCTGGCGTGTGCAGGGCGGCCCGGGTGGCGGCGGTGCCGATGAAGCCGGTGGTGCCGGTGATGAGGATGTGGCGATTCATGGTCACGTCCTTGTGGCCCGACGGTGGCTGCTTGTTAAGATACGGGGTGTTTGGTTTTGTTTTCCAGGTGCGCAGGGTGGGGTGGTTGTGGTGGTGCGGCAGGAGCGGGCGGTGCGGACGCGTCGGGCGATTCTGGAGGCGGCGGCGTCGGTTTTCGATGAGTTCGGGTATGAGGGGGCGACGATTGGTGAGGTGGTGGCGCGGGCGGGGGTGACGCGGGGGGCGGTGTACTTCCATTTCGCGTCGAAGCGGGAGTTGGCGCAGGGGGTGGTGGAGGAGCAGTTTGTTCAGGAGGAGATTCCTGAACGGGTTTGCAAGCTGCAGGAGTTCGTGGATACGGGGATGGTGGTGGCGCATCTGATGCCGCGGGATCCGCTGTTGAGTGCGGGGGCACGGTTGTCGTTGGGCCAGGATGCGTTCGGGGATCTGGGTGGGGGTGTGGTTCCGGGGTGGATCGTGCGGTTGGAGGGGTTGCTGGTGGCGGCGGGGGAGCGGGGGGAACTGTTGCCGCATGTGGTGCCGGCGGATTCGGCGTGGCTGGTGACGGCGTCGTGGGCGGGGGTGCAGATCCAGTCGCAGAAGTTGTCGGGGCGGGTGGACCTGGAGCGTCGGGTGGCGGGTCTGTTCCAGCATGTGATGCCGAGCATCGCGGTGCCGGGCGTCCTGGGCTCGTTGCTGATGGGGCCGGACCGCGGAGCGCAGGTCGTGGCGGAGGTCGCGGCGGCCCGTGCGGCGGCGGTGGCCGATGTGGCGGCGGAGGGCGTCGGCGTGGCGTAGTGGTGCCGGGGGCGGCACGTGGGCCGGTAGGGCTCGCCCGTGTTGTCACTCCGTGAACGTCCTTGCTGGGCAGGGGGATTCGGCGGCGGCGCGTGACCGGTGAGGTCCGGCGCCGCCTTCGCCGTTTCCGGGGGCGGTGTCGGGTGCGGGGGCCGAGGGTCGGTCGGGCCTCCTCGGTGGGGGGCGTTGGTGCGGGAGTTGGGGATGGAGCCGTCGGCGGGGTTGCGGCGGTTGCGGCGTTCGGTTCTGATGGCGGGGCCGGAGCGTGGGGAGTCGGAGCGGGCGGAGGTGGTGGCGGGTACCGGGGGCGAGGGTGCTCCGGGCGGCGGACGCCTCACCCGGGTCGGGCGAGAGTCGGCGCCAGTCCGGGCGCGGGTACGGCGGCGGTCCTGATGTGCTTGCGGGTGTGAAGGGTTGTGGGTTCGGTGGTGCAGGAGAGGTCGGAGCGGACACGGGGACGTCTGGTCGAGGCGGGTGCGGCGCTCTTCGACAGAAGCGGCTACGCGGGGGCGACGCTGGGCCAGATCGCGGGGGCGGCCGGAGTGACGAAGGGGGCGCTCTACTTCCACTTCGCCTCCAAGGAGGAGTTGGCGCGGGCGGTGCTGGAGCGCGCCGAGGGCTCGATGCGTGCGGCCTGCGGCACGCTGCGGGCCGGTGCGTCGCCGCTGCAGGCGGTGATCGACGCCGGGTACTGGCTGGTCGAGTCGCTGGAGTCGGACGCGGTGACGCGGGCGGCGTTCCGCCTCGGCCGCGAGGGCGGGGTGTGGCAGGGCGGGACCGGGCCGGTCGGCTCCATGTCCGGGGTGGAGGGCTTCCACGCGGTATGGGCGGGCATGGTGCGGGAACTGCTCTCCGCGGCACGCAGGTTGGGGGAGCTGCGGGACCGCTCGGGCGGGGTCGGGCCCGAGACGCTGGTGGTGACGGCGGCGTGCGGGCTGGAGGTGGTGTCCGGCGGCGGGTGCGGTCGGGAGGAGCTCTCGCGCCGGGTCGAGGCGCTCTGGGAATGGCTGCTGCCCTGCCTGGTGCCCCCGGGCGCGGTGGGCGCCTACCGGACCGGGCCCCCGCCCCGCTGACGCCGGCCGGTGCGGGGCGAATGTCAGTGCGAGTCGCCATGATGGCGGTATGAAGGACGCAGCCACCCTGGCCTCTCCCGCTGTCTTGGCCTCCCCGGACGCCTACGCCGATGCCGTCGCCACCGCCGTGCGCGCGGCCGCGGCCTACTACGCCGACGGCACCACCCCGCTCGGCGACGACGAGTACGACGCCCTGGTGCGCACGATCGAGGCCTACGAGCGCGAGCACCCGCAGGAGGTGCTCCCCGACTCCCCGACCGGCAAGGTCGCCGGCGGCGCGGTGGTCGGCGACGTTCCGCACTCGGTGCCGATGCTCTCGCTCGACAACGTCTTCTCGGCGGAGGAGCTGGACTCCTGGGCGGCCGGTCTGGAGCGCCGCCTCGGCCGGCCGGTGACCGCCTGGTGCGTCGAGCCGAAGCTGGACGGCCTCGCCGTCGCCGCCCGTTACCGGGCCGGCCGCCTCACCCAGGTCCTGACCCGCGGCGACGGTCTCGCGGGCGAGGACATCACCCACGCCGCCGATGCCGTTCTCGGTCTGCCCGGCCGGCTCGCCGAACCGCTCGACGTCGAGCTGCGCGGCGAAGTCCTGCTCACCCACGAGCAGTTCGAGCACGCCAACGCCGTCCGCACCGCCCACGGCGCGACGGCCTTCGCCCACCCCCGCAGCGGCGCCGCCGGGACTCTGCGCGCCAAGGACCGCCCCTACCGCGTCGAGCTGACCTTCTTCGCCTACGACGCCCTCGGCCTGCCCGGCCTCGACCACGGCGAGCTCCTGGCCCGCCTCGCCGGGCTCGGTGCCCACACCGCCGCTGGCACCGCGGCCGACCCCCGGCGCTGTGCCACCCTCGCCGAGGCGCAGCAGCGGATCGACGAGATCGCCGCCCTGCGCGCCGCCCTGCCGTTCGGGATCGACGGGGTCGTGGTCAAGGCGGACGCGGTCGCCGACCAGGAGCAGGCCGGGTCCGGCTCCCGCGCCCCGCGCTGGGCGGTCGCGCGCAAGCTCCAGGCCCAGCACAAGGTCACCCGGCTGCTCGGCGTGGAGTGGAACGTCGGCCGGACGGGCATCATCGCGCCCCGCGCCGTCCTGGAACCGGTGGTGATCGACGGCGTCACCGTCACCTACGCCACCCTGCACAACCCGGCGGACATCGAGCGCCGGGGCCTGATGATCGGCGACCAGGTCTTCGTCTACCGCGCGGGTGATGTCATCCCCCGGGTCGAGGCCCCGCTGGCGGACCAGCGCACCGGTGCCGAGCAGCCGGTCGTCTTCCCCGAGGTCTGCCCACGGTGCGGGGACGCCATCGACACCTCCGAGCAGCGCTGGCGCTGTGTGCGTGGCCGCGCCTGCCAGACCGTCGCCTCGATCATCTACGCGGCCGGCCGCGACCAGCTCGACATCGAGGGCCTTGGCGGCACCCGGGCCGTCCAGCTCGTCGAGGCCGGACTGGTCACCGACCTCGCCGACCTCTTCACCCTCACCAGGGAGCAGCTCCTCACCCTGGACCGGATGGGCGACACCAGCGCCGACAAGCTCCTCGCGGCCATCGAGACCGCCCGCGCGCAGCCCCTCAACCGGGTGTTCTGCGCGCTCGGGATCCGGGGCACGGGCCGCACGATGTCCCGCCGGATCGCCGCGCACTTCGGCGCGCTGGCGGCGATCCGGGCGGCCGACGCCGAGGCGCTCGCCGAGGTCGACGGCATCGGTGTCGAGAAGGCCGCCGTGATCGTCGCCGAACTCGCCGAGGTGGCGGTCCTGTTGGACCGGCTCACCGCACAGAGCGTCGGTACCGCGGTCACCGCGCCCGTCGTACCGGCCAGGGCCGGCGGGTCCACGGCGGCAGCCGACGGGGTGGAGGACGGGGCGGAGGACGGGGCCGAGGGGGCCGAGGGCGGAGCGGCGGCGGGACCGCTGGCCGGCCAGCACGTGGTCGTCACCGGTGCCATGACCGGCGCCCTGGCCGAGCTGTCCCGCAACGCGGTGAACGAACTCGTCGAGCGCGCCGGCGGCAGGGCCTCCTCGTCCGTCTCCAAGCGCACCACGCTGCTGGTCGCCGGGGAGAAGGCCGGCTCCAAGCGCGCCAAGGCGGAGGAGCTGGGCATCCGGATCGTCACCCCGGAGGAGTTCGCCGTCCTGGTCGCCGGTCAGCTCGGCTGACATCCGCGGCTCCGGCTCCGGCTCCGGCTTCGGCTCTGGCTTCCGCTTCCGCCCCTGCCCGGGGGCCCGGGCCCAGGCCTGCCACGTCGGCCCGCCGCCGGTCACGGGTGCGACGCCCCGCATGGTCGAGGCGCGTCACCTCTCCGTGGCCGAAGAAGCGTTTGACGCCGTCGAGGTCGCCCGGCACGCCGTCGGGGAACGGTGTCTGCCGGGCGCGGTGGAGGCGGGTCACCGCAGCTGGAGACCCACCCGGGCCCCTTCCCCCGCCCGGCGAAGGGCGGTGCCCGGGTGGGGTAGGGTGACCGGTGCCGAATGTGATCGCGATCTTGGGGAGGTGAGACCCATTACCGGTGTGTCGGAGCGGGTGCTCCCCGGGAACGGCCGTGTGGGCGTGGCGCCGAGCGCATAGCGCGCCGCGCCGGTTCGGTGACGGCCTTGTGGGGAGCCCTGGCGGATTGTTCCGCCTTTTCTTTGAGGGGTTCTCTTGTCGGTTTTCTCTTCTGTGCTGCTGCGTTCGTCGGTCGCCGCCCGGCTGCGGGCGGCGGGGTGCGTGTTCGCCGAGGACGAGGCGCGCATCCTGCTCGCCGCCGCCACCACACCGGCTCAGCTGGCGGGCATGGTCCGGTCCAGGGCGCAGGGCCGTCCGCTGGAGCACGTCGTCGGCTGGGCCGAGTTCGGGGGCCTGCGGATCAGCGTGGACGACGGCGTGTTCGTCCCCCGGCGCCGCAGCGAGTTCCTGGTGAGCACCGCGGCCGGGCTGACGGGCGCGGACGCGCTGGTGGTCGACCTGTGCTGCGGCAGCGGCGCACTGGCAGCGGCTCTGGTGACGGCGGTCGGACTCCCGGTCGAGGTGTACGCGGCGGACGTCGACGAGGCCGCCGTGCGGTGCGCGCGCCGGAACCTGGCCGCCGTCGGGGGCCGGGTGTTCCAGGGCGATCTCTTCGAGCCACTGCCGGCGGCCCTGCGGGGCCGGATCACTGTGCTGCTGGCCAACGTGCCCTATGTCCCGACCGCCGACATCGAACTGCTGCCGGCGGAGGCCCGCCTGCACGAGGCGCGCCCCGCGCTGGACGGCGGTGCGGACGGCCTGGACGTGCTGCGCCGGGTGGCGGGGCAGGCCCCGGAGTGGCTGGCCCCGGGCGGTTCGCTGCTGTTCGAGACCAGCGAGCGGCAGGCGCCGGAGGCCCTCGCGGTGGCGGGGGCGGCCGGGCTGGACACGGCCCTCTCCTGGTGCGAGGACCTGGACGCGACCGTGGTGACCGCCACGCGCCGCTGACCACCGGCCGGCCCGTCGGTACGCCTGGGCACCGGGCACCGGGCGGGTGCGGCTGCTGGACGCCGACCGCGCCCGCCCGGCGGTGGAGGCGGTGTACGACGGGGTGCGGCGGACCCGGACCGGCTGGCCGCGGCGCACCACCCCGCTCTGGGACGTCCGCCTGTACGACGAGCCCCGGATCCGGGACGGCGCGACCGCCCTGCGCCACGCCGTCCACCACGATGTGGACGGCACCCCCACCGGCTACGCCCTCTACCGCCTCAAGTCCGCCGCGCGCCAGGCGTTCAGCGGTAACGGTGACGCCGGCGGCGGCACGGTGCGGGTCGTGGAGCTCGCCGCGGCGAGCCCGCAGGCGTATGCGCGGCTCTGGGGCCACCTCATCGGTGTCGACCTGTTCGACCGGCTCACCCACGAGGGCGCGGTGGACGAGGCGCTGCCGTATCTCCTGCGCGACCCACGGGCCCTGCGCAGCACGGTGGTGGACCGGCTCTGGGTACGCCTGGTGGACGTGGCACGCGCCCTGGCGGCGCGCCCGTACGTGGCGCCGGTGGAGACGGTGATCGAGGTCGAGGACGCCTTCTGCCCCTGGAACACCGGCCGGTACCTGCTGCGCGCCGGGGCCGGTCGGCCGGCGCTGTGCGAACGCACCGATCGGGAGGCGGAGTTGGCGCTGCCGGTGGCCGATCTCGGCTCCGCCTACCTGGGTGGAACGGCCCTGGCGTCGCTGGCCGGAACGGGCCGGGTGCGGGAGAGCCGCCCGGGAGCGCTGGCCGCGCTGGACACGGCGCTGCGGGCGGAGGGCGCGCCGTTCTGTCCGGGCGGGGAGTCGTTCCCGGTGTACTGACCGAGGCGGGCGTACTGCCGGGCACGGGCCGCAGGACGGCGAGGGCCTGGGGCCCGGGCCGGCTCCGGGCCGTCGCCGGGTAGTGGGTGAAGGGCGCGTCGCACCTTGGCTTCGGGTGGGGGCGGGCGCGGATTCGTGCGGGATCCGGTGAATTCGCCATAGTGCCAAGGGGTTTGTGGGGTGCGTCGGATTCGGTTTCCGTCGCCTGCCCCATCCGGCAGAGCCGCAGGTCGTCCGACCTGCGGCTCTGGCGTTCTCCGGGGCTGTGCGGGTCAGCGGGGGGCGGTCGCGAGGGCTTCGATGGCGGGGACGAGGGCGGCGGGGGTGGGGAGGGCGTCGTTCTCGGCCCGGAGGCGGGCGGCGGCGTCGCGGAGCCCCGGGTCGGTGACGAGGCGGGTGAGGAGGGGGGTGTCGACGTCGTCGGAGGCGGAGCGCAGGGCGGCACCGGTGGCGGTGAGGATGTCGGCGACGGCGAAGTTGTCGGCGCCCTGGGGGAGGAGGAGCTGGGGCACGCCGGCCTGCAGACCGGTGAGCGTGCTGCCGGAGCCGCCGTGGTGGACCACCGCGTCGCAGACGCGCAGCAACTCCGCCAGCGGGACCCACGGCAGCGGGCGGACATTGGCCGGGAGTGTGCCGAGGAGGGTGAGGTCGGCGTCGCCGACGGCGAGCAGGAACTCGGCGTCGACCGAGGCGGCGGCTTCGATCAGGCGGGCGATGGCGTGCAGGCCGTCCATCTCGGCGACCACGGTACCCAGGGTGACGGCGACCCGCGGTCGGGCGCCGCGGCGCAGCAGGCCGGCGGGGACCACGCCACCGCCGTTGTAGGGGAGATAGCGCATCCGCAGGCCGCCCGGGTCGCCGCCGAGCGCGGCCGGGACGATGTTCAGCGGGGTGGACTCGGCAGGGGCGGCGACGCCGTGTGCCTCGTAGAGGTCGGTGAAGTGGCCGGCCAGTCGCGCGGCCATGTCGAGGCCGGAGGTGAAGCCGAAGTTCTGCAGCGCCGCCGGGATCTTGAGCTTGGCCGCGACCAGCTGGGCGGAGGCCAGGCAGGAGTCGTGGATCAGCAGGTCGGCGTCCCACTCGTCGGCGGTGGCCAGCAGGCCGTCCACGGTGGATCGGGAGGCGTAGGCGAAGGCGGTGGCGGCCAGATCGAGGATCTGCTCCTGAGCCAGCTCCGGCATGGCGTAGTGCGCATCCTCACCGGCGACGACCTCGAACGCCTCCCGGAGCGGTCGGCCGTCGCCGATCTCGACGATCGGGAAGCCGGCCGCCCGGAGCTGATCCATGGGCTTCGGGCTGGCGAACAGGATCTCGTGCCCGGCGGCCCGCAGGGCCTGTGCGGTCGGCACCATCGGGAACAGGTGGCTGGGCGCGGCCGGGCCGGTGAAGAGTATGCGCACGGTTGTCTCCTGGTCGTTCTTCGGCTGATCGAGATCGAATCTGCGCGGGCCGGGCCCGCCTTCTCCGTCAACTGATGGACGGTCAATTCCTCTTCCCGGCACGATCGATAATCGGACGTTCTGGCAGAGGCCTTGTCAACGGGGGTACGGTGTGCTCCGCTCTCCCGCCCCGGACACCGGGGCGGCGCTCGCGGCCGAGCGCGGCCTGCCGTTCTCGGCCTGGAGTCCGGCCACGCCGATCGACTCTCTGACCAGGTCGGCGACCCGCCGGGTCGGGATCGTCCGCGCGGTGATCACCCGCGGTAGCCGATGCCCGCCGGAAGAGTCGATGCCGGCCGGAAGAACTGTGCCACCGGCCACTTCTGTCGGCAGTACAGCCTGGTCCGGGCAGGGGCATTCATGATCTGCTGGCCGCGCACACGCATGTGCACACCGCCATCACACAAAGGCTCTCCATGAGGCGATTTATTCAACGACGGGCGGCGTGGCCCGTGTCGGCCGTCCTGCTCGCGGGGGCATCGGTCACCGGTCTGTCCCCGGCCCCGGCCTCGGCAGAAGTGCTGACGCCTCCGCTCGGACAACCGGTGGTGTTCCAGAGCATCGGAGACGGGCAGGGCGACGGAGGCAGCCAGGGCCTCGCCGGAGGCAGTGGCTTCCAGATCTCCGGCACCGAGATCCTCTTCCGCGCGACGCCGCCCAAGGGTGACGAGGACAACCAGCAGTGGAAGCTGGAACAGTCCGGCGCCGGCACCTACAGGGTGCGAAGCCTCACCAAGGACGGCTGCATGAGCCGTAGTTCCGACACCGCAGGCAACGCGCGCCTGGCGTTCCAGCAGAACTGCGCCGACCCGAGCACCGACTGGATCTTCGACCGGGTGAAGGGTGAGCGCTACCGCATCCATCCGGCGCAACACCCCCAGGAGACCCTGGAGACGCCGCTGGACCTGTCCGGCGAGGTCACCTTCTCGCCCATCACGGTCAGCGGCGACCGCCAGCAGTGGTACGTCACTCCGGTCGCGTTCCCGCACGGCGCCATGCCGGCCGACGGCGACCGGACACTCGATCAGATGACCTTCCTGACCACGCACAATTCCTTCAACAACACCCCTGACACCAACGGCCACGCCTGGTTCGTGGCCAATCAGAACCAGTCCATCGCGAACCAGCTCCAGGGCGGAGTACGGGCTCTGATGCTCGACGCCCACTACAACAACGGCAAAGTCCGGATGTGCCACGAAACCTGTATGGGTGACGACGGTGGCAAACCGATGTCCTACGTCCTCACCGACATCGCCAACTTCCTCAAGGCCCCGGGCAACGAGAACGAGATCGTCACCGCCTTCGTCGAGGACTACACCACCGCCGAGCAGATGCGCGCCGAGGTCGGCGGCCAACTGGGGGCCGGCGGCCAACTCGACGGCCTGGTGTTCGACCCGCTCGACGACAACCCGACGGACGGCAAGCCCGGATTCGAGGTGAGGGCCAAGGGCTGGCCCACGCTGTCGGCGCTGCGGTCGAGCGGGAAGCGCCTGATCCTCTTCTCCGACCGCGACGACAAGACGGACCTCTTCCCTGACGACCCGAGCCGGAACGTCGGCTTCATGTTCCAGAAGGACTGGACCGTCGAGAACTACTGGACCATAGGCGGCCCCGTCGGGAACTCGGACTGGACCTGCAAGTCCCGGTGGAACGAGATCCCCCTCGCGAAAGAAGAGAAGGGGTTCCGGCGCCTGTTCGTCATGAATCACTTCCGTGACGCCCCACTGTTCGACACGGCGGCGAAAGCCGACAACGAAAAGGTCCTCAACCGCGCCGAACGGTTCTGCACCCCGGCCGCACGCAAGAAGCCGAACTACCTCGCCGTGGACATGTACGAGCTGGGCAACCCGCTGAGTGCCGTTCAAGCACTCAACCAGTACACCTACCAGGGCGACACCCCGGGCTACGGCGGCACCCCGAACGAGGTCGTTTCGAACAAACCCGTCGCCGACGCACCCGGCGGTTCGCTGAACGCCGCCTACTCCTACCTCCAAGGGGTCCTGGACGCCCACGTCGACAGCGCCCGTCCCCTGGGAGTGCCGCGAAGCTACACCGGCGGCCACTTCGACGACACCGGCGACTTTCCCGACGGCTACCAGACCTCCTTCACCTACGACAACGCGGTCGTCATCGCCGCGCTGCTCCAGGGGTCCCGCCGTGACCCCGAACGCGCGATCCGACTCGGCGACAGCCTGCTCTACGCCCAGCAGCACGACCCCGCCACCGCCAACGAAGTCATGACCAGGACCGACGGCAGGATCCGCGCCTCCTATCTGCCCGACCCGTTCATCACGACCCTCGGCCGGGACTACCCCGTCGGAACCCCCTACATCGGCGGCTGGTCGGTGTACACCGGGAACATGGCGTGGGCGGGAATGGCGTTCTGCCACCTGTACCGGGCGACGGGAGACAACAAGTACCTCGACGGCGCGCTCAAGGCGGCCGAGTGGATCCAGGCCAACGCCTACGACGGCGGCGGCATCCCGGGCTACACCGGCGGCTACGCCGATACCTCGGAGAACGGCACCGCAATGGTCAAGAAGACCTGGAAGGCCACCGAGCACAACATCGACGTCGGCGCGCTCTTCGGCATGCTCGCGGATATCACCGGCGTCCAGAAATGGCGCGACGGGTCGAACACCGCCTTCGCCTTCGTGAAGAGCATGCAGGCCGACGACGGCCGCCTGTGGACCGGCACCGGCAATGACGGCGCCAGCATCAACCAGGACACCATCCCGGCCGACGTACAGATCTGGAGCTACCTGGCAACCCTCAGCCCGGACTTCTCCCGCTCGGTGGACTGGGCAGCGCAGAATATCAAGGCGACCGACGGGATCTTCACCGGGATCGGCTTCGCCAACCCCAACTCCTACCGTCCCGACCTGGTGCAGCTCTACAGCTCCAAGGTCTGGTTCGAAGGCACCGCCCACCTTCTGGCCGCCTACCACGCCCGCAGCGCTCCCGGCGACGGCGACAAGGCCGCGATCCTCCAGAAGACCCTGGAAGACGCTCAGACCTCAGCTCCCAACAACGACGGGCACGCCATCGTCGCCGCCTCCAGCGACGGACTCGAAACCGGCCAGGGCGACCTCTACTACGCCTCACGCCACACCGGCGCCACCGCCTGGTACCTGCTGGCGGGCTCAGGAGCGAACCCCTTCCGCCTGTAACGACACAACGCCCACTGAACAGGGCGGCCTTCCCGCAGTTCCCGGCCGACGACCGCACCGACTCGCGTGCCGTCAGTCCATTGCATCGGCGGAGCCTCGGGCAACTGCGCGCAGTCGCCCGAGGCTCCGGCCCGGCGTCTGCTTGAACAGGGTGTTCCCGGTCCTGACTGACTGACGGTCTGGTCGATGGGCGGGGTCCGGGTGTGGGCTGGGTGGCATGGGGCCGTGGATGGGGTCGGCCCGGGCGGGTTTGTTGTGCGTCGTGCGTGCGGGTCGGAGTCGGAGGCGCTGGCCGGGATCGATGTGGTCGCGGCCGGGGGTGACGTCGGGCGGCGGGCGAGTATCCGGCGGTGGTGCCGGCAGGGCCTGGTGATCGTGGCGGAGGACGTGTCCGGTCTGCTGGGGTACTGCGTGCTTGAGTACACGTTCTTCGAGCAGGGTTTCGTCACGATGCTGATGGTGGCGCCGCCGGCCCGTGGCAGGGGTGTCGGTCACCGGTTGCTGGAGGCGGTCGCCGACTCGTGTACGACCCCGAGGCTGTTCACCTCGACGAACGTCTCCAACCGGCCGATGCGGCGGCTTCTTTGGCGAGCCGGATGGAGCCAGGTTGGTTTTCTCCACGGTCTCGATGAGGGCGACCCCGAGCTGTTCTACCTCTGCCGGCCGCGGCCGCAGCCGCAGCCGGCGAGCCCGTGACGGGTGGTTTGAGGGGGCCGTACGGCGCCGCCGGACGGGCCGTCCCCGTGGGCCTGTGAGGCCCTGTCACGTCCTGTTGTCCGCGGCGCCTCCCGTGCACGTCCCGGCGGTTTGACCGGGGGAGCCGGCCGGCCCGTGGCGTGTCCGCGGTGGTACGTGTCTTCCGGTTGCGGGGTGTCGTCCGGTGGGTGCTGGTTCCGTCCGGTGGGGGTGTGGGGCGGGGGGTGGTTCGTGGGGTGTGTGTCCGGTGTGTCCCCGTGGGTGGTGTTGGCCAAGTCACGTTGTGGCGGGGGGACTTGATGGCGGGAGGTGGTTCTAGAATTGCGGTGGGTTCCCCCGTGCGCCGATTTCCCTCGCCGGTGCCGGGTGGCCTGGGGTTGGGGTAGGTGTTCAGTGGCGACCAGGGGAAGGGCGGCGACCGTATGAGTCCCGCACTGCGACCGTTTCGTGTCGAGGGGAAGGCCGTTCAGCTCGCCGGGTATCTGGCGCAGGAGGAGATCGGTGATCTCGTCGGCTGTTCGTGTATCGGTGACGAGGTCGTCATCGATCTGTCCGACACGCATTTCCTGATCGGTCTCGTCGAGGTGGGCGGAGCGCTGCGGCTGGACTTCCACATGGCTCACGACGGTGCCGCGCGTGCCCGTTCCTGGAGCCGCCGTCTGCCCGCGGGTACGGGAGGGCGTGAGATCGCCCGGCGTATCGCGCTGGACGTGCGGGCCCTGGCCCGGGAGCTCGCCCCGCTGCGCCGCAACCCCCCCGGTGCCGGTGGCGCCGGGGGGTGCGGGCAGTGCGGGTGGCGCGGGTGATGCGGGTGGTGATGTCAGCGGCCCTGGAGGGTTTTGACGTTGTTGCCGAAGGTCCAGTTCTTTGAGCCGTCCCAGTTCAGGGACCAGGTCATCAGGCCTTTGAGGCGGTTGGTGGTGGTGGTGCCGTAGGTGTTCCAGGCCTGGGCGACCTGGGTGGTGTTCATGTAGCCGCCACCGGCGCCGGGCTGGGCGGGCAGGCCGGGGACCTGCTTGTCGTAGGGGACACGGACGGTGGTGCCCTGGACGGTGAGGCCCTTGTCGAGGCAGTCGGTCTGCTGGGTGAAGCCCTGGACGGTGCCGGCGGAGTAGGAGTCGCCCGCGCAGCCGTACATGCTGCCGTTGTAGTACTGCATGTTCAGCCACCACAGGCGGCCGTTGTCGGCGTATTTCTTGATGACGGGCAGGTAGGCGCCCCAGATGGAGCCGTAGACGATGCTGGCGCCGGTGACGTAGGCGGTTTCGGGGGCCATGGTCAGGCCGAAGCCGGCGGGCATCGCGGCGAGGATGCCGTCGATGATGCGGATCAGGTTGGACTGGGAGGGGGAGAGGGCGGTGATGCTGCCGCTGCCGACGAGGCCGGTCTCGAGGTCGATGTCGATGCCGTCGAAGTTGCCGGCTTTGAGGATCGGCACGATGGTGGCCACGAACCGGTCGGCGACGGCGGTGGAGCTCAGGTCGATGCCGGCCGCGGCCCCGCCGATGGACATCAGCACGGTCAGGCCGTTGGCCTTGGCCTGGCACACCTCGGTGGGGGTGGGAACCTTGACGCCGGTGTCCATGCCGTCCTGCCACAGCGCGGTGCCGTCGGAGAGGATCACCGGGAACGCGGTGGTGACGACGTTGTAGCCGTGCGCGGGGATGCGGGCGTCGGTCAGCGGGATCCAGCCCATCGGCGGGTGGACGCCGTTGGCGGCGCCGTCCCAGTTCTCCCAGTAGCCCTGCAGCACCTTGCCCGTGGGCCGGCTCTGCAGCGCGCAGGTGGCGCCTGCGGCGGCCTGTGTCCCCGCCCGGGCGGGGGCGGGTGAGGTGGGGGCGGCGGTGGCGGCGGGCGCGGCCGAGGCGAGGGCCAGTGCCAGGGCGGCGCCCAGCAGTCGTGCGGTCCGTGTGGTCATGACGGTGTGCTCCCTTCCGGCCATGGCCTGGCGGGCCCGGGGCGGGCCGGCGTGGGGGAGGCCATGGCGAGTGACGTGGGGGTGTTCGGCGGGAAGCCCGACCGCGGGGTGTCACGGCCCTGACAGGTGTGGGGTGTCCGGGGCGCGTTCCGCGGTCGCAGGGAATCGTAGGAGCACCCTGATGAACCGTCAATAGGTCTGGACCAATCGGTGGTCCGGGGAGCCCGGAGCCCGGAGCCCGGTTCCCGGTTGACGGTGCCGGCGCCTGTCTCGTCCGTGCGGGCCGGCGCGGGTTCGGCGAGCATGGGTGGCAGGCCGGGGTCGGCGTGGAGGTGGCGATGAGAGTCGTGTTCGTGCACGGGGCGTGCGTGCGGGACGGGTCGTGGTGGTGGCACCGTACCGCCGGGCTGCTGCGGGAGCGGGGGGTTCCGAGTGTGGCCCCGGCGCTACCGAGCTGCGGTGAGGCGGGCCTGCCCGGCGGCGTCGACGGTCCGGGGCTGCCCGAGGACGTTGCCGCGGTGCGGCGGGTGCTGCGGGCCGGCGACGAGCCGACCGTCGTGGTCGCCCACAGCTACGGCTGTGTCGTCACCGCGGAAGCCGCTGCGGGAATCGGGTCGGTGCGCCACCTGCTGCTGGTCTCCGGTTATCTGCCCGAGGTCGGGCAGAGCCTGTCGGAGTTCGGGGACGGCGGCCCCGCCCCGTTCCTCGACGTCGACCCCGGCGCCGGCACGTTCGGGGTCCGCCCCGAACTGCTCGTGGACACGTTCCTGCAGGACTGTGACGCCGAGGTCCAGGCGCAGGCGGCGGACCACCTCGCCCGGCAGAGCGTGAAGGTGACCGGGCAGCCGGTCGGGGCGGCCGCATGGCGGCAGGTGCCCTCGACGTACCTCGTCTGCGCTCAGGACCGGGGCACCGCGCCGCGGCTGCAGCGCGAGTTCGCCCGCCGGGCCGGCGGCGTCGTCGAGCTGGACGCCGGCCACCACCCGTTCCTGTCCCGGCCCGCGGCGGTCCGGGACCTGCTGCTGAGCCTGTGACGGCAGCCGCGGACGAGCCGGGCCGGCGGTCCGGGAGCCCGGAGCCCGGCGTGCTGCGCGACGGCCGGCTGCTCGTGCGGCTGCGGCCCGGCGGCCGCGCACTGGTCCGGCTCCTCCTGGCCGGGCCGGGCGGGTTCCTCCGCCCCGGCGGTCGCCCGGCGGACGGAGGCGGCCTGCGGGTGCTCGCCCGCGTTCCCCGGCCCGAGCCGCCGGGACACCTGCCCACGCCCCCCGGGCAGGTGCTCGCCGCCCCGCGCCCTGCCTCCGTCCGCTCAGGCGCCCGCGCTGCCGTGGAGGACCAGCGCCCAGCACAGGCACCCCAGTGCCGCCGTGCACAGCAGCGCCCGTGCCACGTTCCACCGCACCCACCGCGCCTCGAACCGCCCGCGCACCGCCGCCGGGTCCCCGATCCGCGCCGGTGTCCCCGCCGCGGCCAGCGCGTCGTTCAGCGGGATGTTGATCCGCCGGGTCACCCCCAGCGCCGCCACGTAGAACACCAGCGCCGCCACCACCGCCGGCAGCACGTGCCGCCCGTCGGCCGGTACGTGCAGCGCCACCGCCGCCCCCGTGCACAGCAGCGCCCCCACGAACCCCAGCATGAACCAGCCGTTGAGGATCGCCACGTTCACCCGTTGCATCACCTCGATGAACGTTCGGTCCTCCGCCTCCCGCAGCGCCGGCATCACCGAACACGCGTAGGCGTAGAACAACCCGGCCGTCAGCCCGGTCGTCACCGTGGCGGCCACGAGCGCGATCACACGCGACAGTTCCATCGTGCAGTTCCCTTCCGGCGGCCGACCCGCCGATCAACCGTCACAACACCGGCCACTGCTTACCCCGGCCACTCATGACCCTCTCAAATGACAGACCGTCAACCCATGCCAAGCACCCAACGGTTGGGTCACGGTCGCGCTCTCACGGGACTCCTCGACGTGCCCGGAACCCGCCGGGCGTTCCTGCCGCGCCCCGTCCTCGCCCCCACGTGATCAGCGAGCACCATCGATCATGTGCCGACCGGTATCAACCGCAGAGGGCACCTACCCCACGTCGTGCAGGATCGCGCTCACCATCAGAGGCACACCTCGACCGCCCGGATCCGGGGCCGGCAACTTGGCCCGGGCGAAGACCGGTTGAGAGTGTTCCCACCGAGGAGGAAATTCCGACAGGAGCCTGTCCGCGAGGTCGTGCGCAGTTTCCAACGGCATCGCCCCAGGCTACGGGTCGTCCGGTGAATGATCTCCGGGCTGGATCGGCCGGGGCCGGCTGCTGTGGGCTGCTCGTGGTCCCGATGGTGCTCTTGCCCGCCGTTTCAGCCTGTCCGGCGTCGTCATGGAGGAGGGCGCCAGGACGGTGTGGCCGAGAGCGCCCGGCGGCTGCGAGTGGGAGGTCCGCGGGGAGTGGATCACCCGCCCGCGGACCCCGGCACCGCGCCGGCGGCGCGAGGCGCGGACGGCCGACCCGGCCCCTGCGCCGCCGGGAGTCGCCACCGGAGAAGTCTCCCGCCCCGCCCCGTCACACTCGCGGGCCGCGCTCCGTCGAAGCGGTGACAGCCACGGACCCGAAGGAGACGGACACCATGAACGACGCCCGGATGCCCGACCCCGCCTCGTCCCCGGGGCGATGCCCGCGATCCTCGCCGTGGCCAAGGCCGCCCGCACCGGCGGCGTTCCGCAGACCACCCTGGAACTGGTCCACCCGCGGGCCGGCCGGATCAACGGCTGCAGCTACCGCGTCATCGGCGGGATCGCCGGCACCGGGAAAAACGGCGAGAGCGACGAGCGGCTGCACGCGGTCGCCGCCTGGCGCGAGGTGCCGTACCTCACCGACGCCGAACGCGCGGCGCTCGAACTCGCCGAACACGTCACCCGCCTCGCCGACCGGGCCGTGGTGCCCGACGACGCCTGGAACGCCGCCGCCCACTTCGACGAGAAGCAGCTCGCGAGCCTGGTCCTGTGGATCAGCCTGACCAACCTCTTCAACCGCCTCCACGCCACCACCCGCCAGCCGGCGGCGCCACCTGGTAACAGGGAGATCGGGAGTCAAAAAGCGCTCTGGGTCGAACTGCCCGTCCAACCGCCCACACGCCTGCCTCGCTCCCGCTGCTCCTCGGCCGGGATCGACTGAACACCCCTGAACCGGATCTCCCGTGCGACCCCCTCGCGACGGGCCGGCATCCCGGGCGTGGAACGCGGTGTTCGGCCGACGGCAGGACCACCTGCCGGTACGCGCTTACGTGGATCAGCCGGTGCAGTGCATGTGACGGAAGAAAATCATGCGAGACACATCAGGTGCATCGTCAAGAATGTCCTCATGACCCGTCGGATCGAAGCCCCCTGCGCCGCCGATGCCGCAGCTGTGGGCCGGATGCAGCTGAGGGCTTGGCTCGAGACGTACCCCAACGAAGCGGCGGGGATCGACGAGACGTGGATCCGCGAGCACCGCGGGTCCTCTGCCACGGCGGAGGGCATCGCCCAGTGGCGGGAGTTCATTGAGGAGGCCGAGCGGCAGCCGGACCTGCTCTTCTGCCGTGTCGTCCGCTCCGAGGCGGAGATCGTCGGGTTCCTTTGCGGCCGCCGGGACGGGACGGTCACCCTCGGACCGATGTACCTGCTCGACGAAGCCCAGGGCCAGGGCATCGGACAAAGGCTGATGGGCGAGTTCCTCGCATGGGCGGGGGACGTGCGGATACGCCTCTGGGTGACTGATTACAACGAAAGGGCGGTCCGCTTCTACGAGCGCCACGGATTCACGTTCACAGGTGAGCGCGAGCTCTGGAGAGGCAGGCTGTCCAATGCGCGCATGGTCCGCGACTCCACGCTGGACCGCGAGATCATCTGAGACACCGGGCGGATCGGACCAGTTCGTCCGAGAGCGGGGCCCGACGGATCGGGCCGACCAGACGGGGACGGGTTCTTCATGGCCGCTGCCATGTCACCATGACGCGCGGCCGACGGGCGCAACGCACCCGGCGGGGAACGGCGTTCGAGCGCTCGAAGACGCTTCGGTCAGTGGCGCTCCGGAGCGCTCGCACGGGAACCGCCGCGTCGCGCCCGCCCGGCCCCGCACGCCTGGTCTCCCAGGAACGCGCCGGGGGTGTGCGGCCAGGCGACGGGCCCGGCCAGCGTCTCGAACAGCGCCTTGAACGGTTTGGTCCCCACCCGGCGACGCGCCCGGCACAGCGCGGAGATGCACGGCCGCGCCAGGGCGAGGGCATCCAGACCGGCGGCGAGCTTGCCCCACACCGCTCGATAGCTGCACTGCTCGAACAGGGCCAGCGCGAGGACGAAGTACACCACCACCCGAGAGGGCAGCAGCCTGACCCGCTTCTGGACCGCCCCGGTCTCCTCCAGCACCGCATCGACCAGCGCGAAGTCCACCACCTGGGTGAGCTCCCCGAGATGCCCCGGCGCGAACACGCCCCCGGCCACCGCGAACTCGCGGGTGATGACAGACTTCTCCTGCAACGGAACTCCCCGGTCAACTCTCTTGGTCGAAAATTGGTCTACCGGAGTTCCGTTGTGTCATTCAACCCCCTTGCCACACCGCCTCCAGCCCAAACTCAACGGCGTTGCGGCTGAGTACTAACCTGGACTTGGTCGCATAACAGGCGAGTGTCTACGAAATAGGGCAAAGCCCGAACCCTCACCATGACCGCAGCCACCACCCAGCTCACGATCACCCGCCGCCCTGTCACCCGATAGTCCTTGCCGACGGCACCCTCTGCAACTGAACTCGGAGTCTCACGGAGGGTCGGCTACGGCATGCTCTTGCTCTGTCAGGGTGAATTTACGTCGTGTCGCTCCCTGTTTAAATAAGCATATTAAATCGCGCGGTTTACCCTCGCCCACGGAGGGCCGAAGCATCTTCGGCGGAAAGATCAACCCTACGATTTCCGATACGGAGTCGCCGTGAAGCGTGACGAAGCCACGCGATTTATCTCCCTGGCGCGTGCGCCAAAGAGATCAATCGCATCCTTGGTGGCGGCCTTGTCATTGACAGTGGTCGCTACTGTTGCCGCCGCGCCTGCCTCGTCCAGCAATTCGAATGCCAGTGCCGGCGTCCAGGCCAGTGCGCGGGCGACGTCGGGCAGCGTCGATCCCAGTGACACGGCCAAGTCGGTGACGGGCAAGGAGAATCGGACAGGTCAGTCCGCAAGCGCCATGCCCGTCCACGCCGCTGGCTCGCAGTCGGCGCGGAAAGGCCGGACGGACAGAACGGTGCCGGGGCAGCCCGGCGTCCCGCAACCCGGCACGCCAGTGTTCACCGAGGACTTCTCCAACGAGAATGCTTCGGTGGTTCCCATCCGGCTCAACGAGTACACGAGCTCGCCCGGAACCGTCTTCGTACCGGGGCCGGGTGGCTCGGGAGCCGACTCGGAGACTTACACCGCTGACCCGGGCTGGCTTCCGGGTGCGAGCGCGTGCAACGGGTGGATCATGAGGCAGGGCACCGGGGTGCCGCCGAACGGCGGCACCCCGCCAGTCACTAACAACGACCAATGTGGCCGGAACACGGCGTTCACGGGCCTTGGTGTCATCGCCGAAGCCCTGGGACAGATTCAGGGCAT
Source organism: Kitasatospora sp. NPDC088548 (assembly GCF_044753005.1). Taxonomy (NCBI): domain Bacteria; kingdom Bacillati; phylum Actinomycetota; class Actinomycetes; order Kitasatosporales; family Streptomycetaceae; genus Kitasatospora; species Kitasatospora sp. NPDC088548. The sequence continues at coordinate 234,903 of NZ_JBIVMI010000006.1, forward strand.
GACTCCGGCCCAAGCCGCGTCCAACCAGATCCTATCCGCGTACACGAATTCCGTTTCCGGCGCGCAGGCGGCCGGAGTTCAGTTCGCGACCAACAACAACAACATCCCTAGCACGGGCGGCCACTTCTACGCGACCTCGGCATACTTCGGAGAGCAGAACTGCCCCACCGGTGCTGCGACGGAAAAGTTCGAGATCCTGCTGAATGGCTCGCCGACCATCCTCTCCCAGAATCTGAACCCCTGCACTGCGCCGGGAGGGCAGAGAATCAACGGGGTCCAGGTCGTGAAACTGCAGTCGGCCGCGATTCAGCTGCCGGTGGCGAACTCACCGACACTCGGGCTGCGATTGTCCAACGAGACCGCGACCGGCGTCGGCAACGATGTCGGGTTCGATCTGCCGCAGATCGTGGACGTGACGCCGCAGCTGGACAAGCAGTTCAATCCGTCGACGATTGTCCAAGGCGAGACGTCGGAGCTGACCTTCACTGTCACCAACACGACTGACCTTCAGGCCAAGAACGGCATCTCTTTCACTGACAACCTGCCGACCGGCCTGACCGCGACCGGTGTGAACAGTACGACCTGTTCGGGGGCCACCGTCACCGCAGCCGCAGGGGCCACATCCATCGATTTCACAGGCGACCTCGGGGTGGGCGTGTCCTCGTGCACGATCACTGTCCAGGTCACCAGCGCCGCGCCCGGCACCTACACCGACACCGGCTGCGCGGCACCCGATGGATCGACGATTCCCGGTTGTGTCAGCAACTTTCCGACCATCGTCGGTGTCAACCCGCCCGGGGCAGCTGTACTGACAGTCGTGCCACAAGCGCCGAGCCTGACGGTCGCCAAGACCGTTGACCCGTCAACGGTGCACAACGCCGGTGACACGGTCACGTACTCGTTCGTGGTGACCAACACCGGCAATGTGGCATTGACGAACGTCACCGTGGCGGACACCGCGTTCTCCGGAACCGGTACTCCTCCGGTGATCACCTGCCCGGGCACGACCCTGGCTCCGGGCGCGTCGATGACCTGCACCGCCCCGTACACGGTGACGCAGGCGGACATCAACGCCGGCCAGGTGACGAACACCGCGGTCGCGACGGGTACTCCGCCGTCGGGTCCGGCCGTCACCAGCCCGCCGGCATCGGCGACCGTGACCGCGACCCCGGCCCCTGCGCTGACGCTGGCCAAGACGGTCAACCCCACGTCGGTGACGGCCGCCGGTGACACTGTCACCTACTCGTTCGTGGTGACGAACACCGGCAACGACACCCTGACGAACGTCACCGTGTCGGATACGGCGTTCTCGGGGACTGGTACGCCTCCGGCGATCACGTGTCCGGTGACGACTCTGGCTCCGGGCGCGTCGATGACCTGCACCGCGACCTACACGGTGACGCAGGCGGACATCAACGCCGGCCAGGTGACGAACACCGCGGTCGCGACGGGCACCACGCCCACGGGTGGCACGGTGACCTCGCCGCCGTCGTCCGCGACGGTGACCGCGACCCCGAACCCGGCTCTGACGGTGGTGAAGTCGGCTTCGCCGAACACCGTGACGGCGGCGGGCCAGACCGTTACCTACAGCTTCGTGGTGACGAACACCGGTAATGACACCCTGACGAACGTCACCGTGTCGGATACGGCGTTCTCGGGGACTGGTACGCCTCCGGCGATCACGTGTCCGGTGTCGACTCTGGCTCCGGGCGCGTCGATGACCTGCACCGCGACCTACACGGTGACGCAGGCGGACATCAACGCCGGCCAGGTGACGAACACCGCGGTCGCGACGGGCACCACGCCCACCGGCGGGACGGTGACCTCGCCGCCGTCGTCCGCGACGGTGACCGCGACCCCGAACCCGGCTCTGACGGTGGTGAAGTCGGCTTCGCCGAACACCGTGACGGCGGCGGGCCAGACCGTTACCTACAGCTTCGTGGTGACGAACACCGGTAATGACACCCTGACGAACGTCACCGTGTCGGATACGGCGTTCTCGGGGACTGGTACGCCTCCGGCGATCACGTGTCCGGTGTCGACTCTGGCGCCTGGTGCGTCGATGACCTGCACCGCGACCTACACGGTGACGCAGGCGGACATCAACGCCGGCCAGGTGACGAACACCGCGGTCGCGACGGGCACCACGCCCACCGGCGGGACGGTGACCTCGCCGCCGTCGTCCGCGACGGTGACCGCGACCCCGAGCCCGGCTCTGACGGTGGTGAAGTCGGCTTCGCCGAACACGGTGACCGCTGCCGGCCAGACGGTGACGTACTCGTTCCTGGTGACGAACACCGGTAATGACACCCTTACCGGTGTGTCGGTGTCGGATACGGCGTTCTCGGGGACTGGTACGCCTCCGGCGATCACGTGTCCGGTGTCGACTCTGGCGCCTGGTGCGTCGACGACCTGCACCGCGACCTACACGGTGACGCAGGCGGACATCAACGCCGGTTCGATCACCAACACTGCGACCGCGACGGGCACCACGCCCACCGGCGGGACGGTGACCTCGCCGCCGTCGTCCACGACGGTGTCCGCGACCCCGAACCCGGCTCTGACGGTGGTGAAGTCGGCTTCGCCGAACACGGTGACCGCTGCCGGCCAGACGGTGACGTACTCGTTCCTGGTGACGAACACCGGTAATGACACCCTTACCGGTGTGTCGGTGTCGGACACGGCGTTCTCGGGGACTGGTACGCCTCCGGCGATCACGTGCCCGGTGACGACCCTGGCACCCGGCGCATCGACGACCTGCACCGCCACTTACACGGTGACGCAGGCCGACATCAACGCCGGCAAGGTGACGAACACTGCGACCGCGACGGGCACCACCCCGAGCGGCGGCACGGTCACCTCACCCCCGTCCACCACGACCGTGACCGCTTCGGTGCCGTCGTTGAGCATCCTCAAGGAGGTGTGTCTTTCCGACAGTCCCACCAACTGCGCGCCTGGTGGTCCTGGGCCGTGGGGCAAGGAGGTGACCCTCTACCGTGGTGACAACGGCGCCACGGCATGCGGCCAGGACAAGTGCCACGATGACTGTGGTACCGACAAGTGCGGTGACAAGAGTCAGAAGGTCTGCGACCACGACAAGTGCACCGCTTACTGGCGGATCACTGTGGCCAACACCAGTGGTGTGGACATCACCGGCATCACCATCAACGACCAGCAGGAAGTCTCCTGCATCGTCGCCGCCGGGACGTTCAACCTCGCTGCCGGGCAGACCAAGCAGTTCTACTGCTCCAGCAGCATCACCGGGGACACCATCAACACCGCGACGGCTTCCTTCGTGCCGCCGAACTCCCCCCAGGGGACGCCGCCGGTCACGACCCCGCCGTCCTCCGCCATCGCCAAGTGCCCTCCGCCTTGCGACACCAAGTGCCCCCACCCGGAGCCTGGGAACGGGCACAAGCCGCCGCACCACCCGGTCGTGCCGGCCCACGACCACGGCGGAGCGGGGGATCAGGGTCACCAGCCGGGCCCCCTGGCGAACACTGGCACTCAGACCGGCCTCTACGCGCTCGGGGCCGTGATGCTGCTGGGCCTCGGCGGGCTGCTGCTGTGCACGCGAGCCCGCTACCGCGTGCGCCGCGACGACCGGGCCTGAAAGGAGGCAAGGTATCCAGTCTCTGAATGATCGGGGCTGAATCTGCCCCCTGCGGTGGTCCGGGAACTCACAGTTCCCGGACCACCGTTCGTTGCGGCCTGCCGCCCGGACGACACCGCCTGGCCCTGCCAGCAGAGACAGCGAGCACGGCCCGCCCCCGCGCCGGCCGGACGGCGTACGCCCCCGCGCGACATGTGTTCGCAGGACCGGGCCACAGGCGGCCTACCGGGCCAACCGAGGTTGACGGGCGGGCCAAAGGAATGAACCTCCAATCCCGCGAAGCATTCTCTGCGGTTCTCCTGGTCCCACGCGGTATGAAGGATCGGGTCCCACCCGCTTCGGCAACCGGTCCGACTGGCGAGACGCGTTCGTCGGCCCGCGACCGCTGACAATGCCGTCCTCCACATGAATGGAAGCCAGAGATGCCCAAACCCACTCCGAAAACCCGATTCAGCGTCGCCACCGTCAGCACGATCCTGGCGCTCTCGGCCGTGGCCGGCTGCGGGCTTACGGGTGGCAACGACGACAAGACCAAGGCCGATGGCTCCACGAGCGCCGCGACTCCAGCTTCCGAGGTCCAGCAACCCACGATGCCGCCCCCCTTGCTCCCCAACGACTTGGACAAGCGCAAGCAGGTCTCCATCATCAAGTGCGAGGCGGCCCCGGACGGGTGGCACGCGGAGGGCCTGGCGGCCAACCCGGACAAGAAGGCGGCGAATTACAAGATCGCGGTCGACTTCACCAACCCCGAAGCCACACTGCTCGCTTCCGGCAGTACCTCCCTGGACGTAGACGCAGAAAAGGACGGAAAGTGGGAAGTGCGGGAGAAATTCACCGCGCCCAAGGGAACATTGTGCGTGCTGGGCCCAGTGTCCTGAGAGGGGAGACGGACACAGTGTGGGCTTTGCCCTATTTCGTAGACACTCGCCTGTTATGCGACCAAGTCCAGGTTAATGACGCTTGTGGCGTGCTGCTGCTCGTAGTCGATGGGGCTGCGGTAGCCGAGGGCGGAGTGCCGCCGCTTGCGGTTGTACCAGGCCGGCCAGGCGAAGACTGCGATGCGGGCCTGCGCCCGGGTCAGCCGGCGTGAACCGTAGAGCAGTTCACGCTTCAACGTGGCGAGGAACGGCTCCGCCAGCGCGTTGTCGTAGCTGGAGCCGACCCGGCGAACGCATCGCCGGACGCCCCGTCAACGTCGTGATCCAACCTGCTGGCCGTCCCATGCAACACCACCTCAATCAAGGTGTTGCGACGATCAATTGAATCCGCCTTGCGCCCCGCGGTCGGAGTGGAACACCACACCGCGCATGTCGCCGCCCCGGGCGTCGACGGCGGCCTGGACGGCGCCAACGGGCCGCAGCCGGCGCGCATGTGTTCCGCGAGCGACCAGCCCACGACCCTCCCGCGAGTGCATGTCGATCACTGTCGCCAGGTACATCCACGACCCACCGACCGGCAGGTACGTGATGTCCCCGCACCAGCGAACGTTCGCCGCCCCGGGCCCCGTTCTTTGGGTGCCGTCCCGGGCCCCGGCCCTACCCGGCGGCGTGCAGGGCGGCGTGGAGACGGGCGGGCAGGCTGTCCCAGGGGCGGCAGTCGACCACGGGCAGGGCGTGCCGGCGGGCCTGGTCGCCGAGCCAGTGCGAGAAGCGGGCGCTGACCTCGGCGCGGTGTGTCTGGATGCCGTATTCCGGTTCCCGTTCGGCGTAGTTGGCGGTGATCTGTCCGGCGTCGGCCTCGTGGAGGAACACTGCCTGTACCCGTCGGCCGGCTGCTGTGCCTTCGTGCATGGCCCGTGCGGCGGCGGCCGGGGTGAGGTAGTCGCCCTCGATGACGGCGGGTACGTTCACGGTCAGCCGGTTGCGTACGACTCCCAGCACGGCGGGTTCCAGCGCCCGGGCGGTGGCGATCTGGAGGTCCAGCACCTGGGTGGCGGGGAGTTCGGCACTGTCCGGCAGGGTGTTGAAGTGGTGCAGGTCCGGGTGCTGTCCGGCGGTGGTGATCTCCTGTATGGCGCTGACCACGTCGTCGAACTCGACCACGAACGCCCCCGATTCTCTGGCGAGCCGGGCTGCTGCCCGGCTCTTGCCGATGCCCGACGCTCCGCCGAGCAGCACGATGTCCCATGCTCCCGTTGTCATGGGGTGACCGTATCGCGCGGGCTCGGCCCCGGTTCTCGTGGGCTGTGACCTTCGCGCAGACACCGTCCAGCAGCGGGCTCGGACGGTCCACAGGCTTCTGGAAGCCGCCCGTGCGCCCGTCGGACCACTGGCCCGGCCCCACCACCATCGCGCACCCGGAACCCGACAACGCCTGGACCATCCCGCCGCCAGCGGCCGGCGTGGGCAGGCCCGAGTCCGGCGGCGGCGCCCGCGCGGCGACCTGGTCGAGCGGGTGACCGGGCCGGACGGCACACCGGGGCGCAGCGTGCGGCGGCGCCCGCCCGGCACCCCCGGCCCCGGCCCGGCCGGGTGTGAGTGATCTCTCACCGCCCCGGCCAGGGCGTTTGGGCCCGGCGTGAGCGGTCAGGCGGGGACGGTCCACCGTCCCCGGCAGAAGAAGCGGACCCTTGCGCCCATCGTCACCGACCGCCACCCCGCCCACCCCCGCACCCGGCCCGCCCGCTCCCGGGCCCGCTCCCGGACCCGCCGCCGCGTCCGCTCCCGGGCCCGGTGGCGGGTCGCCTGTACCCGGCCGGGTCACCGTCGTCGAGCCGGGTATGTTGCGTCGCGCGGTCACCGCCGCGGCCCTGGGCAACGCCATGGAGTGGTTCGACTTCGGCGTCTACAGTTATCTGGCGGTCACCCTGGGCAAGGTCTTCTTCCCGGCTGCCGACGGCACCGCGCAACTGCTGGCCGCCTTCGCGACGTTCGCGGCGGCCTTCCTGGTCCGGCCGCTGGGTGGCCTGGTGTTCGGGCCGCTCGGCGACCGGCTCGGGCGGCAGAAGGTGCTCGCCGCCACCATGATCATGATGGCGGCCGGTACTTTCGCCATCGGCCTGATCCCCTCCTACGCCACGATCGGGATCTGGGCCCCGGTCCTGCTGCTGCTCGCCCGTATGGTGCAGGGCTTCTCCACCGGTGGCGAGTACGGTGGCGCGACCACCTTCATCGCCGAGTACGCTCCCGACCGCCGCCGCGGGTTCCTGGGCAGCTGGCTGGAGTTCGGGACCCTGGTGGGCTATGTCGCCGGGGCCGGCCTGGTGACCGTGATGACCGCGTTGCTGGACGAGCGGAGCCTGCTCTCCTGGGGCTGGCGTCTGCCGTTCCTGGTTGCCGGTCCGCTCGGCCTGATCGGTCTCTATCTGCGGATGCGTCTGGAGGAGACCCCGGCTTTCCGCGAGCTGAGCGACCGCGACGGCGCTGCCGACCGGGCCGGCGCCCCGGCGCGTCCGGGGGGCGGGCTGCGGGAACTGGTGACCACCCACCGACGGGCCCTGGCGCTGTGTGTGGCGCTGGTGCTGGCCTACAACGTGACCGACTACCTGCTGCTGTCCTACCTGCCGACGTACCTGAGTACCGAGCTGGGTTTCGATGCCACCCACGGGCTGCTGGTGGTGGTGGCCGCGATGGTGCTGATGATGGCCGTCAACGCGCCGCTGGGGCTGCTGTCCGACCGGATCGGGCGGCGCCCGGTGCTGATGGCGGGCTGCCTGGGGTTCCTGGTCCTGTCGGTGCCCGCGCTGCTGCTGATCCGCCGGGGCGCCTACCCGGCGGTGCTGCTGGGCGTGGGCGGGCTGTGCCTGCTGCTGGCCTGTTTCACCGCCACCATGCCGGCCTCGCTGCCGGCGCTGTTCCCCACCCACATCCGCTACCGGGCGATGTCGGTCGGCTTCAACGTCTCGGTGTCCCTGTTCGGCGGCACCACGCCGCTGGCCGTCACCTATCTGATCGGCGCCACCGGTGACCGGATGGTGCCTGCCTACTACCTGATGGCCGCGGCGGCGGTCGGTGTCGTCGCGGTGCTCCTGATGCCCGAGAGCGCCGGCCGTCCGCTGCCCGGTTCGCCCCCGGCGGTCGCCTCCGAACGGGAGGCCCGGCACCTGGCGGACGCCGGTTAGGCGCGCGGGCCCGGGCTCGCCGGATCGGATCCGTCAGGCGGTGTTGGGGAAGAGCGTCCAGCGCTGGTTGGGTTTGCCGTTGCACTGCCAGATGCCGGGGACGGTGCCGTTGGCGTCGTTTCCGCCGGGGAGTTCGAGGCAGGCCTGGGCGGTGGGGTTGTAGAGGGTGCCGTCGGCGCGGAGGGTCCAGATCTGGCCGGCGGTGCCGGTGCAGTCCGTGATGGCGATCTTGGTGCCCCAGTCGAACTTGTTGTCGCGGGTGGTCACGCAGCGGCTGCCGGTGCGCAGGGTGCCGTCGGAGGCGAAGGTGAATTTCTGGTTGGTGCCGTTCCAGCAGTTGTAGAAGCTGAGGTCGCCTCCGTTGGGTGCGCCCAGGTTGTCGAGGCACCTGGCCGGGTTGTGGGCGGAGTTGATGTTGTAGCCGGCGGGGGTGGGCCGTGGCAGGACCTGTGGTGCCCCGAAGCGGGGCAGGCCTGCGGCGGGGGTGGTGCCCAGGTACTGGGTGAGGGTGCCGTCGGCGGCGGTGGTGATCAGGTCGGGGTTGCCGTCGGCGTTGATGTCACCGGGGGAGTCCACGGTGGGGTATGCGGCCGAGCTGAGCCCGAGTGGGAGGACGGGCCGTGCGGTGGGGGCCACCCACTTCTGGCTCGCGTTGTCGAGGCAGTCCCAGATGATCAGACGGTTGCCGGGGGTGTTGTCGCCGCTGGGGACGGCGAGGCACTTGCCGAGGACGTGCAGCGATCCGTCCGTGCCGAGGGTGAACGCCTGGTTCGGGCTGATGCCCTGGCCGGCGCAGTTCCACAGCAGGGCGGCGGTGCCGTCGGTGGTGCGCCCGTGGTCGATGTCGGCGCACATGTTCTTGCCCGCGGCGTCGGTGACGGCGGACACCAGGGGCTGGCGGGCGGGTGCGTGCAGGGACTTCGCGGCGGGCGTGCCGTTGTCGGCCAGGGGCAGCGGCAGGCTGGTGACCGCGCCGGTGACGCTGTCACGGACCCAGAGTGCGGGGGCGTTGCCGATCAGGCCGGGGGACAGGAGGGTGAAGCCGCTCCAGTCGTCCCCGTCGGCGCCGAGTTCGATACCGGCGGTGAAGTAACAGCCGACGATCGTGTTGGCGGGGTAGTAGCGCAGGTGGCCGTTCTCGACGGTGACGAGATTGGGCCGTCCCTTGACCCCCGGGGCCGGGTTGACGGCGGTCATCTGGGTGATGTTGCCCCAGGTGCCGTCGATACCCTTGTCGCACAGGGTGGCGCTGTTGCCGATTTTGGTGGAAGTGAAGGTGTAGTGGCCTGCGGCGCCTTCGGGGACGTGGTTCGAGTCGTTGACGTAGAGCTGCTTGCCGGCCTTGTCATAGACGAGCAGGTCGTCGACGCTGTTGTCGGTGACCGAGCCGCGGTGGGCGAGCAGGTAGTTGTTCCAGCTGTCGTGGTTGGGGCTGCGGTCCGCGGTGGAGGCGGTTCCGGGCTGGGCGGTGAAGTCGCTGTTGCCCGGGAGCAGGGTCAACGAGCCGTCGGCCGCGGGGATCAGGTAGTCGGGGATACCGTCGAAGTCCACGTCGCCGGCGACGGCCTTGGTGGCCGGGTTTCACGGGGCGTAGAAGTCGTACGTGGCGGCCTGGGGCTGGGTGTTGCCGGCGTTGTCGGTGGCGCGGACGTACAGGCGGTGGGTTCCCCAGTTGTCGGGGTTGAGGCTGATCGGGATGTCGGCGTACGCGGTGCCGTCGGCGGCGAACCTGGCCGGCGCGGAGCCGTATCCGGTCGGCCGGCTGTTGTCGTCGAGGGAGTACTGGAACTCGCGGACGCCGCTGGCGATGCAGCTGCCGCGGGTGCAGCTGCCGGGGACGGGGTCGGTGCTGGTCACCCGGATGGTGGCGTTGGTGTCCCCGGCATGGCCGGTGGGCTTGATGCCGCTGCTCAGCGGGGGGAACACCGTGGACGGGGCGATGTGCGCGAGGGTCGGCGCGCTGAGGTCGACGTTGAAGTAGCAGTAGGCCGTGCCGGGGCTGTTGAGGAAGCCGTCGCTGGTCCAGGCGTTCCAGCCGTACTGGTGGCCGTCTGCGGCGGGGAAGCCGAGGGTGGCCGCGCCCCAGCCCCAGCCGTTGATGGTCTGGCTGGTGCGCCAGCTCCCGCCGCCGGGGCCGCCGTTGGCGTCGGCGGTCATGTTGTCCCACACGTGGAAGCCGACCACGATGTTGGTGCCGGGCATCGAGGTGGAGCCCCAGGCGTGCAGGGTGATGTCGGAGGTCCCGTCCGGCAGCGGCACGGTCTTCCCGATCCATCCGGGCTGCCCGTTCCCGCACGCGGCGCCGCTGGGGTTCACCGAGTCCGGCCTGGTGTACATCGCGTCGGGGGTGTTCGGCGCGATGTCGTAGGTGGCGAGGATGGACGGGTTGGTGCTGAACCGCATGAAGTGGTCGACGCCGGTGGACGGGTTCTCGTCGCCGAACAGGCCGACCGTCCATGCCTTGAAGCCCTGCTGGGCCACCGTCCGCAGCGGGCCGGTGACGTTGAAGATGACCGTCTTGTCACCGCACCCGAAGTACGCGCTCTTGGGCCACTGGGTGGTGTCGATGTCCTGGACGATCTGCGGCTGCCGGTTCCATGTGGTGCCGGCGTCGATGCCACCGGTCCACTTCAGGGAGACCGGAGCCTGGGCGTTGCAGTCGTGGGCGGCGGCGTAGGGCTCGTTGAAGTACATGTTGGCGTTGTCGATTGTCGATGTACATCTGCGGTGTCACGGCGCTGGTGTTGAACTCGTAGTACGAGCGTTCCATGCCGTAGCAGTTGGCCAGGTAGTGCTGGTAGCCGACGCCCTGGCCGTGGTCCTGCGCGATGTCGTACGCCGGGTCGTTGGGGCAGCCCTGCATGACCTGGGCGAAGTGGCTGGTGCCCATGGGCGGTGTCGGCTGGAAGGCCGGGTCGATGTACAGCGGCCAGACGGTGTCCTTGCCGGCGAGCAGGTCGGCGTCGGGGGTCAGTGTCAGAGCCGAGGCGCCGGTGCTGACGCCGACCGGCTTGACGTGCGCGCCCTGGCCCGGCCCGTTGGTCGAGGAGGGGCTCCCGGCGGCCGGTGCCGGGGTTTCGTCGGCGTGTGCCGGGGCGGGCAAGGCGCCCGCCTTGCCCGCGGGGGACGGCGCGGGAGCGTCCGAGGCGGAGTCCCACATCAGCGGGGCGGGGGCACTGAAGGCCGCCTTGCCGTCGGTGGTGACGGCGGTGATGCTTCCGTGTTCGTCGCTGGAGACGACCAGATCCTTGGTGGCGGTGCCGAACGTCAGCGACTTCAGCGCCGGGTCGGCGGCGGCCTCGGCGTTCTTGACGACCAGGACCTCGCGCACCGCGCCCTGGTCGCTGACCTCCACCCGGAGGTCCACCCCGGGCAGCACCCCCGGGTAGACGGCGGCACCTCCGGTCACGGTGGGCTGGGGCAGCTCGACCGGGAAGGTCAGTGCCAGGCTGCGGCCGTCCCGGTCGGTGAGGGTCGCCAGCGGCCCGGTGCCGCCGCCGGAGACGGTGACTCCGGACGGCGTGGCCTTCGGGGAGTAGCTCCCGTCGGCATTGCGGGCGAGGTTGGCGTCGACCCCGGTCCAGGCGTCGTTCTTCTTCACCCGGGCGGGCAGCACGTGGGTGGTGACGGCGAGCTTGCCGTTCGGCTGGGCGACGGTGAGCGAGGTCTCGGTCGTCAGTTCCTCGACGGTGACCGGCTTCCCGGTCGTCTTCGCCTGCTGCCGGGCGGCCTGCACCGGTCCGGCGCCGGGTCCGGCGGACGCCGGGGCCTGGGCGCTGCTCTGGCCCGGCGGGACGGCGAACGGCCGGTCGTCCGCGAGCGCGACCGCCGGGGCGGCGCCCAGGACGAGCCCGAGCGCACAGGCCGGCGCAAGGCGTCTCATCAGACGGCTGCGTATCCGCGGCGCGGATGGACGGATTTCTCCCATGGTGTGTCAGTTCACCTTCACAACGCGGCCCGACCCGTATACGCGACCTCTATGTGCCATGCATCACATTGACCGATACGCGGGGTGGCCTTTGTCCAATTTTGGCGCGTTTCCGATTGGCCATCAGCTGACGTGACGTCATTTCGGCTGTCCGGTCGTAGCCGAACGCTATTGCGCCCGCGGACGGGCTGGCAATACGGTTCCGGCCGTCACGCTGGGACACCTTTTTCCCCCGCAACGACGCAGGTCGCAGACCCATGTCAATTCCGGAACACGGAGGGACGCTGATGCAACCCGGTCGGGGTTGGTTCGCTCACTTTTCACCGAGAGGGGGTGGTCGATGGCGAAATGCGTTGACTGTTCCCGCTCTCATCGCCGCTCTCTCACTCGTGGTCCCCCTGGTCGGCGAAGGAGTCGCCTTCACCGCACAGGCCGCCAGTAAGGAAGAAGCACCCCTCCCGAAGCTCCCGGTCGTCGGCGGACACAACGCCGACACCAAGCGGGAGCCGACGGCACTGCCGTACCCGGAGGGTTCGCGCGAACTCCGGGCCCACAAATCGGACGCGGCGCAGTGGCCGAAGCAGGCCGCGGTCACCGTCGACCTGAAGAACCGGCCCGACCTCGTCGCGGCCAAGGGCGGGGACGGTTCGACGGTCCGGGCCGGTGACACCCCGGTCCTGCTCGGCGCGGCCACCCCCGGCCGGAGCGCCGGCAGGACGAGCGCCGCCGGCGGTGACACACCCGCCGCCGCGCCCGGCACCGTCGAGGTGAAGGTCGCCGACCGCGCCCAGGCCGAGCAGGCCAACGTCAACGGCCTGCTGGTCGGCCTCAAACGCGCCGACGGCGGCACCGACGCCGCGAGCCTCGACGTCTCGCTCGACTACAGCTCGATCGCCGACGCCTATGGCGGCGGCTGGGCCTCCCGCCTGCGCCTGGTCGCGATGCCCGCGTGCGCGCTGACCACGCCCGAGCGCGCCGAATGCCGCACCCGGCAGCCACTCGACTCCACGATCGACCCCGCCACCAAGAAGATCACCGGCACCGTCGTCCTCCCGGGAGACGCCGCCACCCCCGCCGCCCCCGCCAAGCCCGCCCCCGGCGAGGCACCGGCCACCACCCCGCTCGACTCGGCACGTTCGCTGACCTCGGGCGGCGGCATCGCCCTGGGAGCGGTCGCCGAGGCGAGCGGCTCGCAGGGTTCCTACACGGCGACCGACCTGTCGGCCTCCGGCACCTGGTCGCAGAGCGCGTCCGGCGCGTTCACGTACTCCTACCCGATCACCATGCCTCCGTCCCTGATCGGTACCGCGCCGGGCGTGGCGCTGTCCTACAACTCCCAGTCGGTCGACGGACAGACCTCCGCCCGCAACTCGCAGGCCGGCTCGATCGGTGACGGCTGGTCGTACAGCCCCGGCTTCATCGAGCGGTCCTACAAGTCGTGCCAGACCTCCGGCATCAACGGTTCCGCCGACCAGTGCTGGGCGGGGTGGCGTGCCACCCTGTCCCTCGGCTCCCACTCCGGTGAGCTGATCCAGGACTCGAACGGCGTCTACCACCTCCAGAACGACGACGGCACGAAGATCGAACGGCTGACCGGCGCAGCCAACGGCCTCTGGCAGGGCGAGTACTTCAAGGTCACCGTCACCGACGGCACGACCTACTACCTCGGCCTCAACCACGCGCCCGGCACCACCTCCGACGACGCCACCAACAGCGCCTGGGGCGCCCCCGTCTACCACCCCAACAGCGGCGACCCCTGCTACACCGCCGCCAAGGGCAAGAACTCCCAGTGCGACCAGCAGCCCGGCTGGCGCTTCAACCTCGACTTCGCCGTCGACCCGCACGGCAGCCTCCAGCGCTACGACTGGGCCACCGAGACCAACCGCTACGCCATGGGCGCCGGCCAGGCCGCCGCCACCGGCGGCAGCGGCACCCTCACGCCTTACACGCGCGGCGGCCACCTCACCCGCGTCTCCTACGGCTACCAGCTCGCCGACGCCCTCGCCGGACGCGAGCCGTCCGCCCGGGTGACCTTCGACATCGCCGAGCGGTGTGTGGTCTCGGACACCGTCTGCCGGCCCGAGAACCTGTCGGGCGCCACGGCCAAGGACTGGCCGGACGTCCCCTACGACCTCGCCTGCCAGGACGGCTGGACGACCAGCGGCACCGGCAGCAACGTCTGCCGGATCGGCTCGCCCACCTTCTGGTCCACCAAGCGCCTGCGCGCCATCGGCACCGAGCTGCGTACGCAGGGCGGCTGGAAGGGCGTGGACCACTACGACCTCAAGCACCTGTTCTCGGATGCCGGCGGCATCATCGATCCGATCACCGGCAAGAAGCCTGACAAGCAGATCGCCTCCTTGCAGTCGGTGATGTGGCTGTCCGAGATCCGGCACACCGCCCTCGACACCTCCGCCGGCGGCACCGGTCCGATCGCCCTCGACCCGGTCACCTTCGCCGGAACCGAGATCGACAACCGCGTCGACGGCTCCACCCCGGCGGCGCCACCGCTGTACCGGCCGCGCGTCATCGGGATCAACACCGAGTCCGGCACCTCGATCGCCGTCACCTACCGGGATCCCGAGTGCTCGCGGACCAAGGGCACCATGCCGGCCTCGGCGGACAGCAACACCATGGCCTGCTACCCGGTGTACTGGACTCCGACGAACGCGGGCTCCCCGATCGCCGACTGGTTCCAGAAGACCCTGGTCGCCAAGGTCACCGCCACGGACACCACCAAGGCCAACTCGCCGGCCCGTGAGACCGCCTACACCTACAGCGGCGGCGCGGCCTGGCACCGCGACGACTCCGACCTGACGGACGACCAGTACCGCACCTGGAACGACTTCCGCGGCTACCGCACCGTCACCACCACCGCCGGCTCCGGCCCGGTCAGCCAGAGCACCGTCTCCTACTTCCAGGGCATGGACGGCGACTACAAGGCCGACCGTACGCTCCGGGTCAGCAGGCCGAAGAACTCCCTCGGTGAGGAGACCGTCGACAGCCCCTGGCTCGTCGGCACCGCGCAGGAGTCCATCACCTACACCCAGGCCGGCGGCACCCCCGTCGCCAAGCAGTTCACCGACATCTCCGTCGCCCAGACCGCCACCGCCACCAGGGCGCGTACGGCCTGGACCTCCAAGACCCCCCCGCCCGATCCCTCCTCGCTCTCGGTCCTCCCACCGCTGGAGGCCCGCCGTACCGAGAGAACGAGCACCCGTTCCGGCGCTCTCCTGTCCGACGGCACGACCTGGCGGATCGGGCGCACCACTACGGACCTCGACACCTGGGCACGCCCGGTGAAGGTCGACGTCCAGCCGGACCTGGGCACCCAGGCCGACCGCACCTGCAGCACGACCACGTACGCGGCGCCGCCGGCGAGCAATCCGATGATGCTCACCTACCCCAGCGGCACACTGACCGTGGCCGGGTCGTGCGTCTCCACCGGATCCGTCGGATCCGCCACGAAGACGATCAGCGACCGCCGGCTGATCTACGACGGGAACGCCGACCTGGCCAACCCCGGCGCCGTCGACGTCCTCGGCCAGAACGGCACCACGCTCGGGTACGTCACCGCCGTCCAGGACGCCAAGTCCTACGACGCGCAGGGCCACGCCGCCTACCGGACCGTCGAGGCCCAGGGCTTCGACGGCTACGGGCGCGTCGTCCGCAGCGTCGACGAGACGGGCGCCGTCGAACTGACCGCGTACACCCCGGCGACCGGTGTGCTGCCGTCCGAGGTCGCCACCACCAACCCGCTGGGCTGGACGAGCAGGAGCACCGTCGCTCCGGTCCGCGGCCTGATGACCCGGGTGGTGGACTCGAACGGGCGGGTCACGGACTCGACCTACGACGCACTCGGCCGCCGCACCGCCGTCTGGCTGCCCGGCAACTCCAAGGACGCCGGCCGGCCCGCCGACAGCACGTTCGCCTACGAGATGCACGGGGTGGACCCCACCCCGACCAGCCGTGCCAACCCGCCGAGCGTCACCACCAAGACACAAACGGACAGAGGGACCTGGGCAGCCTCCGTCACCATCTACGACGGCTTCCTGAAGCCCCGTCAGACCCAGGCCACCCCGACCAACGGCGACCCCGGCCGGATCCTCGGCCACACCCGCTACGACAGCCGCGGCCAGGTCACGAAGTCCACCACGGCGTGGTACGACGGGACGAACGGCGGACCCGGTAGCACCCTGTTCGAAGAGAAGGACACCGAGGCCCCCTCGCAGACCCGGTACCTGTACGACGGTGCCGGCCGGCAGACCGCCGCCAAGCTCTACGCCAAGGGCACGGAGCTGTGGCAGACCGTCACGGCCTACCCGGGCGCCGACCGGACCGACACCACCCCGCCCAGCGGCGGCACGCCGAGCACGGTGTACACCGACGCGCTCGGCCGCACCACCTCCTCCGTGCTCCACGGCGGAGCGGGCACGGGCGACGTCACCACCCGCTACGCGTTCGACGAGCGCGGCAACCTCGCCACGATCAAGGACAACGCCGGCAACACCTGGTCCTACTCGTACGACCTCCAGGGCCGGCGCGTCTCGCAGAACGACCCCGACGCCGGCTCCTCCGCCACCGCCTACGACGAGCTGGGCCGGGTGGCGAACACGACCGACGGGCTCGGCCGGCAGCTGTCCTACACCTACGACCTCCTCGGCCGCACCACCGGCCGCTACGAGGGCACCAACACCGGCGACCAGTCCAAGCTGCTCGCCTCCTACACCTACGACACGCTCGCCAAGGGCTACCCGACATCGAGCACCCGCTACGTCGGCGGCGCGGCCGGCAGCGCCTACGTGAAGAAGGTCAACGGCTACACCACCCGCTACCAGCCCACCAGTACCACGACCACCGTCCCCGCCGCCGAGGGCAGGCTCGCGGGCGACTACACCCAGACTCTCTACTACACGGACAATCTCGGCCTTCCGGCCGGCCTCTCCTACGGCGCCGACGGCGGCCTGCCCACCGAGAAGTACGGCTTCGCCCGGTCCGAACTGGGCCAGGTCATCGCCACCGGTACGGACCTCAGCAAGCTGCTCGACCTCGCCAACTACAACCCGCTCGGCCAACTGCTGCGCTCCCAGTACGGCGAGCGCGACCAACTGCTGCGGACCGCCCGTACGTACGACGACATCACCGGCCGGCCGACGACAAGCAGCGTCAAGTTCCAGGAGGCGGAAGCCAATCCCATCTCGCACACCACCTACGGGTACGACCAGTCCGGGAAGCTGACCAGCGTCTCGGAACTGCAGTCCTCGGGCAGTGTGGACCGGGCGTTCGACACCCAGTGCTTTCGCTACGACGGCCTCAACCGCCTCGTCGAAGCCTGGACCGACACCTGGGGCGTCAGCACCCCGGGCCCGGGCCAGGTCTCGCACTGCAACAACACCGACCCCGGCCCGGCCAACATCGGTGGCCCGGCCCCGTACTGGCAGACCTTCCAGTACAACCAGCTCGGCGGCCGTACCCAGCAGGTCCGCCACGATGTCACGGGCGACACCTCCCGTGACGTCACGCAGACCAGCACCTACCCCGGCGACGGCCGCACCCCGGCCGTCAAGCCCAACACCCTTACCAGCGTCACCACCCGTACCGGCCAGGCCACCAGCCGACTCACCTCGGCCCTGCCTGCCGCCGACGGGTCCGCGCTCTGCCTGGACGTGTGGGGAGCCAGGACCGCGGACGGCACGCCCGTCGAGACCTGGACCTGCAGCACCTCCAGCGCCCAGAAGTGGACCCGCCCCGGCGACGGCACCCTGCGTGCCTTCGGCAAGTGCGCCAGCCCGGTCGGCGGGACCGCCGGAGCAGGCACCAAGATCGAACTGACCACCTGCAACGGCGGCGAGGGCCAGAAGTGGCAGGACGGCGCCAACGGCGCCATCGTCCACACCGCCTCCACCCTCTGCCTCGAGATCCCCGGCTGGAACCAGGCACCGGGCACCCAGCTCGGCCTCTGGTACTGCAACGGCAACCCCAACCAGAAGTGGCCCGCCACCGTCAACCCGCCGAGCGGCCCCGGCTACACCGCGACGCTGACGCCGCAGTACGACGCCGAGGGCAACACCACCAACCGTTCCCTCAGCACCTCGGGAACCCTGCTTTCGGCCGTCCCCACCACCAGCACCCCGATCTGCCTGGACGCGGCCGGTGGCACCAGCGCCAACGGCACCCCGGTACAGACCTGGACCTGCAACAACACCGGCGCCCAGCGGTGGGATATCGGGACGGACGGCACCCTGCGCGTCCTCGGCGCCTGCGCCCGCCCGGTCGGGGGCCAGGCCGGCTCGAACGCGCAGATCGAGTTGTGGACCTGTGACGGCAGCGCCAACCAGCGCTGGCGCACCGCCGCCAACGGCGGCCTCGTCCACGACTCCGGCCTCTGCCTCGACATCCCCTACGCCAGCACGACCCCCGGCACCCGCGTCACGCTGTGGACCTGCAACCAGGGCCCCAACCAGAAGTGGGCCACCGGCACCGGCACCCAGCCGCTCGCCGGAGCCGCCCAGACCCTCACCTACAACGTCGAAGGCCGCACCGAGACCGTCACCAGCCCCAACGGGGTGGGCACCAGCACCTCCAGGTACCTGTACGACGCCGACGGCGAACTGCTCGTCCAGCGCGGTCCCGACGGCACGATCCTCTACCTGTTCGACGACGCCGAACAGCTCACCCTTTCCCCCGACGGCACCACCGTCACCGGTGACCGCCACTACCCCCAGCCCGACGGCACCACCGTCGTCCGCTCCAGCAACGGAGCGCTCACCTACCAGTTCACCAACCCTCAGAACACCTCCACCCTCCAGGTCGGCGCCGCCACCCGGTCCATCACCCGGCGCCCGTTCGACCCCTACGGGAACGTCCGCAGCGGCCTCCAGCCATCCGGGTGGGTCGGCAACCGCGGCTACCTCGGCAAGCCGGTGGACGCCGCCAGCGGCCTCAACCTGCTGGGCGCCCGCAACTACGACCCGGTGCTCGGCCGCTTCCTGACCGTCGACCCGCTCCTCGAGGCCGGCAACCCCGACCAGATGGGCGGCTACTCCTACAGCAGCAACGACCCCGTGAACCGCTCGGACCCGAGCGGCCTCATCGACGGCGACTGCTGGGAAGGACGCTGCCACGGCCACTACAGCGGCCGGGGGGCCGCGGACGTCAACTTCGACGGCACCCTCAAGGTCGTCAACCGCAATTACGACGTCGAGCAGGCTCACGACCCCTGGATCCACCTGGGCGCGGACCTCTACATCCCCAACACCAAGGGCATCGGCGAGACACTCAGCGTGTACCGCGACGAGCTCGCCAAAGAGCAACGGTCCACCTACGGCATGGACCTGACCGCGTCGAACTACCGCGGAGCGATGTCGCGCGCCTGCGACCGCGTCAAGTCCTGCAACGAAGCGGAGCTGCTGACCAGCAGCACGGCACAGCTGGTCGCGCTCGGCGAGATCACCGGATCCGACCGCGGCGGCATGGGCGGTGGTAGGGGGCCGAAGGGAGCCAAGCCAGGCCCGAAGGCCAACACCGGCCGCTCGGACAACGGCGCGAAGACAGGCCAGGGCAGGTCGACCAACCCGAGCACGCCCCAGTCCGAGAAGTCCGTCGCCGCAAAGCGGCGGGCCAAGTGCGAGGACAACTCGTTCCCAGACGACGTCCTGGTCCTCTTGGCCGACGGCAGCACCAAGCAGATCGCCGACATCGAGATCGGTGACGAGGTCCTGGCCACCGACCCCGAGACCGGTCTCACGACGGCCAAGCCGGTGACTGCGCTCATTATCGGCGAAGGCCTCAAGAACCTGGTCACGATCACCATCTCCAAGGAGGGGTCGTACCAGCGCCCCGTGCAGCTCACCGCGACCGACGGACACCCCTTCTGGGTGAACTCCCGCGGCGAATGGGTCAAGGCAACCGACCTCAAACCGGGCGACACCCTCAAGGCCTCCGACGGATCCACCGCCCGGGTTCTCGCGGTCGATCGGTGGACCCAGCAGCAGGAAGTCCGAAACCTCACCGTCGACGACCTCCACACGTACTATGTACTCGCTGGTGCCACGCCAGTGCTTGTGCATAACTCGACCTGCGACTTTATCCCGGGAGAAATACCGGAGGCGGGCGCAATCGACCGGGGCTCGCTGACTAAGCTCAAAGAAAAGCAGCTTGAGAAGGCGCTGGGAGACATTGGAGAGGATCCGCACGGCTTCAAGGCTGATTGGGTTGGGAAGAACAACGTTTCGAGGTTTGACGCAATGCGAGACGGTGATAACCGGATCATTCTCGTGAGCAAGGATGGCAAAGTCTTGGTTCCGACGAATTATAGGTACGTCCCGTGAGTGCATTTCGCATCTACCTCAGAGTCGTCAGTTCATCTCTGCAGCTGGAAGAAATTTCTAGCAGGCTCGGAACGACGCCTGACGAGTCGACGTCGATCGGCAGCCGTAGGCGCCCCGAGTCGCCCCCGAGGTCTCATACGACATGGGTTCGGCGGGCGGAGGTGTCAGGCGTCGATGCGCGACCCGAGGATCTGGAACCAGTAATCCTGGGCTGGGGAAAGGATTTTTCCAGTGCTCTTGGGCGACTGGTGACATCCACTGATGCTGTCGTTTCGCTGGAAATCGTTCAGCAGATCAGAGACATCGAAAGCGGAAGAGAGAAGGGGATATTTCTCGGGGCCGATCTAATCGCCTGGCTTGGTGCTGCCGGGGCATCGCTCGACATCGACCAGTATATCTATCACGAATGTGGTGACGGATTTGATGATGCCGCACGCTAGTAGATTGGTTGCTGTCACCTTGTAGTCGATCGCAGCTCGCTCTAAATGCCTCGTAATGCGTACGAGTAGCGGGCTGGTCGACAAAGGAAGAGGTCCCGCCGACGGGTTTCGGCGGGACCTCTTTGGGTTTTGACGGCAGTAGTTGACGGCAACGTCAGCGGACGGGTGCTGCACAAAGCGGCGGATCGTCGCCGTCGTCGGGGGCGGTGGCGGCCTTGGAGGGCTTGCCGAGGGTACGGCCGAGGAGATCTACCGCGTCGCGCTGGAGACGGAGGCGGACGTGTGCGTAGACGGTGGCGGTGACGCCGATGTGGGCGTGGCCGAGGAGTTCCTTGATGACGACGAGTTCGACGCCCTGTTCCAGGAGGAGGGTCGCGGTCGAGTGCCTCAGGTCGTGGAAGCGGATCTGGCGGAGGTGGGCGCGGCGGAGGAGTGCGTTGAAGTGGCGGGTGAGGGTGGTGGGTTCGATGGGGTGGCCGTCGGGGCGGGTGAAGACGTGGCCGCTGTCCATCCAGCCCGCGCCGGCCTTCTCCTTCGCCTGGGCCTGCTGCTTGCGGTGGGTGCGGAGTGAGAGCAGGCAGGGGGCTGGGAGGGCGATGCGGCGTTCGGAGCTGACTGTCTTGGTGGGGAGGGTGGTCAGGCCGCCGGTGCGTGTGCGCTGGAGGGTGCGGCGGATGCTGGCCGTGCCACTGCTGTGGTCGAGGTCTTCCCAGCGCAGGCCGAGGAGTTCGCCCTTGCGGAGTCCGGTGCGGAGGGCGAGTTCGAACAGTGCGTGGAGGCGGTGGCCCTGGGCGGCGGTGAGGAGGGTGCGGGCCTCGTCGGCGGTGAGGGGTTCGAAGCGGCGGGGGCGGGGTGTGCCGGTGCGGACGTTGCGGGCGACGTTGCGCGGGATCTCTTTGAACCGCTGCGGGTTCTGCAGAGACTCTAGATTGTTGCTGTGACCTGCAGGTTTGGCTGCTGTTGGCTGTAGTAGGCGGCTTCGTACTCGGCAG
>NZ_JBIVMI010000007.1:0-39250 GCF_044753005.1 Kitasatospora sp. NPDC088548
AACGCGCCCAACACCGCAACTGGCCACCACCCCAACCAGCCACCGTCACGATCACCAAGCGAGACACGAATTAAGTCACCGGCATTGGGCCTAGGGCGTGTCTTCGGGGCGTCTTCCCGACAGGTTGTCGGGAAAGTGTTGCGGGCGGGGCGCCGGGCGTGATGGGATGGGTGCTGCGGTTAGGTCTGCCTAACTAGGGAGGCGCCATGTCGAGCACCACCCCCGCCCCGGAGCGCGCGCCGCGCGGCACCGGAGCCGGAGAGTCCGCCCGCCGCGCTCAGGGGGAGCCGATGCGCGCGCTGCTGGCCGCGTGCGCGGCCGCGGAGGCGGTGTCCACCCCGCCGGTGCCCGAGCGCGGGAAGGCGGCGCCGGTCGAGGCCGTGCCCGCCGAGGCTCCGCGCGCCGCCTGAGCGAGCCGCCTCAGGCGATCACGACCACCTTGGTGTCGCGCGGCGCGAAGTCCCAGAGCAGCTGGCCGTCCTCGCGGCTGCTGCGGATACCGCCGGTCTTGGCCTGCGGGTCGGTGGTCGGCGTGGCGCCGTCCACGGCCGCGCTGAAGCCGAACACGACGCCGTTCTGCTGGGCGAAGCGCACCACGTGCTCGATCTGCCGCCCGTCCGTGCCCGTGGTGGTCGGGGTCCTGCTGTAGACGGGGTAGCTGCCGGGAGTCGGCTCCACCGTGCCCGGCGTGACCGCGAAGGCGGCCACCACCTGGGGGGTCTTCTTGGGGTCGACCAGCCAGACGTAGTGGCTGCCGACCGAGTAGACGACCCGCAGCCCGCTGCCGGAAGTCGTCGGCAGCGTGGGGACGGTCGGGGTGGCCGGGGCCGACGGGGTGGCCGGGGCGGCCGGATCGTTCGACACCGAGGCCGTGCTCGCGCTCGGGCGGACGCCGCCGGCGCGGTCCTGCGCACCGTTGGCCTGGAAGGCCAGCAGGCTCACCACCGCCAGGGCCCCCAGGGTCAGCCCGGTGACCACCACTCCAGGACCCATCTTCGCCACGTGCCGCTCCCACCGCCGTCCAAAACCGTCCGCCCCATCGTGCCAGGTTCACCCGGCGAGCCCGCATCGTGCCGGACGTGTGTTCCGAAACGGAACGCGCTGTCGATCGGGCGGAGCAGGTCCGGCCGTCCCGACCGCCGCCGACCGGTCTAACCTTGACCCCGTGCTGCTGCTCGCGTTCGACACCGCCACCCCCGCCGTCACCGCCGCCGTCCACGACGGCACGGCCGTCCTCGCCGAGACCGACCAGGTCGACGCCAGGCGCCACGGCGAACTGCTCCTGCCCGCCATCGACCGGGTGCTGCGGGCGGCCGGCGTCGACAAGCACCGGCTCACCGGCATCGCGGTCGGCGTCGGCCCGGGCCCGTACACCGGCCTGCGAGTCGGCCTGGTGACCGCCGCCGCGCTCGGCCACGCGCTCGGCCTGCCCGTGCACGGCGTCTGCACCCTGGACGCGATCGCCCACCAGGCCCGGGCCGAGGGCCTGGCCGGGCAGCCGTTCACGGTGGCCACCGACGCGCGCCGCAAGGAGGTCTACTGGGCCTCGTACGACGCCGAGGGCCGCCGGACCGATGGGCCCGCCGTGGACCGCCCGGCCGAGCTGACCCCGCGGCCGCGGGCCGTCGGCGCCGGCGCGCTGCTCTACCCGGACGCCTTCCCCGGCGCGCACGGCCCCGAGCACGTCTCGGCCGGCGCGCTCGCCGCCTTCGCCGCCGCCGAGCTGGCCGCCGGGCGCGAGCTGCTCCCCAACGTCCCGCTCTACCTGCGCCGCCCGGACGCCCAGGTGCCCGCCGGCTACAAGGCGGTGCTCCCGGCGTGAACGGCGACACCACCCTGCGCCGGATGCGCTGGTGGGACATCGCGCCGGTGATGGAACTGGAGCTGCGGCTCTTTCCCGAGGACGCCTGGTCCACCGGGATGTACTGGTCCGAGCTGGCCGAGACCCACCCCGGCGGCACCCGCCACTACACCGTCGCCACCACCCGCGACGGCGCCGTCGTCGGCTACGCCGGACTGATGGCGGTGGCCGGCGAGGGCGACGTGCAGACCATCGCCGTCGACGAGCGCCACCAGGGCGCCGGCCTCGGCGCGGCACTGCTCACCGACCTGATTCAGGAGGCCGCCCGGCGGGGCTGCGCCGAACTGCTGCTGGAGGTGCGGGTGGACAACCCGCGCGCCCAGCGGCTGTACGAGCGCTTCGGCTTCGAGCCGGTCGGCATCCGGCGCGGCTACTACCAGCCCGCCAACGTCGACGCGCTGGTGATGCGCCTCGACGACCCGCAAACGGACGCGCCTCAGAAAGACGTGAAGGACACCCGCCATGGCTGACGAACCGCTCGTCCTCGGTATCGAGACCTCCTGCGACGAGACCGGCGTCGGCATCGTGCGCGGCACCACGCTGCTCGCCGACGCGGTCGCCTCCAGCGTCAACGACCACGCCCGGTTCGGCGGCGTCGTCCCCGAGATCGCCAGCCGCGCGCACCTGGAGGCGATGGTCCCGACCATCCAGCGCGCCCTGGACACCGCCGGGGTCAGGGCGGGCGACCTGGACGGGATCGCCGTCACCGCCGGCCCGGGCCTCGCGGGCGCGCTGCTGGTCGGCGTCAGCGCCGCCAAGGCCTACGCCTGGGCGCTGGACAAGCCGCTGTACGGGGTCAACCACCTCGCCTCGCACATCTGCGTGGACCAGCTGGAGCACGGCCGGCTGCCGTCGCCCACGATGGCCCTGCTGGTCTCCGGCGGGCACTCCTCGCTGCTCCTCAGCGAGGACATCACCAGCGACGTCCGCCCGCTCGGCGCGACCATCGACGACGCGGCCGGAGAGGCCTTCGACAAGGTCGCCCGGGTGCTCGGCCTGGGCTTCCCCGGCGGCCCGGTGGTGGACCGCACCGCCCGCGAGGGGGACCGCAGGGCGATCGCCTTCCCGCGCGGCCTGACCGGCCCCAGGGACCCGGAGTACGACTTCTCCTTCTCGGGCCTGAAGACCGCCGTCGCCCGCTGGGTGGAGGCGAAGCGCCGGGCCGGCGAGGAGGTGCCGGTCGCCGACGTGGCGGCGTCCTTCCAGGAGGCGGTCACCGACGTGCTGACCCGCAAGGCCGTCAAGGCGTGCAGGGACAACGGCGTCGACCACCTGATGATCGGCGGCGGGGTGGCGGCCAACTCGCGGCTGCGGGAGATGGCCCAGCAGCGCTGCGACAAGGCGGGCATCCGGCTGCGGGTGCCGCGCCCCGGCCTGTGCACCGACAACGGCGCGATGGTCGCCGCGCTCGGCGCCGAGATGGTCTGGCGGGACCGCGCGCCGTCCGCCTTCGACCTCTCCGCCGACTCCTCGCTGCCCGTCACCGAGACGCACGTACCGGCGGTGGCGTCCGGGCACGGCGACGTCCACGGCCAGGCCTACCAGGCCCTCGGCGGTGGCCGGTGAGCACCACCGCCGCGATGTGGGAGGCCCGGGCCGCCGACGGGCGGGCCGCCGAGCTGACCGCCTGGGTGCACGCCGTCGCCCTGCCCGCCCTGCGCGGCGCGGCCGGTCTGGTCCGCACCGAGCTGTTCAGCGCCCCGGGCGAGCGGGTGCTGCTGATCACCTGGTGGACCGGCGAGCCCGTTCCGCTCGCCGAGCCGCCGGCCGGCCTGCTCGGCCGCCCGGTGCACCGCTGGTCCTTCACCAGCGAGCACGTCGAGCCATGAGGACGGGAACCGCCGCGCCGGCCGCTACCGTGCTCTAGGGCGAGACGGCTGGACGGATCCGGGGAGCGCGGCGCGGTGAAGAAGTACGGGCGGAGCAGGACGAAGACGTACGCGGTGGGGGCGCTGGCGCTGCTGGCCGCCGCCACCGGGTGCGGCAGCAGCGGTGGCGGTACGCCGGCGGCGGCCGGCGGCACACCGTCCACCGCGGCCCACCCCTCGGGCGGCGGCGCGCAGACCCCGGCGGCCGCCGCGGCCACCACGCCCGCCGCACCACCGGCCGCCGGGGACCCGGCGGCCTGGGCGAAGTGGAACCTCAAGCCGCTGGCGCCCGCCCCGGCCGCGCCCGCCGACAAGCCGATCAAACTCGAACGGACCGGCACCGTACCGGTGTTCAGCGATGTGAAGACGGCCGACAAGGTCGTCTTCATCACCATCGACGACGGCGCCGAGAAGGACCCGAAGTTCGTCGAGATGCTGACCGACCTCAAGGTGCCGGTCTCGATGTTCCTGACCCGGGACATCGTCAAGGACAACTACGGCTACTTCAAGCCGCTCCAGGCGCTCGGCAACCACATCCACAACCACACCGTGGACCACGCCCAGATGAGCAAGGTCCCGCCGGAGAAGCAGAAGTCCGAGATCTGCGACGCCCAGTCCGCGCTCACCCAGCAGTACGGCACCGCGCCGCTGCTGTTCCGCCCACCCTACGGGGACGGCGCCAACACCCTGGCGCTGAACGGCTCGGTGCAGCAGTGCGGACCGCGGGCCATCGTGCTCTGGCGCGAGTCGATGCAGATCCACGACATGCAGTACCAGGCGGCGGACAAGAAGCTGAAGCCCGGCGACATCGTCCTCGCCCACTTCCGGGGCCCGAAGGACCTCAAGGGCGAGACGATGACGCAGATGTTCGGCGAGATGCTGGCCCGCATCCAGGAGCAGGGCTTCGCGGTGGCCCGGCTCGAGGACTACATTCAGGCGCCCCCGGCCTGATCCGCCGCCACCTGATCCGCCGCCGTCCCGGCCGTCACCGGCCGGCCCAGCATCATCAGCGGGCCCCGGTCGGTGCGGCTGAGGATCACCGTGACGCTGTTCGGCCCGGACGGCTTCAGCTGCCGGCGCAGCTCCTCGGGGGTGATCGCCATCCCGCGCTTCTTGATCACCACCGTGCCGACGGCCCGTTCGCGCAGCAGCGCCTTCAGCTTCTTGATGTGGAACGGCAGCACGTCGGTGAGCTCGTACGCGTGCGCGTACGGGGTGGCGACCAGGCGGTCCGAGGTGAGGTAGGCGATCTTCGGGTCGATCAGCCGGCCGCCCACCTGGCCGGCCACCTCGGCGACCAGGTGGGCGCGGATCACCGCGCCGTCCGGCTCGTACAGGTAGCGGCCGACCGGTCCGGCGGGCGGGTCGGGCAGGTCGCCGCCGGTCAGCGTGGTGCCGTGCGGCAGCAGGGTGGCGCGGTGCGGGTGCCCGGCCCCGGTGCCGAACCAGAGCACCGCCTCCTTGACGTCCCCGTGGTCGGAGACCCACTCGGCCTCGGCGTCGGCCGGGACGGCCTCGTGCGGGATGCCCGGCGCGACCTTCAGCGCGCCGACCGGGGTGCGGCGGCCGGCCTCGATCGCCCAGGAGAGCGGCGGGGCGTACGCCTCCGGGTCGAACACCCGGCCGCGTGACGTCCGGCGGGCCGGGTCGGTGAAGACCGCGTCGTAGCCGGTGACATCGATGTCGGCGACGTCCGCGCAGCGCACCTCCACCAGGTCGGACAGGCCCAGCGCGGCCGCGTTCGCGGCGGTGGCGGCACAGGCCGCCGGGTCCCGGTCGACGGCGAGCACCTCGATCCCGGCCCGGGCCAGCGCCAGGACGTCCCCGCCGATGCCGCAGCAGAGGTCGGCCAGCCGGCGCACGCCCAGCCCGGCGAAGCGCCGCGCCCGCCACTCGGCGACGCTGCGCCGGGTGGACTGCTCGACCCCGTTGGGCGTGAAGTACATCAGGTCGGCGTCCGGGCCGAACTTCGCCCGGGCCCGCTGCCGCAGCCGGGCCTGCCCGAACGCCGCCGACACCAGCTCGGCCGGGTGCTCCCGCCGCAGCCGGGTGGCCAGGGCCAGCTCCTCCTCGGGCGCGAACTCACGCAGTTCGGCGAGCAGGGACTGCCCCTCGGGGGTCAGCAGGGGCTGCAGGTTCTCGGTCTCCACCCGGTCATTCTCCCCGGTCCCGGGCCCGGCGCGACGCGTCGTCGGCCGCCTGCCCGCAGGCCCCGGTGCGCCGTGGGCCCACCGCGCCACGCGCAACACGAGGGCGCGCCGTTGGCACTCTGGTTGACTGAGTGCTAACCGCACCCTATGGTCGTCCTTGGCACTCTCCACCTGGTGAGTGCTAACGCGATGAAGCGTGTCTGACCCCCGCGACGGCAGGCTCGCAGGTTCGCCCCTACCCGTTAGAAAACCCCGTAATCTCCGAAGGGGAGCTCGGACGTGACCACCAGCAGCAAGGTTGCCATCAAGCCGCTCGAGGACCGCATTGTGGTCCAGCCGCTCGACGCCGAGACCACCACGGCCTCCGGCCTGGTCATCCCGGACACGGCCAAGGAGAAGCCCCAGGAGGGCGTCGTCCTGGCCGTCGGCCCGGGCCGCTTCGAGGACGGCCAGCGTCTGCCGCTCGATGTCGCCGTCGGCGACATCGTCCTGTACTCGAAGTACGGCGGCACCGAGGTGAAGTACCAGGGCGAGGAGTACCTCGTCCTCTCGGCTCGCGACGTTCTCGCCATCATCGAGAAGTAACGCGACGTCGGGAAGCAAGACGTTCCAGCCCGCCCCGGATCCGTGTCCCAGTGACAGGGGCCCGGGGCGTGGTTGTTGGTTCACGTAGTTTCAGCGGTCGGTGGGCCGGCCGCAGCCCCGAGGGAATAGGGAACATGGCGAAGATCCTGCAGTTCGACGAGGACGCCCGCCGCTCGCTGGAGCGCGGTGTGAACAAGCTGGCCGACACCGTCAAGGTGACCATCGGCCCCAAGGGCCGCAACGTCGTCATCGACAAGAAGTTCGGCGCCCCGACCATCACCAACGACGGTGTCACCATCGCCCGTGAGGTCGAGCTGGACGACCCGTACGAGAACCTTGGCGCGCAGCTCGTCAAGGAGGTCGCCACCAAGACCAACGACGTCGCGGGTGACGGCACCACCACCGCCACCGTGCTGGCCCAGGCCCTGGTCAACGAGGGTCTGCGCAACGTCGCCGCCGGCGCCGGCCCGGCCGCCCTGAAGAAGGGCATCGACAAGGCCGTCGCCGCCGTCTCCGAGCACCTGCTCTCCATCGCCCGCGAGATCGAGGGCAAGGACGACGTCGCCGCCGTCGCGTCCCTCTCCGCGCAGGACACCCAGGTCGGCGAGCTGATCGCCGAGGCGATCGACAAGGTCGGCAAGGACGGTGTCATCACCGTCGAGGAGTCGAACACCTTCGGCGTGGAGCTGGACTTCACCGAGGGCATGCAGTTCGACAAGGGCTACCTGTCGCCGTACTTCGTCACCGACGCGGAGCGGCAGGAGGCGGTCCTGGAGGACCCGTACATCCTGATCAACCAGGGCAAGATCTCCTCCATCCAGGAGCTGCTGCCGCTGCTGGAGAAGATCCTCCAGGGCGGTTCCTCGAAGCCGCTGCTGATCATCGCCGAGGACGTCGACGGCGAGGCGCTGTCGACCCTCGTGGTGAACAAGATCCGCGGCACCTTCAACGCGGTCGCCGTCAAGGCCCCGGGCTTCGGCGACCGCCGCAAGGCGATCCTCGGCGACCTGGCCACCCTGACCGGTGCCACCGTCATCTCCGAGGAGGTCGGCCTCAAGCTCGACCAGGCCGGTGTGGACGTGCTGGGCACCGCCCGCCGCGTGACCATCACCAAGGACGAGACCACCGTCGTCGACGGCGCCGGTGACACCGAGGCCGTGGCCGGCCGCGTCGCCCAGATCAAGGGCGAGATCGCGAACACCGACTCCGACTGGGACCGCGAGAAGCTGCAGGAGCGCCTGGCCAAGCTGGCCGGCGGCGTCTGCGTCATCAAGGTCGGCGCCGCCACCGAGGTGGAGCTGAAGGAGCGCAAGCACCGCCTGGAGGACGCCATCTCGGCGACCCGTGCCGCGGTCGAGGAGGGCATCGTCGCCGGCGGTGGTGCCTCCCTGGTGCACGCCGCCAAGGTGCTGGAGGACGGCCTGGGCCTGTCGGGCGACGAGGCGACCGGTGTCGCGGTCGTCCGCAAGGCGCTGGCCGAGCCGCTGCGCTGGATCGCCCAGAACGCCGGCCTGGAGGGCTACGTCATCACCTCCAAGGTCGCCGAGCTGGAGGCGGGCCAGGGCTACAACGCCGCCACCGGCGAGTACGGCGACCTGGTGAAGGCCGGCGTCATCGACCCGGTCAAGGTCACCCGCTCCGCGCTGGAGAACGCCGCCTCGATCGCCTCCCTGCTGCTCACCACCGAGACCCTCGTGGTGGAGAAGAAGGAGGACGAGGAGGCCGGTCACGGTCACTCGCACGGTGGCCACGGCCACTCCCACTGACGTCTGATCAGTGACCGCAGGCCCGGTCCGCTCCCCTCGGGGACGCGGGCCGGGCCTGCGGCGTATGGGCCGGTGGTCTGCTTCGGGATTCAACTATCAGATGAATTTTGCTTATAGCAAAGTTTGCCTTATAACTGAGTCATGATCGAGGCCCGCCATCTGCGCGTTCTGCGTGCCGTCGCCCGCACCGGCTCCTTCTCCGCGGCCGCTCGCGAGCTGGGCTGTACGCAGCCTGCCATCAGCCAGCAGATGAAGGCCCTGGAGAAGTCCGTCGACACCCCGCTGGTGGTCCGGTCCGGGCGGGGCATGCAGCTCAGCGAGGCCGGGCGGGTGCTGCTCAAGCATGCCACCGGGATCCTGGCCGGGCTCTCGGCCGCCGAGGAGGAGGTCGCGGCGATCGCCGGGCTGCGGGCCGGCCGGGTGCGGCTGGTCTCCTTCCCGACCGCGAGCTCCACCCTGGTGCCGCCGGCCGTCGCCCGGCTGCGGGACGGCCATCCGGGGGTGCGCGTGTCGCTGGTCGAGGCGGAACCGCCGGAGTCGCTGGCGATGCTGCGCGGCGGGGAGTGCGAGATCGCGCTGGCCTTCCGCTACCCGCAGGCGGCCGGGGCCGCCCCGGCCCTGCCGGCGCCGCCCGCGCACGGCGTGCCGCGCGAAGCGCGGGCGGAGGCGAACCTGGAGGCGCAGCAGCTCACCGCCGTCACCGACTGGTCCGACCTGGTGGTCACCCCGCTGCTGGACGACCCGATGGTCGGCGTGCTGCCCGCCGCGCACCCGCTGGCGGGGCGCCGCGGCGGGCCGGTGGAGCTGGCGGAGCTGGCGGCGGAGCAGTGGATCGCGGGCTGCCCGCAGTGCCGGGGGCATCTGGTGGAGCTGTGCGCGGGGGCGGGCTTCGAGCCCCGGATCGACTTCGCGACCGACGACTACCCGGCGGTGGTCGGCCTGGTGGCGGCCGGGCTCGGGGTGGCGGTGCTGCCGGGGCTGGCGCTGGAGTCGGTGCGCCCTGACGGCGTGTCCACGGTGCCGGTGCGGACCGCCTCGGGGGCGCCGGCGGTGCGGCAGGTGGTCGCCCTGACCCTGCCGGACCTCGCGGAGGTGCCGGCCGTGGCGCTGATGCTGGAGCGGCTGGCGGGCGCGGCCGGCGGACGCTGACCCGGGGTCGTACGGCGCCAGAGCGGCCTGAAGCGCCGCGAAGAAACGTTTCTCCACGGCGTGGCGCGGGTTTGCGATTAGTGCTGTACCCCCGTCGGCGCGACCAGCGGTACCTCTACCAGACGGTGCCGCGAGCGGCCCATCATCTCCTCGCGCTCGTCCTCGGTCAGACCTCCCCAGACGCCGTACGGCTCGCGGACCGCCAGCGCGTGCGCGGCGCACTCGGTGCGCACCGGGCAGCGCATGCAGACCTCCTTGGCGCTGGCCTCGCGCGAACTGCGCGCGGCCCCGCGCTCGCCCTCGGGGTGGAAGAAGAGCGAGCTGTCCACGCCGCGGCAGGCCGCGGAGAGCTGCCAGTCCCAGAGGTCCGCGTTGGGGCCGGGGAGGCGGGAGAAATCTGCCATGGCTCATTCCCTTCAGAGGCTCGTCGGCCGCCGGCCGGCCCCAGCGGGGTGTTGCTGTGCGGCGCGGCGAGGCTTCGATGCGCTGGTGTGGACACCTGGAAATATGACTTAAGGCAACTCCATGGACAAGTCACCCACAGAGTGGCACAACAGTCAATGACCGTAGAAAAGCTATAAAAAAGGGCAAAGAGGGCATGGGCTCCGGCGGGCGCGGACGTGGCAATCGGGTGGCCCGCGGGCGCGCGCGACTCCGTACCCGTGTGCGGGTCGTACGCCGACCGCGCGCGAGCGGCACAAAAGTGCGGCGTGTGCACCGCGATGCGGCTGATCGGTAATGGGTTGGCCACGTACAGTGGTGGAGATGGCTCTGAAAGCCGTAACTCATTCGAGTGACGGTCGTTGGAAGTGCGGAGGCGGCAAGCGGGCGCCGGATGTCGGGAACGATCGCGGGGAGTAGCGGCGATCGGCCCGGAGTCCGTCGTCGACCGGCCGTGTCGGAGAGATTCGTACCAGCCAGGAGGCTCAACGTGACGCGGATCAGCTGCGGAGGACGACGGTCATGACTTCCGTTCTCGTTTGCGACGATTCCCCGCTTGCCCGCGAGGCGCTTCGCCGCGCGGTCGCGACCGTACCCGGTGTCGACCGGGTCACCACCGCGACGAACGGGGAGGAGGTCCTCCGCCGCTGGGTGGCCGACCGCTCCGATCTCGTTCTGATGGACGTCCGGATGCCCGGCCTCGGCGGGGTCGAGACGGTCCGCCGGCTGCTGTCCGCCGACCCGGGCGCGCGGATCATCATGCTCACCGTCGCCGAGGACCTCGACGGCGTCGCCCTCGCGGTGGCCGCGGGCGCCCGCGGGTACCTGCACAAGGACGCCTCGCGCGCCGAGCTGCGGGCCACCGTCACCCAGGCCCTCGCCGACCCGACCTGGCGGCTCGCCCCGCGCCGGCTGCGCAGCCCCGACATGGGCGCGGCGCCCACGTTGACGGCGCGTGAGATCCAGGTGCTGGAGGGTATGAGCCACGGTCGCAGCAATGCCGAGATCGGCCGCGAGCTCTTCCTCTCCGAGGACACCGTCAAGACCCACGCCCGGCGGCTGTTCAAGAAGCTCGGCGCCTCGGACCGTGCGCACGCGGTGGCGCTGGGCTTCCGCTGGGGCCTGGTCCGCTGACCACCGGCGGCCCCGCCGGTCGCGGCGCGCTGCTCGCGATTCCCAGGACAGGCCCCGCACAGGCGTGTGACGTTACGGTCCCGAGGTTGCACCATGGAGGAGTGGAGCACCTCGGGGACCAGCGGACAGGCACTGCGGCGAACCACACGGCCGCAGGACACTCGGCGGACAGCGCGACGGACAGGACCACCGACGGCGGCGGGGCGGGAGGCGGCACGGTGCAGGAGGGGCCGGTGGTGCGCGACGGTGTGGCGTACGATGCCGCACCGCATAACGTTCCGGTGCACAACTCCGGACGCGGTGCCGCGTTTTCCCGCTCGACCAGGCACCATGGACCGATGCGTGACGACGTGGCCGGTACTCCCGGCGAGGCGGACCCGGTGGAGGCCGAGCCCTCCGGCGCGGGCCACGACGCGTCGTACGCGGATCCCGGCGAGGCAGGCCCCGGCCGTCCGCCGGTGCTCGGCGGCGGGAGTTCGCCGCTGGTCGGCGAGCTGGTCGCGGCCGCCGTACGCGGCGAGGGCCCGGCGATCGACGCGCTGCTCGCCTATGTCCACCCGCTGGCGCTGCGGTACTGCCGGGGCCGGCTGGTCCGGCTGCCGGGTGGTGCCCGGCACCATGTGGACGACGTCGCCCAGGAGGTCTGCGTGGCGGTGCTCTGCGCGCTGCCGCGCTACCGGGACCAGGGGCGGCCCTTCGAGGCCTTCGTCTACGGCATCGCCGCGCACAAGATCGCCGATCTGCAGCGGGCCGCGATGCGCGGGCCCGGCTCGACGGTGGTCCCGCAGGACGACCTGCCCGAGGTGCCGGACGAGGCGCTCGGCCCGGAGGAGCGGGCGCTGCTGAGCAGCGACGCGGCCTGGGCCAAGGAACTGCTCTCCAACCTGCCGGCCCGTCAGCGCGAGCTGGTGCTGTTGCGGGTGGCCGCCGGGCTGTCGGCGGAGGAGACCGGCGAGGTGCTCGGGATGTCGCCCGGCGCCGTCCGGGTCGCGCAGCACCGGGCGCTCAGCCGGCTGCGGGCGCTCGCGGAGGAGTCCTCCTGATCCTGGCCCGGGGCGGAATGGCTCATGGGCGGCCGGTGTTGTCAAGGGCACACGAGGACACATTCGCGGTGCCAGTACGATGGGGTATCGGCGCCTGGGCGGGTCGCCAAAGTTTCGTGGGTGCGGGCGGGGTTCCCCTGGAGGTTCCTCCAAGGCACCGAGCGTTTCGGCGGCCTGAGCGAGTGAGCGATGACAGCGCCCCCACCCTCAGGGCGCGAGCGGAATAGGCCGGCCACGGAAGGTACCCCGAAATGTCTTACAACGCCGCAGGCGTACCCGAGAAGTTCGCGATGCTCGGGCTCACGTACGACGACGTCCTGCTGCTGCCCGGGGCCTCCGAGGTGCTGCCGAACCAGGTCGACACCTCCTCGCGAGTCTCCCGGAACGTGCGCGTCAACATCCCGCTGCTCTCCGCGGCGATGGACAAGGTCACCGAGTCGCGGATGGCGATCGCGATGGCCCGCCAGGGCGGCGTCGGCGTCCTGCACCGCAATCTCTCCGTCGAGGACCAGGCCAACCAGGTCGACCTGGTGAAGCGCTCCGAGTCCGGCATGGTGACCGACCCGATCACGGTCGGCCCGGAGACCACCCTGGCCGAGGCCGACGCGCTCTGTGCGAAGTTCCGGATCAGCGGTGTGCCGATCGCGGACGAGGCGGGCAAGCTGCTCGGCATCGTCACCAACCGTGACATGGCCTTCGAGTCGGACCGCAGCCGCCAGGTCCGCGAGATCATGACCCCGATGCCGCTGATCACCGGCAGGGTCGGCATCTCCGGCGAGGACGCGATCGGGCTGCTCCGCCGCCACAAGATCGAGAAGCTCCCGCTGGTCGACGACGAGGGCCGGATCAAGGGCCTGATCACCGTCAAGGACTTCGTCAAGGCCGAGAAGTACCCGAACGCCGCCAAGGACGCCGAGGGCCGGCTGCTGGTCGGTGCCGCCGTCGGCGCCAGCGCCGAGGCGTTCGACCGGGCCCAGGCCCTGGTCGAGGCCGGGGTGGACTTCCTGGTCGTGGACACCTCGCACGGGCACAGCCACAACGCGCTGGCCTGGATCGCCAAGATCAAGTCGGCCGTCAAGGTCGACGTGGTCGGCGGCAACGTCGCCACCCGTGACGGCGCCCAGGCGCTGATCGACGCCGGCGTGGACGGCGTCAAGGTCGGCGTCGGCCCCGGCTCCATCTGCACCACCCGGGTGGTCGCCGGCATCGGCGTCCCGCAGGTCACCGCGATCTACGAGGCCGCGCTCGCCTGCCAGGCGGCCGGCGTGCCGGTGATCGGCGACGGCGGCCTGCAGTACTCCGGCGACATCGGCAAGGCGCTCGCCGCCGGCGCCGACACCGTGATGCTGGGCTCGCTGCTGGCCGGCTGCGAGGAGTCCCCGGGCGAGCTGCAGTTCATCAACGGCAAGCAGTTCAAGTCCTACCGCGGCATGGGCTCGCTGGGCGCCATGCAGTCCCGCGGCCAGGGCCGCTCGTACTCCAAGGACCGTTACTTCCAGGCCGAGGTGGCCTCGGACGACAAGCTCGTCCCCGAGGGCATCGAGGGCCAGGTGCCCTACCGCGGTCCGCTGTCCGCCGTGCTGCACCAGCTGGTCGGCGGTCTGCGCCAGACCATGGGCTACGTCGGCGCCGCCACCATCGCCGAGATGGAGAGCAAGGGCCGGTTCGTCCGGATCACCTCGGCGGGCCTCAAGGAGAGCCACCCGCACGACATCCAGATGACCGTCGAGGCGCCGAACTACACCACGCGCTGACACCGTCCGCCCGAGGGGCCCGCCACCGCGGGCCCCTCAGGCGTGTCCGGCTCCTGCGCCGGGAGGGACGCGCCCCTCGCCGAGCCGAAGGAGCGTGCCGAGCCGAAGGGGCGTCCCGGAGGCGAGCGCGCGAGTAACAGCGCGTGCGGGATACTGGGGACGGCCGGGGTGACCCGGCGGGTAC
Organism: Kitasatospora sp. NPDC088548; assembly: GCF_044753005.1. NCBI lineage: Bacteria > Bacillati > Actinomycetota > Actinomycetes > Kitasatosporales > Streptomycetaceae > Kitasatospora > Kitasatospora sp. NPDC088548. Next base: position 13,936 of record NZ_JBIVMI010000007.1, read on the forward strand.
GAGCAACAAACCAGAAGGGCTCGAAGTGACTGAGATCGAGATCGGGCGAGGCAAGCGCGGCCGCCGGGCGTATTCCTTCGACGACATCGCCGTCGTCCCCAGCCGTCGTACGCGGGACCCGAAGGAGGTCTCGATCGCCTGGCAGATCGACGCCTACCGTTTCGAGCTGCCGTTCCTGGCCGCCCCGATGGACAGCGTGGTCTCCCCGCAGCAGGCCATCACCATCGGCCGCCTCGGCGGTCTCGGTGTGCTCAACCTCGAAGGCCTGTGGACCCGCTACGAGGACCCGCAGCCGCTGCTCGACGAGATCGCCCGGCTCGACGACGAGGCCGCCGCCACCCGCCGCCTGCAGGAGATCTACGCCGCGCCGATCCGCGCCGAGCTGATCAAGCAGCGGATCCAGGAGGTGCGCGACTCCGGCGTGGTCACCGCCGCCGCGCTCTCCCCGCAGCGCACCGCAGAGTTCTCCAAGGCCGTCGTCGACGCCGGTGTCGACGTCTTCGTCATCCGCGGCACCACCGTCTCCGCCGAGCACGTCTCCGGCGCCGCCGAGCCGCTCAACCTCAAGCAGTTCATCTACGAGCTGGACGTCCCGGTCATCGTCGGCGGCTGTGCCACCTACACCGCCGCGCTGCACCTGATGCGCACCGGCGCGGCCGGCGTGCTGGTCGGCTTCGGCGGCGGCGCCGCCCACACCACCCGCGGCGTGCTCGGCATCCAGGTGCCGATGGCCACCGCCGTCGCCGACGTGGCCGCCGCCCGTCGCGACTACATGGACGAGTCCGGCGGCCGCTACGTCCACGTGATCGCGGACGGCGGCGTCGGCTACAGCGGCGACCTGGCCAAGGCCATCGCCTGCGGCGCCGACGCGGTGATGATCGGCGCGGCGCTGGCCCGGGCCACCGACGCCCCCGGCCGTGGCTTCCACTGGGGCATGGAGGCCGTCCACGAGGAGCTGCCGCGCGGCAAGCGGGTGGACCTCGGCACCGTCGGCACCACCGAGGAGATCCTCACCGGCCCGTCGCACACCCCCGACGGCACCATGAACCTGTTCGGCGCGCTGCGCCGTGCCATGGCCACCACCGGCTACTCGGAGCTCAAGGAGTTCCAGCGGGTCGAGGTGACCGTCAACCCGGCGCTCAACCACCGCTGAGCCCGGTCACGCACGGTTGACGAGGCCCCCACCGGACACCGCCCGGTGGGGGCCTCGTCGCTCCGGGTCAGTCCCGGGAGGCCGTGCGGCGGGTCAGGATGAAGCCGCCGATCAGGGCGATGCCGTAGAAGGCGACGTCCAGCAGCCGGCGGTCCTCGCGCCAGAGCGTCAGCGCGTCGCCGAGCAGCTCGCCGTACGGGGTGCCCGCCAGCTCGTGCAGACGCCGGGTCTGGCCCAGCAGCTGGCCGAGGAAGAGCGCGCCGGCCGCGAGCGCCGCGCCGAGCAGCGGCAGGACCCGGCTGTGGCCGCCCAGCCGGCCGAGCGGCCAGGCGACGGCGGCGGCCGGGGCGATCGCCAGCCAGCCGATGGTGTCCTGCACCCGGGCCGGCGCGCTGCCGTACGCCAGGGCGCCGAGCAGCATCGCGGCGGCGGCGGTCGCGGCGGCCAGGCCGGTGCGGTGGTGCCGGCCGTCGGCGGCGGGCGCGGGCGCGGGTTCGTAACCGGCCACCGGGGCGCCGGGCATACCGGGGGCGACATAGCCCTCGGGGGTGTCCGGTTCGGGCGCGACCGAGTAGTGCTGAGCCGTTCGTGGCCGTCCCGACTGGCCGTCAGCGCCCGGTGTGGGTGCGGTCATGGGCGTCGAATCCCCCCGGAAAGACTGTGAGCTGCCGAACGCTAGCAGCGCCCGGGCCCGGCCGGACAGGGGTTTCGATCACAGATCGGGCACGGAGCGCGACCGTCGTCCGGTTCGCCGGAGGTGTGGCCGGGGGCCGGGTGGTCGAGGGCCCTCGGGACAGGGGATGATGGAGGCTTGGCGTTCGGGCCCGACGCCGGGCCGACGCGCCGTCACCTCGACCGCCAGCAGCACATGGGGGAACGTTCCGAATGACCCAGGCGCAGGGTTCCACCGGCCGCCTTCTGGCCGGCCGTTACCGGCTGGACGCGGTGCTCGGGCGCGGCGGTATGGGCACCGTCTGGCGCGCCGAGGACGAAATGCTGGGCCGGATCGTCGCGGTCAAGGAACTGCGGATGAACGCCAGCGTCGAGGAGGACGAGAAGCACCGGCTGATCGTCCGTACGCTGCGCGAGGCCAAGGCCACGGCGCGGATCCGGCACAGCTCGGCGGTCACCGTCTTCGACGTGGTCGACGAGGACGACCGGCCGTGGATCGTGATGGAGCTGGTCGAGTCCCGCTCGCTGGCGGACGTGATCAAGGAGGACGGGCCGCTGGAGCCCGTCCGGGCCGCCGAGATCGCGCTCGACGTGCTGGGGGTGCTGAGCGCCGCGCACGCGCTCGGCATCCTGCACCGCGACGTGAAGCCGTCCAACGTGCTGATCGGCGAGGACGGCCGGGTGGTGCTCACCGACTTCGGCATCGCCAGTGTCGAGGGCGACGCCTCGGTCACCTCCACCGGAATGCTGGTCGGCGCGCCCTCGTACATCTCGCCGGAGCGGGCCCGGGGGCAGAAGCCAGGCCCGCCGGCCGACCTGTGGTCGCTGGGCGGCACGCTGTACGCGATGGTCGAGGGCCGGCCGCCGTACGACCGGGGTTCGGCGCTGGCCACCCTCACGGCGGTGATGACCGAGGAGCTCACCACGCCGACGAACGCGGGCCCGCTGCTGCCGGTGATCGAGGGGCTGCTGGCGAAGGACCCGGTCGAGCGGCTGGACGCCTCGCAGACCCGGTCGATGCTCAAGCGGGTGGTCGCCGAGGACACCGCGCGGGCCGAGTCGACCACCGAGCACGCGATGCCGGTGCGGGCGGCGGGTGTGGCGGGTGCGGCCGGGGTGACCGGTGCGGCCGGCCAGGGCGCGTCCGGCAGCGGTGAGGACGCCGGGGACGTCAAGGGCGCCGGCGAGGACGGCAAGGACGCCGGGAGCGGCGAGGACACCGAGAACACCGAGAACGCGGGCGGGGCCACCGGCAAGCGGCCGGTCGGCGGGCTGCTCGGCACCGTCCGGGTGGGCAGCCGGGCCAAGGACGAGGAGCCCGTCGCCGCGGCGGAGGCCGCGGCCGGGCCCGAGCCGGTCCAGCCGGTGAGCGGGGAGTGGACCCTGGGCGCGACCCAGGCGGCCGGCGCGGACCCGCGCAAGGGCCGGCGGCGGCTGGCCGTGGTCGCGGTGGTACTGGTGCTGCTGCTGATCGCCGGGGCGGTGGCGCTGGTGCGGGCGTTCGGCGGCTCCGACAACGGGGCGGCGCAGGGATCCGGAGTCACCGTCGGGCTGTCGACCGGCGCGGACGCCCCGCCGGTGGACACGCCCCCGGCGGACACGCCCCCGGCCGGGACGGAACCGGCGAGCGGCGCCCCGGAGGCGACCACGCCCGCCGCCCCGAGCACCGCCTCGACCACGCCGTCCGCCGTCACCACGCCCGCCGAGCAGACCGTCGCCCCGCCCGCCCCGGCGCCGTCGTCGGCCCCGCCGACCCCGCCGGCCCCGGCCGGTGCGGCCGTGCCGGCCGGGTACCACGCGTACAAGGACCCGTCCGGTTTCTCGATCGTGCTGCCGGACTGGCTGGAATCGGCCGGCTCCGACTCCGTCCGGCACATCTTCAAGGGCGGCGGCAGCACCCTGACCGTCGAGTGGACCACCAGCCCAGGCCCGGACGCCCTCGCCGACTGGAAGGAGTCCGAGCCCGGGCTCCGCGGCCGCGTCACCAACTACCAGCGGGTGGCGCTGCAGGCCGTCAACTACCGCGAGTGGACCAACGCCGCCGACTGGGAGTGGACGTCCGGCAGCCCCCGCACGCACTCGCTCAACCGGGGCTTCGTCACCGGCACCCCGGCCAAGTACGGCTACGCCATCTACTGGACCACCCCGGACACGGACTGGAACGCACCGCAGAACGTCCAGGCCAGGGAGACCGCCTTCGCGACCTTCCAGCCCGCGCCGTAGCCGGGGTGCTCAGCCGATCAGGCGTTGCTTGGCGCGGCCGAACTCCTCGTCGGTGAGGGCCCCCGCGGTGTGCAGGGCGGCCAACCGCTCCAGCTGGTCGAGCAGTTCGGTACCGGTGGAGGGCGCGGCGGCCGGGGCGGGGGCGAGGGACTTGGGCGTAGCGTTACGGGACAGCCGGGCGGCCGCCCGGATCTGCTCGGCGAAGACCTCGGCCTTGGCCACGTCCTCGAACCGGTGCGAGCCGGTGAGCGCGACCACCAGCAGCACCTCGCCGTTGAACCGGGTCCTGGTCACGGTGGCGTCCGTGACCGCCGAAAGCGGAACCGGGACCGGCGGTTTTCCGTCCTTGAGGAAGAGCAGCCGGTGGGTGGTGAGGACCAGCACGCCCTTGCGGAAGTGGTCGGGATGGCGCCCGGCCGTGGATGCGACCGGCTTTTCGTCGGGTGCGACGTTCGCCTCGACGGTGCGCAGGGCCTCCGCCCGGGTGTCGCTGTTGTTGTTGCCGGCCACGTCGAAGGCCGCGTCGATCAGATCGGTCCAGTCCATGGGATCGAGCGTAATGCGGCAGACAATTAGGCTGGGCGGCGAGCGAGAGGAACACGCATGCGAGCGGTCCCGGGGCAGATGCTGGCGGGTCGTTACCGGCTGACGGATCATCCGGAGGCGGCGCGCGCGCTCGCCGTGGACGAGCGGACGGGAGCCCTCGTCCTGTTGCGCGGCCTGGAGCTGCCGGGCCTGCTGACGAGCGGTCACGATCCCGACGACCCGGTGCCCGAGCAGGGCGAGCGGCTGGTCCGCCGGGTGGGGGCGGTGGGCGCGGCCGCGGCGACGCATCCCCGGCTGCTGCAGGGGGTCGGGGCGTTCGTCGAGGGCGAGCTGCTCTGGACGGTCGAGGAGTGGACGGCCGGGGTGCCGCTGTCCGAGCAGGCCGCGGCCGGGCCGGTCCCGCCGTACCGGGTGGCCGAGGTGGCGGCGGACCTGTCGGGCGCGCTGCGGGCGCTGCACGAGGCGGGCCTCGCGCACGGCAACCTGACCACCGAGTCGGTGCTGGTCTGCGAGGACGGCGCGGCGCTGCTGGGCGGGCTGCTGTCCGGGGTGGCGCAGGAGGCGCTGGCCGAGGAGCTGGGCGGGCCCGGTGGGCGCCGCCGGTACGAGGTGCGGGCCACCCTGGTCGGCCCGGTGGCGGAGCGCTGGCCGCTGGACGGCGGCCCGGCGGGCGACTGCTGGGCGCTCGGCGTGCTGATGCAGCGGCTGGTGACCGGCCGTTCGCCGTTCCCGGACCACGGGGTGCCGGAGCTGGTGACGGCGGTGCGCGACGGGCGACGGGAGCCGGCCGCGGTGTGCGGGCCGCTGGCGCCGCTGGTGGAGCGGCTGCTCCAGCCCGATCCGGCGCTGCGGCCGACGGCGGCGCAGATCCAGCGGGAGCTGGCGGACCTGCTGGCGGGCGCGCCGGAGCCGGTCGACGAGGAACGGGCGGCCGGGCTGCTCACGGTGAAGCCGGAGGGCCCGTTGGTGCCGCTGACACCGCGTCGGCGCGGCCGGGGCGGGCCCGGCCGGGAGCCGGTGGCGGCGGAGACCGGCCCGGAGCCGGCCCGGCCGCCGCGGGTGCCGCCGGCGCTGCTGGGCCCGCTGCTGGTCGCCGGGGTGTTCCTGCTGCTGGTGCTCGGGGTGGCGGCTGTGGTGCTGTTCGCAGGCTGACGGTGCCCGCCCGGGAAGCCGTCGCGGTACGGCGGACGGGGGTGATTACCGGGGTGGGGGCGGTGCGCCTAGTGTGTGCGTGGGATTTGTTCGAACTGTGGTCTGCACCAGGCCCTCCGTCGCGGTGACGGCGGTGGATGAGGGGGAGCGGTCGCCGATGGGCGTGCAGGACCGGCCGGAGGCGGCCGAGGTGGAGCGGCTGCTGGCCGGGCGCTACGAGCTGGGCGACCGGCTCGGCCGGGGCGGGATGGGCACGGTCTGGCGGGCCTGGGACCGGATGCTGGACCGCGAGGTGGCGGTCAAGGAGCTCACTGTCAGTCACCTCCCCGAGGAGGAGCTGCAGATCCTGCACGCCCGGATGAAGCGGGAGGCCAGCGCGGCCGCCCGGATCAAGCACCCCGGCGTGATCACCGTCCACGACGTGCTGGAGCAGGACGGCCGCCCGTGGATCGTGATGGAGCTGGTCGACGGCCGCTCGCTGGCCGACGTGATCAGCCAGGACGGCACCTTGCAGCCGCGCGCCGTCGCCGAGGTCGGCAGCCAGGTGCTGGCCGCGCTGCACCGGGGCCACCAACTGGGCGTACTGCACCGGGACGTGAAGCCGGCCAACGTGCTGCTGGAGCGCGGGACCGGCCGGGTGGTGCTGCTGGACTTCGGGATCGCCACCTACGAGGGCTCGGCCGAGCTGACCCGGCCCGGGGACCTGGTCGGTTCGCCCGACTACCTGGCGCCGGAGCGGGCCCAGGGCGAGCGGCCGGGACCGGCCTCCGACCTGTGGGGCCTCGGGGCGACCCTGTACGCCGCGGTGGAGGGCGAGTCGCCGTTCCGCCGGACCTCGCCGCTGACCACCCTGGCCGCCGTGGTGGCCGAGCCGCTGCCGGAGCCGCGCCGGGCCGGGCCGCTGGGCCCGGTGCTGGCCGCGCTGATGGCCAAGGACCCGGCCGACCGTCCGGCCGCGGACGAGGCGGCCCGGATGCTGGCCGAGGTGCAGGCCGGGCACACCATCGGCCTGAAGGCCGTCGCGCCGCTCAAGATGCCGACCCGGTCGGTGCCGTTGGTGGACCGCAACGGGGAGCCGTCCGAGTCGGCTTCCGCCGTCGAGCCGGAGCCACCGACCGGGTCGCAGCCGGCCGCGGCAGGGGCGGACGGCGCGGGCGGGGTGGACGGGACGGACGGCGCGGGCGGCGCCGTCGTCGGCTCCCCGGCGCCCGTGGAGGTACCCACCGGGCCCACCGCGCCGGTGGTGCACCCCGTCGCGCCCGCGCGCGGCCCGGCCAAGCGCCGCACCGTACTGCGGCTCGCCCTGATCGGCCTGGCCGTCGCCGTGCTCGCGGCCGGGGCCACCTTCCTGGTGACCCGTCACCACGACGCCCCGGTCACGGAGCTCAACCCGGCCGTCTCCGGCGAGCCGAAGGCCGGCGCCCCCGGCAACGCGGAACCGGCGCCCCCCGGCTACCGCTGGGTGGACGACCCGGCGGGCTTCCGCTTCCCGCTGCCGGTCGCCACCCCGGCCTGGCAGCGCAGCACGGACAACGCGAACCAGATCTTCTACAGCCCCGACAACAAGACGCACTACCTGCAGTTCGCCGTCACCGTCGGCCAGTCGGTCAAGCCGCTGGAGCACCTGCGGCAGATGGAGACCACCGTCTCCAAGCTGAAGGACTACCGCCAGCACAAGCTGACCAGCGTCGGGGTGAACGGCCACGACGCGGCGGTCTGGGAGTTCAGCTACGCGGCCAAGGAGGGTGGCCGGCGGCGGGCGATCGAGGCGGAGTTCATCGACGGCGACGGCACCGGCTACGCCGTCTACCTGTCCTGCCCGGACGCGGACTGGCCCGAGGGCGAGCGGCGGTTCACCACGGTGCTCAACGACTTCACCCCGACCCGCTGAACCCGTTCGGCGGGCGCGCGCGGCGGCGCGCGCCCGACACGGGCGGTTTCTTGTTACCGGCGGGTACCGAACCGGCCGCCGAGCGCCTAGGCTGCGCCGTATGACGGACCTCACAGCAGATGCAGCGGCCACTGAGCACACCGGCGACGGCTCGGCGGCCCGCAACCCGGTCGCGCCCGGCGGCGGCCGCACCGTCGCCTCGGCCGTCCCGGCCTCGCTGGTCTCCCGTCTGGCCGGCGGCGTCACGGCCACCGGCGAGCCGCACCTGGTGGAGACCGTCGCCCCGCTGACCGGCGAGCGGCTGGCGAGCCTGCCGCAGTCCACCCCGGCCGACGTCGAGGTCGCGTACGAGCTGGCCCGGCGCGCCCAGCCCGCCTGGGCCGCGCTGCCGGTGCGCCGCCGGGCCGCCGTCCTGCTGCGCTTCCACGACCTGCTGCTCAAGCGACAGGACGAGGTGCTGGACCTGATCCAGGCCGAGACCGGCAAGGCCCGGCTGCACGCCTTCGAGGAGGTGCTGGCCGTCGCCATGGCGGCCCGGCACTACGGGCGCGCCGCCCACGCGTACCTGCGCGACAAGCGGCACGGCGGGGCGCTGCCGGTGCTGACCCGGGCGGTCGAGGCCCGCCGGCCCAAGGGTGTCATCGGGCACATCTCGCCCTGGAACTACCCGCTGGAGCTGTCCATCGGCGACGCCCTGCCCGCCTTCGTGGCCGGCAACGCGGTGGTCAACAAGCCGGACACGCAGACCGCGCTGACCGCGCTCTGGGCCCGGGAACTGCTGGTCGAGGCCGGGCTGCCGGCCGACCTCTGGCAGATCGTGGTCGGCGACGGCCCGGTGGTCGGCCCGGCCGTGGTCGAGCACGCCGACTACGTCTCGTTCACCGGCTCCACCCGGACCGGCCGGGACGTCGCCCAGCGCGCCGCCGCCCGGCTGGTCGGCGCCTCGCTCGAACTCGGCGGCAAGAACGCCATGCTGGTGCTCGCCGACGCCGACCTGGACCGGGCCGCCGAGGGCGCCGTCCGGGCCTGCTTCTCCTCGGCCGGCCAGCTCTGCATCGCGATCGAACGCCTGCTGGTGCACCGCTCGGTGGCCGAGGAGTTCCTGGCGAGGTTCGCCGAGCGGACCCGGGCGCTGCGCCTGGGCGGCGGCCTCGCGTACGGCGCGGACATGGGATCGCTGGTCTCGGTACGGCAGTTGGACGCCACCACGCGGCACGTGGACGAGGCGGTCAAGGGCGGCGCCACGGTGCTGGCCGGCGGCCGGGCCCGGCCGGACCTCGGCCCGTTCTTCTACGAGCCGACCATCCTGGACGGCGTCACCCCGGAGATGGCGGTCTGCGCCGAGGAGACCTTCGGCCCGGTGGTCTCGGTCTACCGCTTCGACACCGAGGAGGAGGCGGTGGCCGCCGCCAACTCCACCGCGTACGGGCTGAACTCCAGTGTCTGGACGAGGGATTCGCGGCGTGGCCGGGCCGTCGCGGCCCGCCTGCGCACCGGCACGGTCAACATCAACGAGGGCTACGCGGCGGCGTACGGCTCGGTCTCCGCGCCGATGGGCGGGATGGGGGAGTCCGGGCTCGGCCGGCGGCACGGCGCCGACGGCATCCTGCGGTTCACCGAGGCGCAGACCATCGCCGGCCAGCGGCTGGTGCCGCTCGCGCCCGCGTTCGGCCTGGACGACCGGCAGTTCGCCGCGGTGTTCACCGGCGGGCTGCGGGTGCTGAAGGCGCTGCGCTTCCGGTAGCCGCGCCCGCCGGGCGGCTCGTCCGGTCCGTCCCCGACGTCAGTTCTTTTCCCGAAGGAGCGGTGGCACATGGTGGGGTCCAGCGGTGCGGCGGACTTCGACTACGACGTGGTCGTGGTCGGCTCCGGCTTCGGCGGCTCGGTCGCCGCGCTCCGGCTGACCGAGAAGGGCTACCGGGTGGCCGTCCTGGAGGCCGGGCGGCGCTTCGACCGCGACGAACTGCCCCGGAACTCCTGGGCCCTGGCCGACTACCTGTGGGCCCCCCGGCTCGGCCTGTACGGCATCCAGCGGATCCATCTGCTGGCCAACGTGCTGATCCTGGCCGGCGCCGGGGTCGGCGGCGGCTCGCTGAACTACGCCAACACCCTGTACGTGCCGCCGAAGGCGTTCTTCGAGGACCGCCAGTGGCGCCACATCACCGACTGGCAGGAGGAGCTGGCGCCCTTCTACGACCAGGCGCAGCGGATGCTCGGGGTGCGGCTCAACCCGACCGTCACCCCGTCCGACGTCCACCTCAGGGCGGCCGCCGAGCGGATGGGCGTCGGGCACACCTTCCACCTGGCGCCGGTCGGGGTCTTCTTCGGTGACGGAAAGGACGCCGAAGGGAGGGCCAGGGTGGCTCCGGGCGCCGAGACCGAGGACCCGTACTTCGGCGGCGCCGGCCCGAAGCGGCGGGCCTGCGTGGAGTGCGGCGAGTGCATGACCGGCTGTCGGCACGGCGCCAAGAACATGCTCACCGAGAACTACCTGTACCTGGCCGAGCGCGGCGGCGCCGAGATCCACCCGCTCACCACGGTGGCCCGGATCCGCGAGCACCGGGGCGCGGACGGGAGCCCGGGCTACGCGGTGGACATACGCCGGACCGACGCGCGCTCCACCACCGACCGGGTGAAGGCGGGGGCGCGGACCGTCACCGCCGCCCGGGTGGTCGTCGCGGCCGGCACCTACGGCACCCAGTCGCTGCTGCACCGGATGCGCGACGGCGGCCACCTGCCCCGGATCTCCGGCCGGCTCGGCGAACTGACCCGCACCAACTCCGAGGCGCTGGTCGGCGCGCAGACCACGGACCGGCGGTACGGCTCCCGGGCGGACTTCACCCGGGGCGTCGCGATCACCTCATCGATCCACCCGGACGAGAACACCCACATCGAACCGGTGCGCTACGGCAAGGGCTCCAACGCCATGGGCGCGCTGTCGATCATGCAGGTCAAGGGCGGTGGCCGGACCCCGCGCTGGCTGCGCTACCTGGGGACGGCGGCCCGGCACCCGGTGACCTTCGCCCGGTCGATGGACCAGCACCGCTGGTCGGAGAAGACCATCATCGGCCTGGTGATGCAGTCCCTGGACAACTCGATCACCGTCTCGCTGAAGAAGAAGGGCCTCGGCAGGAGCCGGCTGACGTCCACCCAGGGCCACGGCGCGCCCAACCCGACCTGGATCCCGGCCGCCGAGCAGGGCGCCCGGGCGCTGGCCGACGAGATCAACGGCTTCGCCGGCGGCACCGTCGGCGAGATCTTCGACATCCCGATGACGGCGCACTTCCTCGGCGGCTGCCCGATCGGCGACACCCCGGAGAGCGGCGTGGTCGACCCGTACCACCGGCTGCACGGGCACCCCGGGATCAGCGTGGTGGACGGCTCGGCGGTCTCCGCGAACCTCGGGGTGAACCCCTCGCTGACGATCACCGCGCAGGCCGAGCGGGCGATGTCGATGTGGCCCAACAAGGGCGAGGAGGACCCGCGCCCGGCCCCGGGCGAGGAGTACCGGCGGGTCGCCCCGGTGGCGCCGGTGCGGCCGGCCGTTCCGCAGGACGCCTTCGGCGCGCTGCGGCTGCCGCTGCTCGCCGTGCCGGAGGTGCCGAGGAAGCGGCCCTGAAGGGCCGGTGCCGCCGCAGGGTCCGCGGTGACCCCGAGCCGTCGGGACCAGGCCGGCCCGGGCCCGGACAGGGCAAAGGGCCCCGCGGGGGAACGGGGCCCTTTGTCGCTCAGCACTCGGCGTCAGGGCGGCGCCGGTGCTGGAGGTGACGGCGCCGGGGGAGGAGCGCCGTCGGGTCGGTCGGATTCTGGGTCGCGCCGTCGCGGCTCCGGCGTGGATGGGCCGGTCGCGCGGGGCGCGCACGCTCGCGGCGCGGCGGTTCGGCGCGCGTGTCTGCGCCGGGCCTTCGCTCACGGAGCGTGAGGTGAAAATCGTTGCCGCCTCGGGTCTTGGCGGCATCGGGGGACGGCCTCCGCGAAGGGCCTCGGGCCCGCCGGGAGAACTGCTTCCAAGCAGCATCGTGCTGGACGAAGGGCTTGTTCTGCAACCGATTCGGCGTACTTCGGTACAGTCCATTTTCGGCCCGGCCGGTTCGGGAGGGCTGTGCCCGTCCGCGTGGGAGGCTCCGACGGGCACAGCGGTGATCACGGTGCGTAGTGATGGTGGTCGGCCGGAGCGCACGGGGACGCGCGTAGCGGCGTGGGACGGCAAAGGGCATGCGCCGGGGTGCGACGGTCGGCCTCCGGGCGTCCCCGGGGACCGACCGCCCCACCTTCCTGATTCCAGTCGCGGCCGGGTTCGCTGTCCCCTGCTGGCCGACCGCCGCACCGGCGCACGGTCCCACGGCGCACCGCTCCCGGCGGGGCCGGGACCGCGGCGGCGCCACGCGCGCCGGTGGACTGGGATGAGCTCCACGCGTGGTCCTGCAAGCCCGTACGGCAGCGCCCCTGCCGGGGCGGAGGCGGCGCACCTGGCGGGCGCGGCGCGGTCGTACGGTCGTCTGGAGCAACGAACCGGCCACCCGGCCGGTCACGGTCCCGGCGGCGGGCAGACGAGTGAAACCGGGCCGCCCGGTAGACTCGGCCTCAGACCCCCAGCCCGTCGCCCGCCGCCACCCTTGTAGGACGCGTGGCGCGCGACACCTTTCGTACCGCTGCCGGAAGGCCGTCCGTGTCCTCTGCTATTCCCGACCAGTCCGTACCTGAGACCGACACCGTCCTGGTCGTCGACTTCGGTGCCCAGTACGCCCAGCTCATCGCCCGCCGGGTGCGTGAGGCCAGGGTCTACAGCGAGATCGTGCCGAGCACCATGCCGGTCGCCGAGATGCTCGCCAAGAACCCGAAGGCGATCATCCTCTCCGGCGGCCCGTCGTCGGTCTACGAGGAGGGCGCGCCGCGGATCGACCGCGCGATCTTCGAGGCCGGGGTGCCGGTCTTCGGCATGTGCTACGGCTTCCAGCTGATGGCCGTGACGCTCGGCGGCACCGTCGACAACACCGGCGCCCGCGAGTACGGCCGCACCCCGCTGACCGTCTCCCGCGCCGGTTCCACCCTGTTCGAGGGCGTCCCGGCGCAGCACTCGGTGTGGATGTCGCACGGCGACGCCTGCTCCGCCGCCCCCGAGGGCTTCGTGGTCACCGCCTCCACCGGCGTGGTGCCCGTCGCGGCCTTCGAGAACGACGAGGCCCGCCTCTACGGCGTCCAGTACCACCCCGAGGTGCTGCACTCCGACCACGGCCAGCAGATCCTGGAGCACTTCCTCTACCGCGGCGCCGGCCTGGCGCCGACCTGGACGACCGGCAACGTCGTCGAGGAGCAGGTCGCGCTGATCCGCGCCCAGGTCGGCGACAAGCGCGCCATCTGCGGCCTCTCCGGCGGCGTCGACTCCGCGGTCGCGGCGGCCCTGGTCAACAAGGCCATCGGCGAGAAGCTGACCTGCGTGTACGTCGACCACGGCCTGATGCGCAAGGGCGAGACCGAGCAGGTCGAGAAGGACTTCGTCGCGGCCACCGGCGTCCAGCTGAAGGTCGTCGACGCGCAGGAGCGGTTCCTGACCGCGCTCGCCGGGGTCAGCGACCCCGAGGAGAAGCGCAAGATCATCGGCCGGGAGTTCATCCGGGTCTTCGAGCAGGCCCAGGCCGAGATCGTGGCCGAGGCCGGCGAGCACGGCGAGTCGGTGGAGTTCCTGGTCCAGGGCACCCTGTACCCGGACGTGGTGGAGTCCGGCGGCGGCACCGGCACCGCCAACATCAAGTCCCACCACAACGTCGGCGGCCTGCCCGAGGACCTGCAGTTCCAGCTGGTCGAGCCGCTGCGCAAGCTGTTCAAGGACGAGGTCCGGATGGTCGGCCAGGAGCTCGGCCTGCCGGACGAGATCGTCCAGCGCCAGCCGTTCCCGGGCCCGGGCCTGGGCATCCGGATCGTCGGCGAGGTCACCAAGGAACGCCTGGACCTGCTCCGCGACGCCGACGCGATCGCCCGCGAGGAGCTGACCGCGGCCGGTCTGGACCGCGAGATCTGGCAGTGCCCGGTCGTGCTGCTCGCCGACGTGCGCAGCGTCGGCGTCCAGGGCGACGGCCGTACCTACGGTCACCCGATCGTGCTGCGTCCGGTGTCCTCCGAGGACGCCATGACGGCCGACTGGTCGCGGCTGCCGTACGACGTGCTGGCGAAGATCTCCACCCGGATCACCAACGAGGTCCGCGACGTGAACCGCGTGGTGGTGGACGTCACCAGCAAGCCGCCGGGCACCATCGAGTGGGAGTGACCGCTCCCCGCCGGCACTGAGCGGCCGCGCCGTCGTTCCCGTGGACAAGGGAGCGGCGGCGCGGCCGTTCGCGGTGTACCGGGCGCCGGACGGGTGGGACCTCCCACCGAAAGCGCTCGCGACCGTGCAGAATGCGGACCGGACCTGCCCGGGCGTGGCAGGCAGGGAAGGAAGGTGTGAGCGATGTCGGAGGCCAGCAGCTCCATGGTGGCCGGCGGGGGAGCGGCCGGCCGGGCGGTCCGGCGCAAGAACCTCGCCTCGCGGTACGCGCTGCTGCCGGTGCGGATCTTCCTCGGCGTCACCTTCGTCTACGCGGCGCTGGACAAGCTCTCCGACTCGCACTACCTGGCCGGCGCGGGCGACCCGGCGTCGTTCGTCTCGCAGACCCAGGCGGTCAGGGACAGCAGCCCGGTCTCCTTCCTGCTCGGCGCCGCCCTGCACGCGCCGACCCCGTTCGCGCTGGCCATCGCCTTCGGCGAGCTGGCGGTCGGCCTCGGCACCCTGGTCGGCCTCTGGGGCCGGGCCGCGGCGCTCGGCGGGGCGCTGATCAGCCTCAGCCTCTGGCTGACCGTCAGCTGGAACGTCTCGCCGTACTACCTCGGCAACGACCTGGCCTACCTGATGGCCTGGACGCCGCTGGTGCTGGCCGGCACCCCGTACCTGTCGGTGGACGGCTACCTCGCCCGGCGGTCGGCCCGGGACCGTGCGCGCGGGCTGCGTGAGCAGCACGTCAGGCGGCGGTCGGTGGTGGACGGCGGCATCGCGGCCGTCGCGATCGGCGGCGGGGGGCTGCTCACCGGTTCGCTGACGGCCACCTTCGGGCGCCCCAAGCAGGCGGCCGTGCCCCAGCGGTCCGCCCCGGCCGGTCCCGCCGCGCCGGCCGTCTCGGTGGCCGCCGCGAGCGTCCCGGTCGGCGGCTCGGCCCAGGTCAAGGACCCGGCCACCGGCGACGCCGTCTACATCGTCCAGCCCAAGGCGGGCCAGTACTGCGCCTTCTCCGCGGTGTGCACGCACTCCGGCTGCGCGGTCGACGCGCCGAAGAACGGGCAGCTGTACTGCCCGTGCCACGGCTCCCGGTTCGACGCGGCCACCGGCGCCGTGGTCAACGGGCCGGCCACCAAGGCGCTGCCCAGGTACGGCGTCACCAAGGACGGCGACAAGCTGAACCTCGGGCCGCTGCAGAGCTGACGCCCCAGGGCGTGCTCAGTCCCGGCGGGGCTCGTCGCAGCGGCCGCGCCGGGTCATCGCCGCGACCGCCCCGGCCAGGCCGCCGACGCCCAGCACGATGAACGTCACCGGGATGACGATCCGGCCGTTCACCGTGATGTCGTTCAGCGACGCCACCAGGTAGAGCACCGCGATCACGGTGAACAGTCCGCCCGCGATCAGCGAGAACAGGTCGAGCTGGTGCTTCCTCACGACTGGACCACCTTGATCTCGCCGAGCCCGACCGTCAGCTGGAGGTCGAGCGTGCCCTTGGATGTCTGACCGTTCAACGGCTGGTACTGGTACGTACGGGTGGTCCGGTCACTGGTGACCGGCTCACCGGGCGCCCGGACGTTGCCGAGCACGACGCGGGTCCGCAGGTTCACCGTCACGTCCGACGGCAGCGTGACGGTCAGGTTGCCCATGCCCAGCTGCACGGTGGTGCCCACGGCGGCACCGGCCGGGTCCAGCCCGGCCAGGTCCAGCTCGATGTCGCCGGCCCCGAGGACGTACGTGGGCTCCAGCTCGCTCGCCGAGACGACGCTCCAGCTGCGATGGCCGGCCGCGTTCTGCATCGAGACCGACGAGTGACCGACGAAGCTCAGCGCCAGAGTGAGCAGCAGCCCCACCACGGTCAGCCGCCGGGCCCGGCCGAACTTCGCGCCGACCAGCAGCGTCAGACCGACCACCAGCAGGGCGGTCGCCAGCACGGTGGCGTTCAGCACCGTGGTGCTGCGGTCCGCCGAGGCCGACCAGACGGCGGTCGCCGCACCCACCGCCACCAGCAGGCCGAAGAAGCCGAGCGCCGAGCGCTCGCACCGGCGGTGCACCACCGGGGGGGCCGCGGGGGGCGCCGCCGGGCCGCCCTTGCGCAGCGGATCGCCCTGCGGCAGGTCGGGGCGCCGCCACCAGGGCTCCGCCTGCGGCCCGGCCGGCGGGACGGGTGTGCCGTGCGGTGCGGCGGCGCCGTCGTACGGGTTGCGCTCGGGGTGGCGCGGATCCCACAGGTAGCCGCTCGGCCCGGTGTGCGGGGTGTCGGCCGGGACCGTTCCGGCCGCCCGCTCCTCGGCGTGCCGCGCCCGCGCCCGCTGGTCCTCGGCCGGCCGCGGCCAGGAGTAGGCGGAGCCCGACGGCTCCTGCTCCGGGAAGTGCCGGTCGAACGGGCCGCCGCGGCGCTCCCGGCCGCGCCGGCGGCCTCGGCGGCGCTCCGGGTCGTAGCGGACCGCGAGGAAGACCAGGGCCCCGAGCAGCAGCAGCGGGAACATCTGGTCCCCGTCGCCCATGGAGGAGAAGAACACCCCGGTGCCGATCACGGTCAGCAGCACCGCGCCGACCGACTGGCCGTCCACCCGGCCGGTGAGCACCCGCTGGAGCTCGGTGCGGCCCGCCGTGCGGCCGCCCTTGCCGTCCGGGACCGGCTCGGTCGGGACGATCAGCCAGGCCAGCCCGTACAGGAACAGCCCGAGGCCGCCGGAGAGGCAGAGCACGGCCGTCACGACACGGAAGACCACCGGGTCGATGTCCAGATGCCGGCCCAGGCCGCCGCAGACACCGGCCACCACGCGGCGGTGCTCGGTCCGGGTCAGCGGGGGGCGTTCCGGCTCGGGCGGGGAGTTCGGCCCGGTCTCCTGGAGGGGGTGGTCTTCGGTCATGTCCACCATCCTGGTGGCTGCCGGGCCCCGGCCCAACCGGTCCGAGCCCTGTCCGGACCCTGACTTGTCCCTGAGAGAGGGTAGGGGGGCACCCTGATGCGTCCGGCCCCGCCCGCGTGGAACCATCGTGGCGTGGCAGCCCCCGGTTCCGACTCCCGACCCCTCGTCCCCGACGCAGCGCCGTCGGCCGGCCCCGATCCGGCCGTGCCCGCCGACGGCCGGCCGCCGTACCGCCGGTTCTACCGCAGCCCGCAGGGCCGGATGCTCGGCGGGGTCGCGCACGGGCTCGCGGTGCACCTCGGTCTGCCGGTCACCTGGGTCCGGGTCGCCTTCGTGCTGCTGTTCTTCGCGCAGGGCATCGGCGTGCCGCTGTACGCGGCGTTCTGGTTCGTGGTGCCGATCGGCATCGGCGAGCCCGCGCAGCGCGGCGCCCACTGGGTCTACCTCAACGGCGCCTTCGTGCCCACCGGGCTCGGGCAGGCACCGGGGGCGGCCCTGAGCAAGGGCCGGCGCGGGCGGCTCGACCGGCTGCGGGAGCAGTTGCAGCACACCTTCCACGGCGAGCCCGCCGGGGCGCCGCCCGCCGAGACGGGCGAGGAGGGGGCGGCACCGGCCCGGGCCGCCGGGAGCGGCCAGGCCGGCCTCGGCCAGCTCGCCGCGCTGGTCATGGTGGTGATCGGCCTGATCGCCCTGCTCAGCTCGCTCGGCGTGCAGACCGCCAAGCCGTACACCTGGCCGCTGCTGGCGATCGGCGTCGGCGTCGCGCTGGTCTGGCGGCAGGCCGACGACTCCCGCTGGCAGCGCTGGTTCGGCCTGGAGGAGAGCGAGAAGCGGCGCGGCGCCTACACCCGCGTCGGTGCCGGAGTGCTGCTGGTGGTGGCCGGCACCATCGCCTTCCTCGCCATGCAGGGCAGCGGCTCCACCCTGGGCTCGGTGGTGGAGGCCTCGCTCGCGGTGCTGGCCGGGGTGCTGGTGCTGGTCGGCCCGTACGCGCTGCGGATGTGGCAGGACCTCGGCGCCGAACGCACCGCCCGCATCCGCGCCCAGGAGCGCGCCGAGATCGCCGCGCACGTCCACGACTCCGTGCTGCACACCCTGACCCTGATCCAGCGCCGGGCCGAGGACCCCAAGGAGGTGCTGCGCCTGGCCCGGGCCCAGGAACGCGAGCTGCGCCTCTGGCTCTACCGCCCGGAGGCCGCCGCCGAGGCCGCGCCGGACACCATGGCCGAGAGCCTGCGCGCGGTGGTCGCCGAGGTCGAGGACCGGCACGGGGTACCGGTCGAGGTGGTCATCGTCGGCGACTGCCCGATGGACGAGCGGATCTCGGCACAGATGCAGGCCGCGAGGGAGGCGACGGTCAACGCGGCCAAGTACGGTGGCGGGGGACCGGTCCAGGTCTACGCCGAGGTGGAGGGGAGGACGGTGTCGGTGTTCGTCCGCGACCACGGCCCCGGCTTCGACCCCGATACGGTGCCCGAGGACCGGATGGGCGTACGCGAGTCGATCATCGGCCGGATGAAGCGCAACGGCGGCACCGCACGGGTGCGGTCCGCGCCGGACGGCGGCACCGAGGTCGAGCTGGAGATGGAGAGAACGGATGACTGAGGCAGCGCCGGCGGTGGCGTCCCAGGCCGAAGGCCCGGGCAGGATCGCGCGGGTCGTCCTGGTGGACGACCACCGGATGTTCCGGACGGGGGTACGGGCGGAGATCGGGCGCACCGAGGCCACCGGCATCGACGTGGTCGGCGAGGCCGACGACGTGGAGTCCGCGGTCCGGGTGGTCGCCGAGACCAGGCCGGACGTGGTGCTGCTCGACGTCCACCTGCCCGGCGGCGGCGGGGTCGAGGTGCTGCGCCGCTCGGCCGGGCTGATGGGGGAACAGGGCGGCGTGAAGTTCCTGGCGCTGTCCGTCTCCGACGCGGCCGAGGACGTCATCGGGGTGATCCGCGGCGGTGCCCGCGGCTACGTCACCAAGACCATCACCGGCACCGACCTGGTCAACGCGGTCTTCCGGATCTCCGACGGCGACGCGGTCTTCTCGCCTCGGCTGGCCGGCTTCGTGCTGGACGCCTTCGCGGCCACCGACACCCCGCCGGTGGACGAGGACCTCGACCGCCTCACCCAGCGCGAGCGCGAGGTGCTGCGGCTGATCGCCCGCGGCTACGCGTACAAGGAGATCGCCAAGCAGCTGTTCATCTCGGTCAAGACGGTGGAGAGCCACGTCTCCGCGGTGCTGCGCAAGCTCCAGCTGAGCAACCGCCACGAGCTGACCCGCTGGGCCACCGCGCGCCGGCTGGTCTGAGCCCCGGGACCTCGCCGCCCCGTTGCCCGCCCGGCCCGGTTCCTCCGGCCGGGCGGGCTTGTCAGTGGGTGGCCATAGACTCGGAGTGCCATGAGTAGCCTCTTTGACGACCTCCCGCTCCCCGGTTTCGAGGCCCCCGCCGCCGGGTCGAAGCAGCAGCCCGCCGCCCCCGCCGACGAGGAGCCGCCGCCGTACGAGGACGACGTCCCGTACGACGCGTACGAGGAGGCGATTCCGCAGGGGCTGTTCGAGACCGACCACGCCGCCGAGGCCGAGCGGGACTCCTGGTACCGCAACGGCGCCGCCCGGACGGTGGTGGACCCGGCGCAGCTGCTGGAGGGGATGAACGACCCCCAGCGCGAGGCGGTGCTGCACGCGGGCTCGCCGCTGCTGATCGTGGCCGGCGCGGGCTCCGGCAAGACCAGGGTGCTCACCCACCGGATCGCCCACCTGCTGGGCGCGCGCGGGGTGCAGCCGGGCGAGATCCTGGCGATCACCTTCACCAACAAGGCGGCCGGCGAGATGCGCGAGCGCGTCGAGCAGCTGGTCGGGCCGCGGGCCCGGGCGATGTGGGTGTCCACCTTCCACAGCGCCTGCGTACGGATCCTGCGCCGCGAGTCCAAGCTGCTCGGCTTCACCTCCTCGTTCTCGATCTACGACTCGGCGGACTCGCAGCGGCTGATGTCGCTGGTCTGCCGCGATCTCGACCTGGACCCGAAGCAGTTCCCGCCGAAGTCCTTCACGGCGAAGATCAGCAACCTGAAGAACGAGCTGATCGACGAGGAGACCTACGCCGACCAGGCCGCCAACCCGATGGAGAAGAAGCTCGCCGAGGCGTACTTCCTCTACCAGCGGCGCCTGCGCGAGGCCAACGCGCTGGACTTCGACGACATCATCATGACCACCGTCAACCTGCTCCAGGCGTTCCCCGACGTCGCCGAGCACTACCGGCGGCGGTTCCGGCACATCCTGGTCGACGAGTACCAGGACACCAACCACGCCCAGTACATGCTGGTCCGGGAGCTGAGCGGGGGCTCGGTCACCGCCGCGCCGAAGCGCACCGTCGACGGGGACCTGGTGGACCCGGCGGCCGGGCGGCTCGCCGAGGTGCCGCCGGCCGAGCTGTGCGTGGTCGGTGACGCGGACCAGTCGATCTACGCCTTCCGCGGCGCGACGATCCGCAACATCCTCCAGTTCGAGGAGGACTACCCGGACGCGGTCACGATCCTGCTGGAGCAGAACTACCGCTCCACCCAGACGATCCTGAGCGCCGCCAACGCCGTCATCGAGCGCAACGCCAACCGGCGCGAGAAGAAGCTCTGGACGGCCGGTGACCACGGCGAGAAGGTGATCGGCTACGTCGCCGACGACGAGCACGGCGAGGCCCAGTTCATCGCCGACGAGATCGACCGGCTGACCGACGCCGGGGACGCCAGGCCCGGCGACGTCGCGATCTTCTACCGGACCAACGCCCAGTCCCGGGTGTTCGAGGAGGTGTTCATCCGGGTCGGGCTGCCGTACAAGGTGGTCGGCGGGGTGCGCTTCTACGAGCGCAAGGAGGTCCGGGACGTCCTGGCCTACCTGCGGGTGCTCTCCAACCCCGAGGACACCGTGCCGCTGCGCCGGATCCTCAACGTGCCCAAGCGCGGCATCGGCGACCGCGCCGAGGCGATGGTCGACGCCCTGGCCGCGCGGGAGCGGATCTCCTTCGCGCAGGCGCTGCAGCGGGTCGACGAGGCGTACGGCATGGCCGCGCGCTCGGCGAACGCGGTGAAGAAGTTCAACACGCTGATGGCCGGGCTGCGGCAGGTCGTGGAGTCCGGAGCGGGCCCCGCGGCGGTGCTGGAGGCGGTGCTGGAGGAGACGGGCTACCTCGCCGAGCTGCAGTCCTCCACCGATCCGCAGGACGAGACCCGGGTGGAGAACCTCCAGGAGCTCGCCTCGGTGGCCCTGGAGTACGAGCAGGACCCGGGGGAGCGGCCGGACGCGGGCGAGGACGGCGCACCGCCGGTCGGCTCGCTGGCCGACTTCCTGGAGCGGGTGGCGCTGGTCGCCGACTCGGACCAGATCCCGGACGAGGACGAGGAGGGGCAGGGCGTCATCACGATGATGACCCTGCACACCGCCAAGGGCCTGGAGTTCCCGGTGGTCTTCCTCACCGGTATGGAGGACGGCATCTTCCCGCACATGCGGGCGCTCAACCAGGTCAAGGAGCTGGAGGAGGAGCGGCGGCTCGCGTACGTCGGGCTGACCCGCGCCCGGGAGCGGCTCTACCTGACCCGCTCGGTGCTGCGCAGCGCGTGGGGGCAGCCCTCGTACAACCCGGCCTCGCGGTTCCTGGAGGAGATCCCGGAGCCGCTGGTGGAGTGGAAGCGGATGGGGGCGGCGTCGGCGCCGGCCCCGCGCGGGTACGCGGGGGGCTCGTCCGGGTCGTCCGGCTCGTTCGGCGGGCGCGGGTTCGCCGCGAGCGGCGGCGGTTCGCGCGGGTCCTCGCGGGGCGCCGCGGCGGCTGCGCCGAAGGCGGGCTGGGGGCAGTCGGCGCGGCGTTCCGGCGGCGCCGTCGAGCGCGAGGTCGTCGGGCTGGCGGTGGGCGACCGCGTCACCCACGACACCTTCGGGCTGGGCACGGTGGTGGCCACCACCGGCGTCGGCGACAAGGCGCAGGCCACGGTGGACTTCGGTTCGGAGGGGCGCAAGCAGCTGCTGCTGCGGTACGCGCCGGTGGAGAAGCTGTAGGACCGGGGCGGCGGGGCCCGCGCCGGCGGACGGTGGGTCAGCGCGGGTCGATGCCCTGGGCGAGCAGCCAGGGCAGCGGGTCGACGGGTGCGCCGCCGCCGGCCGGGCGGATCTCGAAGTGCAGGTGCGGGCCGGTGCTGTTGCCGCTGCTGCCGACGAAGGCGATCACGTCGCCCGCCTTCACCGTGCCCTTGCGGATCTTGTACGAGCGCAGATGGCAGTACCAGGCCTCGGTGCCGTCGGCCGTCTTCAGGATCGTCATATAGCCGTACGACGGATTCCACTGGGTGCGGATCGTCCCGTCGGTGACGGCCAGCACCTGGGTGCCGCCGTCGACCGGGAAGTCGATGCCGGTGTGCCGGGCGGCCCAGTGCGTACCGGACGCGCCGAACGTCTCGCCCAGACCGCGCTGGGCGACCGGGAGGGAGATCTTGGGGCGCTCGGGCGGCTTGGGCGCCTCGGCGGTCGGGTCGGCGGTCGGGTCGGCGGTTGGCTGCGCGGCCGGGTCCGTGGTGGGCTGTGCGGCCGGGTCGGCGGCGGGCTGGGTGCCGGACAGCGGCTGGCGGGCGTCGCCGCGGGAGGCGTGAGCGGCGTCGCCCGGTGCGGAGGCCTGCCGGACGGTGGTCCCGGCGGCCGCACCGGCGCCGGCCGGGTCGGCGGCGGCCTGCTCGGGCCCCCGGCCGGCCGCCTGCGCGCGCTGCTGGTCGGCCGCTTCGCCCTGGACGGTCACGGCGGCCGCCGTGGCCACTCCGAGCGCGGCCACCGACGGCAGCGCGACCCGCAGCAGCGCCGTTCTGGTGGCGGCCTTGGCGGCGTCGCGGCGCTGGGCGCGCGACTGTTCGCGGGCGGCCACGCGCAGCTCGGCGCGGGTCGGACGGGCGGCTGCTTCGGGAGCCATCGGGGGCTGCCTCCTCGGTGGGCCTCGGGCACGTCGACGGACAGGGGAAAACAGCCGAGACTGTAGTCGTAACGCCGACATCCGGACAAAAGTCCGGATGTCAAGAGGCAGGGCCGTGGGGACACCGACGGTGACGGAGGGACGGAAAGCGGGCGGCGAAAGGCGAAGCTGTGACTTTCCCCTCCTCTTGCCGGGCGGCACGGCCAACCGGGCCGGGTGGCGCTAACCTCCCCTCAGGTTTGTTATTGCTGGTTAACCGCGCCCGCGCCCGACGAGGTCCGGTGGGGTGGTGGACGACGAGGTCCAGGAGGCAGTGATGGGTGTGTCAGGGCCGATCCGCGTGGTGGTCGCCAAGCCGGGGCTCGACGGTCACGACCGGGGCGCCAAGGTCATCGCGCGCGCCCTGCGCGACGCCGGTATGGAGGTCATCTACACCGGGCTGCACCAGACGCCCGAGCAGGTGGTCGACACCGCCATCCAGGAGGACGCGGACGGCATCGGCCTGTCGATCCTCTCCGGTGCGCACATGACGCTCTGCGCGCGCGTCCTGGAACTGCTGAAGGAGCGCGACGCGGAGGACATCAAGGTCTTCTGCGGCGGGATCATCCCGGACGACGACATCGCCGAGCTCAAGGCCCTGGGCGTCGCGGACATCTTCACCCCGGGCACGCCGACCCGGGACGTGGTGGCCTGGGTCGAGGCCAACCTGCGGGCCGCCGGCTGAGTCCACGCCGACCGGGCCGGTACGGAGAGCTTCCCGCTCCGTACCGGCCCGGTCGCATGTCGGAGACCGCCGCTCAGCCGTCGAGTTCGGCGAGCATCGCCTCCCGGAAGCGCAGGGTGCCGGCCAGCCGGGCGAAGGTCTCGCCCCAGGCCGAGGCGGGCGCGGCGGAGGCCGCCAGGGCCTCGACGGCGGTGGCCGTCCCGGGGGCGAGGGCCCGCTCGGTCATCCCGAGCACCCCGCTGTGGCTCCACGGGTACGCGCCGGAGGCGGCCGCCCGGTCCAGCGCCGCGACCACGGCGGTCGACAGCGGCGGGGTCCACGGGGTCGCGCAGGCGCCGAGCAGCTGGAAGGCCTCGCCGAGGCCGTGCACCTCGACGAAGGCGGCCGTCCAGGCGGCCCGTTCGGCGGCCGGGAGCACCGAGAGCAGCTTCGCGGGAGCGCCGGCCGTCCGGGGTGCGCGGCCCGTCCGGGTGCCCCTCCCCGGGGCGGGCGCGGGGCCGAGCAGCGCCCGCGCCCAGCCGGCGTCCTGCTGGCGGACGGCGGCCCTGGCCCAGGCCTCCCGCAGGTCGTCGGCCCAGCTGCTGCTGGTCTCGTCGATGCTGTCGCCGACCCGGAGGGCGAGCAGCTGATCCGGCGTCAGGCCGGTGGTCCCGGACCAGACGGCCAGCGGGGCGGCGGCGATCACCTCGCCGAACCACCAGGCCCGTTCGCCGCGCCCGGTGGGCGACTTGAGCGCAATGCCGTCGCGCTGCATGGCGGCGTCGCACGCGGCGGGCGGGCTGACCAGCAGATGCGTGCCGCGCTCCGAGAGGCGTACGGCGGTGCGGGCGCGCTCGGCCATCCGGTGGGCGAGGGCGGTGCCGGGGAGGGTGGAGAGCAGCTCGGCGGCGGTGGCCCGGACGTTCTTGCTGCGGTCGCCCAGGGCGGCCTCCAGGAACGGTTCGTCGGCGAGGGAGAGGCCTTCCTGCAGGGCGTCCAGGAAGAGCAGGCGGTCCTCGGCGCGTTCGGTGGGCCAGCTGCTCCGGAGCAGGGCCAGGCCGGCGGCGGGGTCGCTCCGGCGGAGCGCGGTGAGGTGGGTGACGCGTTCGGCGAAGAGGCCCTCGTGCCAGAGGCGGTCGTCCTCGGGGAGTTCGGCGGCGGGCGCGGGGTCGGTGGTGGTGCGCAGGACGAAGCGCCAGTCCGGGTTCTGGGCGGCGAGCCAGCGGCCGAGCGGGCCGGCCAGTGCGACCGCGTCGGGGCGCAGTTCGCTACGGGCCCGGGCCGCGTCCAGCAGGGCCGGGACGAGAGCGGCGGGCGGGCGGTAGCCGCGGGAGCGGGCGGTGGTGAGCCATTGGGGGAGCAGCTCGGCGAGGTTGGCGAGGGCGTGGCTCGAGCTGCTTCCGGCGCCGCGGTTGCTGAGCAGCAGGGAGAGCCGACGGGCGGCGGGGGGCGGGAGTTCGGGGCGCGGGTCCTCGGGAGCGGGCGGGCCGGGGGGTTCGGTGGCGGGCGCGGGGAGGGCACCGGCGCGGCGGCGGACGGCGGCCAGGGCGGCGAGTTCGAGGAGGGCGGTGGCCGGGTCGGTGCGGTCCACCGCCTGGGCGGTGGTGCGGTGGGCGGGGGAGCCGGTGGGGGGATCGGCCGGCAGGGGGCGGCGGTCGGTGCCGAGGAGGGCGGGGGTGTGGAGGGTCTCCCAGGGGTCGGCGGGGGTGGTGGGTGGCACGGGGGCTCCTGTGGGTTGGTGGTTGCTGTTCGGGGGGGCTCTCGGGAGGGTGGTGGCGGGGGGGGGGGGGGGGGGGGGGGGGGGGGGGGGGGGGGGGGGGGGTTGGTGTGGTTTGGTGGGGGTGGGGGGGGGGGGGGGGGGGGGGGGGGTTGGATAGGGGCCCGCGGGGCCCACGGGGCCCCCCCCCGGCCCGCCC